>JAFSNT010000044.1 GCA_017443295.1 Clostridia bacterium
GCTGGGATCGGCGAACACGTTCTTGCCGTCCTTGAACAGGCTCATGTTGGTGTGCATGCCGCTGCCGTTGATGCCGAACACGGGCTTGGGCATGAAGGTGGCGTGCAGGCCGTTCTTCTGGGCCAGGGTTTTCACCGCCAGCTTGAAGGTCATGATGTTGTCGGCGGCGGTGAGCGCGTCGGCGTACTTGAAGTCGATCTCATGCTGACCGGCGGCCACCTCGTGGTGGCTGGCCTCGATTTCAAAGCCCATCTGCTCTAAGCTCATGCAGATTTCGCGTCGGGTGCTTTCACCATGATCCAGGGGGCCTAAGTCGAAGTAGCCCGCCTCGTCGCCCGTGGTGGTGGTGGGGCGGCCCTCCCCGTCGGTCTGGAAGAGGAAGAATTCCATTTCAGGGCCGACGTTGAAGGAATAGCCCATATCGGCGGCTTTCTTCAATACCTTCTTGAGTACCCCGCGGGGGTCTCCGGCGAAGGGGCTGCCGTCCGGGTTGTACACGTCGCAGATGAGACGCGCTACCTTGCCGTGCTGGGGCCGCCAGGGCAGGATGGCGAAGGTGCTGAGGTCGGGCCGCAGGTACTGGTCGCTTTCGTTGATGCGCACAAAGCCCTCGATGGAGCTTCCGTCGATCATGATCTCATTATTGACCGCCTTTTCGATCTGGCTGGCGGTGATGGCCACATTTTTCAGCTGACCAAAAATATCGGTAAACTGCATGCGGATGAATTCCACGTCGTCTTCCCGTACCATGCGGATGATATCTTCCTTGGTGTACTTGCTCATGACAAACGCCTCCTTCAAAAAATAAAAAACAGGCAAATCGGGCCTTTCGACATGACCCCTTTGCCTTGTCGCCGAAACTATATCATCCTTTCAGAGCAAAGTCAATAACTTTCAGAAAAATAAATTGTTCTGCAATTGTTTCTCTGTTTTCTGAATGTTTTTCCATTTTTTCCTCTTGACAGGGCGGAAAACCTGTGCTACAATGCCCGCAAATTTCACATCAAAGCGTTGCGGAAGCAAAGTAACCTGATGCGGCGGCATCCAAGAGAGCGGTAGCCGGTGAGAATCCCGTATGAGCGGTCAGGCGAAGAACCCTTCCAAGCCCAAACTGAAAGCCGCCGAAGGCAAGTAGGGGCGGCGTCGGGGCGGCACGTTACAGCCGCCAGGGCTTAGCGGGATCAAAGGCGATCCCAAGAGCCTGACAAAGAAGCAAATCAGGTGGCACCACGGAGCGGCGGCCTTCGTCCTGAAATATCAGAGACGAAAGCTGCCCAATAAAAACGGAGGTGCTTTTTATGTGTTCCATTTTCGGCGTGACCAGCAAACAGATCCCGGTTGATACCCTGAAAGCGTGCTTTGAACGCACCGTGTCCCGGGGGCCGGACATGAGCCGGTTTGAGAAAATCCCCATCGGGTACTTGGGCTTCCACCGCTTAGCCATCATGGGCCTGGACAACCGGGGCATGCAGCCCTTCCGCATGAACGGGGACGCCGTGGTCTGCAACGGCGAACTGTACGGCTTCCGCCCTCTGCGGGATCGGCTGCTGGCCAAGTACGAGCTGCACAGCCAGTCTGACTGCGAAATCCTGCTCCCCCTCTATCACGAGTATGGCGTGGAAATGTTCAAGACCTTAGACGCCGAGTTTGCCCTGCTGCTCTACGACGGAACCCAGAAGAAGCTGATTGCCGCCCGGGACCCCATCGGCATCCGGCCCCTGTATTACGGCAGGCTGACCGACGGGGAATGGGCCTTCGCCAGCGAACCCAAAAACCTGATGGGCCTGTGCGAAACCATCCTGCCCTTCCCCCCGGGCCATTACTGGATGGACGGCCAGTTCATCCAATACGCCGATCCCGCCTACGTGGGCTACTTCACCATGAAAACGGAAGAGGAAGTGTGCCCGAAGCTCCGCCGCCTGCTCATGGACGGGGTGGAAAAGCGTTTGGACGCCGACGCTCCCGTGGGCTTCCTGCTCTCCGGCGGCCTGGATTCCTCCCTGGTGTGCGCCATCGCCCAGAAGCTGCTGAAAAAGCCCATCCGCACCTTCGCCATCGGCATGGACATCGACGCCATCGACCTGAAATACGCCCGCATGGTGGCGGATTACATCGGCAGCGACCATACCGAGGTCATCATTTCCGAAAAGGACGTGCTGGACGCCCTGCCGACTGTCGTTGAACTGCTGGGCACCTGGGACATCACCACCATCCGCGCCTCCATCGGCATGTATTTGGTATGCAAGTGGATTCACGAGCATACGGACGTGCGCGTGCTGCTCACCGGCGAAATTTCCGACGAGCTGTTCGGCTATAAGTATACGGACTTCGCTCCCAACGCCGCCGCCTTCCAGGAAGAAGCGGAAAAGCGCATTCGGGAGCTGCACGTGTACGACGTGCTGCGGGCCGACCGGTGCATTTCGGTCAACAGCTTGGAAGCCCGGGTGCCCTTCGGCGACCTCAAATTCGTGCGCTACGCCATGAGCATCGACCCCGAGCTGAAAATGAACACCCACGATATGGGCAAATACCTGATCCGCAAAGCCTTTGCCGACGACCACATCCTGCCCGACGCCATCCTTTGGCGGCAGAAAGCGGCCTTCTCCGACGCCGTGGGCCACAGCATGGTCAACGATTTGAAAGCCCTGGCGGAAAGGACTTACACCGACAAGGAATTTTTCGAGAAAGCGTCGAAATATGATTACCGCAGGCCCTTCACCAAGGAAAGCCTGCTCTACCGAGAGCTGTTCGAGCAGTTCTATCCCGGTCAGGCCCACATGATCCCCGATTTCTGGATGCCCAACAAGACCTGGCCCGGCTGCGACGTGGACGACCCCTCCGCCCGTGTGCTTGCCAACTATGGGGCCAGCGGCGAATAAAGGAAACTGTCTATGCACTATAAAATCCTCGAAGGCGCGGAAAACATGCGCCTGGACGACGTCGTGCGGCTGTTGAAAACGACCTATTGGGCCGGTCAACGCCCGGTGGAAAAGATCGAAGCGTCCCTGCGTCATTCCGCCTGCTACGGCGTCTGGCTGGAGGATGAACAAAAGCTCGTGGGCTTTGCCCGGGTCATCACCGACTACGCCACCACCTATTACCTGTGTGATGTGATCATCGACGCGGAATATCGGGGCAGGGGCCTGGGCACGGCGCTGATCGGGCACATCGAAGCCCGGCCCGAATACGCCGGGCTTCGGGGCCTGCTGCTCACCCGGGACGCCCATGGCCTGTACGCCAAATTCGGCTTTGAAACGATGAATGGCCGGGCGATGGTGAAATAAAACGCGTGGGCAAAGCCATGAAAATCCAACGTTTTCCCGGATGACACGAATCGTATCGCTCCTGTGACGGCCCGATTCTTTACGTTTTCATGAACCCCTGTTACTTTCATTTTGGCCTCGGGTACAAAATGAAAGGACAGAGGGAAAATGAAAGAAAAAGAAAAAAGCGGGTTCTGGATTGGATTGGCGCTGCTGGCCGCCTTCATCGGATGGACGTTCCTGATTCAGACGGTGGACGTTCAGGCCATCGGGCCGAATGTCACGACGGTGGGCTTTGCGGCCTTCAACGGTTGGTTTCATCAAATGACCGGCGTGCATATGACGCTCTACACGGTCACGGACTGGCTGGGCCTTGTGCCCATCTTCATTTGCATGGGCTTTGGATGCCTCGGCCTTTCCCAGTGGATCAGGCGGAAAAACATGCTTCGGGTCGATCTTGACATACTCCTCTTAGGCGTCTATTATATCCTGGTCATCTTCGGCTACCTGTTTTTCGAGATGGTCCCCGTCAATTACCGGCCCGTGCTGATCGACGGGATTTTAGAAGCCTCCTATCCTTCCTCCACCACCCTGCTGGTTTTGAGCGTGATGCCGACGCTGACGCTGCAAATGAACCGGCGATGCCAACACCCCAAGCTTCGGCGCGCCGCAAACGCTTTCGCCGTTTTGTTTTCAGCGTTCATGGTGTTCGGAAGGCTGATTGCAGGCGTCCATTGGGCCACGGACATCGTCGGTTCCGTGATGCTCAGCGGAGGGCTGTTCAACCTGTATCGGGCTTCCGTATGCATCGTAACGGCGCGGCGCAAGGAGGAAACGAATGGAATTCAATGAAAAGCTGCAGCAGTTGCGGAAAAGCAGGGGGCTGACCCAGGAAGAACTGGCGGAGGCGCTTTTCGTTTCCAGAACCGCCGTTTCAAAGTGGGAATCCGGCAGAGGCTACCCCAACATCGACTCGCTGAAAGAGCTGTCCCGGTTCTTCTCCGTCAAAATCGACGACCTGATCTGTTCGGAGGAAATCATTTCCGCGGCGGAAAACGAAAAGAAGGAATTCATCGGCAAATATCTCTCCTTCCTCTGCGGCGCGCTGGACGCATTCCTTTCCGTTCTGCTGTTCATCCCGGTTTTCGGCAACGGGGCGGGCGCTTCCGCCGTATCCCTGTTTGACTTAACCGGCGTGAGCCCCTGGATCAAGGCGGTCTTCGCGTTTCTCCTCTGCCTGACGGTTTTACAGGGGATTTGCGCAATCATCATCAGCAGGTTGGATAAACCGGCCTGGAGCCGGTACGGGATCACGGCGGGCATGATCTTGTCCATCATCGCTTCCGCCGTATTCCTTTTGGCCCGGCAGCCTTACCCGGGCCTCATCTGTTTTGCGGCATTGGTCATTAAAGGGTTTTTGCTTCTCAAGGCGAAATAACAATTGCTGTTCGTCAGCATATACGGCGCAGCAAAGGAGGCGGCCTCATGTCCGGCCATCAGAAAATCGTCATCCTGGATTTCGGCGGGCAGTATACCCAATTGATCGCCCGGCGGGTGCGGGAAAACCGCGTCTTTTCGGAAGTGGTGCCCTGGAGCATTGCCGCGAAGGAAATCAAACAGCGCGAGCCGGTTGGCATCATCCTGTCCGGCGGGCCGTCCAGCGTATGCGACCCGGACGCGCCCCATATCAGCCCGGCCATTTATGATTTGGGCGTGCCCGTGCTGGGCATCTGCTACGGCATGCAGCTGACCGCTCACCTGCTGGGCGGCAAGGTGCAAAAGGCCCAGGAACGGGAATATGGCCGCGTCACCGTGCGGATGAAGGAGCAGGCGGGCCTGCTTTCTGGCATGAACGCTTCTTCCTCCTGCTGGATGAGCCACACCTGGCAGGTGGTGCAGTGCCCGCCCGGCTTCGATGCCGTCGCGGAAACGGATAATTGCCCCGTGGCGGCCATGGTCAACGAAGAAAAACGCATCTACGGCGTGCAGTTCCATCCCGAGGTGACCCACACCGACGAGGGCAAGCGCCTGATCCGCAATTTCCTGTACGATATCTGCGGCTGCGTGGGCGACTGGACCATGGATGCTTACGCGGAAACCGCCGTCAAACAGATTCGGGAAGTGACGGGAGAGACCGGAACGGTCCTGCTGGCCCTGTCCGGCGGCGTGGATTCCTCCGTGGCGGCGGCGCTGATCTACCGCGCCATCGGCAAGCGCCTCACCTGCGTGTTCGTGGATCACGGCCTGCTCCGCAAGGGCGAAAGCGAGCAGGTGTGCCATGTGTTCAGCCATTTGTTCCCGGTGCGCTTCATGCGGGCCGACGCGGCGGATAAATTCTTTGCCGATCTGAAAGGCGTCACCGAACCGGAGGAAAAGCGCCACATCATCGGCCGGGATTTCATCGAGGTCTTCCGGGAGGAAGCGGCGAAGTTAGGCAAGCTGGATTATTTCGCCCAGGGCACCATTTACCCCGATGTGATCGAAAGCGGCCAGGGCACCAACGCCGCCGTCATCAAGAGCCACCACAACGTGGGCGGCCTGCCGAAAGAACTGGGCTTTACGGAATTGATCGAACCCCTGCGCATGCTCTTTAAGGACGAGGTGCGCGCCTTGGGCGAAGCTCTGGGCCTCCCCCGCGAGCTGGTCTGGCGTCAGCCCTTCCCCGGCCCCGGCCTGTCCATCCGCGTCATCGGCGAGGTGACCCCCGAAAAGGTGGAAATCGTGCGCGAAAGCGACGCCATCTTCCGGGAGGAAATCGCCAAGGCGGGCCTGGAGCGTCAGGTGAACCAATACTTCACCGTCCTCACCGGCGTACACAGCGTGGGCGTCATGGGTGACGAACGCACCTATGATTACACCATCGCCCTCCGTGCCGTCACCACCGACGATTTCATGACCGCCGACTGGGCGCGCCTCCCCTATGACCTCATCGCCGCCGCCTCCGCCCGCATCGTCAACGAAGTGCCCCACGCCAGCCGCGTCGTCCTGGACGTGACGACCAAACCCCCGGCCAGTATCGAGTGGGAATAAATAACGCATCTGTCCCGTTACATCCCAACTGGTCCTCAAAGTTACAACGACCCTGGAGCCTGTGAGGGAGTAAGGTAACGAAACGACATAGCGAACCGAAATTTTAGCCTTGTAGCTAAGAATCATCACCACACCCGAAAAAAAGACTGCCAGGAAAGAATTCTGGCAGTGCATTTACATTCATAGAGTAGATTTGTTCATGGAAATGTGCTATTATTTATTTAGTCATAGGTTAAGAATTTAGAGAGGTATGGTATGCTTCGAAACAATGTGGAACTCGATCTGAAAACGAAGTTTATCGAGGAAGGCACTACTCAAACGGAAATCGCCGAGACGATCCGTGTGTCCCTCCCTTACGTGAACAGAATCACCAAGGGTCGGGAGCAGATTGTCAATAAGGCCTTTGTGAAAATAATGGACGAGCTCGGCTACGATGTGGAAATCATGTATAAAAAAAAGAGAAAGAACACCAACTAAAGCCGCAATAATTAAGGTTTTTTTATTTGAAAAACACTTGACAAAGGAGAATATGGAATTATGCTTTCACAGGCAGACAGGACGTATAGTCGAAAAACCATTAAGGCAAAAAAAGTAATTGAAGAGTTTGAACAAACTCATAATCATTCCTGGTACGAAGAAATTTTTGATCGAAACAAGGATTTTCTCGATGATCCTGCTCTTTTCTATAGGGGAAACACTATTTCATATAGGGCTATGTTTGATATGATGCAAACGTTAGCCAGCGCGATGCAACAATACGGTGTAGTAAAAGGATCGGAAATACCAGTATGCATGTCAAACACTCCTGAGCTGGTCTATGTTATGGGGGCAGCAAGCATGCTTGGCGCTATAATCAATGTGTTTAGTGTCACTTTCCCTCTTGATTATATAAAAGAAATTGTTAATGGGTGCGATTCGAGAGTTGGATTCTTCGAAGATAATTGTTTTTCTCAGATATACGCTGCGCTTGAGGATACAAAACTTGAGCAGTATATATTGTATTCGTTGGGAGATTCTCTGACGTCTAATACTGACCGTGAAAGCGTAATTGGACAAGGCTTTAAAGATTTTAAGAGCAGCGTGGATTCGTTAACTTCACGTTTTTCAAAGGCTAAAGGATATTATGATTTTCTGAGGAAGGGCGAAGGGCAAAAACCGATCTTAGATCATAAAGTGACTTTGGAGGATGATTTTACTGTCACTTATACCAGCGGCTCTACAAATGAAAAAAGACCAAAGGCAATAGTCCAGAGAGTGAGGAGCTTCTGTGATATTGGAAGGTTTCATGATCCAGATTTAACATACGGATTGAAAATGAAAAAATATAGATGGATGTCGATAATACCTCCTCATTCTAATACAAATTTGATATCCTGCATTTCCGATTGTTTTATGCAAGGTTCATTATTAACACTCGAGCCTATTTATGATGCATCTTTCTTCCTTGAGTCTTTATTGCATAATCGTCCTAACATAATCATTGCAACAAGAAGCTTTTGGTTAACAGCAATGAAAAAGTATCAGACGGACAGCAAATACAAAGAGATTAAAATGCCATTTTTGTTTATGGTTTTTGCAGCTGGTGAAGAATTGAGCCTTAACGAGGAAAAGTTTTTAAACGGTGTACTAAGGAAGGCTTCTGCTGGTCGTGATTTTCTTCATTTACCTATTTCTCCAGTTTGCTTTTGTGTTGGAGGTGGGGATTGTGAACATGGATCAATCCTTCATCGCCTCTTTAGAGCAATAACTAATTTTTCTTTTAGTCCATCATCTGAGCAAAGATATGGAATGACTCCATTTGATTTTGTTGAAGTGGCTGTTTTGGATGAAAACGGAAATAGACTGGGACCCAATCGCACAGGAAGATTAGTAGCTGATTCACCGTGTACGATGAGGTGCTATAAAAATGACCCTATCGCAACGGAAGCATTCTTTGTAAAGGATTCCAGCGGAAGAACCTGGGGAGACATGAGTGTTTACGGATATATGGACAAAAAGGGGAAAGTATATATGCGTAATCGCATTATGGGTTCTGGACAGAAAATACCTGTTTTCAAAATAGCTGATGAGGTTTTAAAGACCAAAAGCATTCTATCATGTGAGGTAGTGTATACGAATGGAAAGTATATAGCACATGTTGAATATTTACCTGGAACAAACAGTGACAAAAATGACCTATCTGCTGCGAAAAATAGGTGTGAAAAAGCATTTGGAAAGGATGTTTCAGATAAACTTCTTTTCCGTATTCACTCCAACTCAGAATCTTTTAAGCTAACAGGAAGTGGAAAGCGTGATGTAAAGGCTTTAATCGCGGAGGGGGTTGAACAGGCGTTTTCAGTTTAGAAAATAGTGAATGGGTGCATTATCATTCCAGTTCCATGGACATCGAAAATCTGGATGCTGGGCAGGATTTCGATGAACTGCCCGACACGTACACGATTTTTGTGACGGAGCATGACGTATTTTCCAGGGGTAAACCGTTTTATCGAGTGGAACGGATCAATCTCGATCTGGATGAACCATTTGACGATGGGGAACATATCCTATATGTCAACGGCGCTTACCGGGATGATTCCGACATCGGAAAACTCATGCACGATTTTTCCTGCTGGGATCCCGATGATATGAACTTTGAACTGCTGAAAAACGCGGCCAGGTATTACAAAGAAAACCCGGAAGGAGTGGAAATCATGTGCAAAGCCTTTGAAGAAACCAGAAACGAGAAGGCAATTCGGATTGCCAAGAATATGATCGAGCTGAACCAGTTCCCCCTTGACCTGATAGCGCAAGTAACAGAATTGCCCTTGGAAAAGGTTCAGGAACTTGCGGGTAAGAAAACAGCATAATGAGTAAAGTGTTTGACGAAATCAGAGAAGAAAAAGCAATCCGTATTGCGAAAAACTTGATTAAAATGGGGAAGTCCACGTTGCAGGAAATCGCAGAAGTAACGGAGCTTTCAATGGAAAAGGTTCAAGAACTTGCAGAGGCAAAACCGGATGATCTGCCCAAGGAAAAAGACGCAGCCGGGTAAGAATGGCTGCGCCTTCAAAGAAATGATTATTCTGCTTGCTTCATTCCTTCCATGATTTGCGTGATGAATTGAATGGTGTCGTTCAGCTCATCAGGAATGATTTCTCCGGCATGGATTCGTTTCAGTTCTTGCAAGATCGCTGCGAGATGATCCCGTAAAGCCTGATAAACCCGCAGATTGCCCTGTACTACGATTTCCCGTCCGAGCAGGCGATTGATGATGTAATCCTGCTTGGTGAGGCCGGTCAAGTGTACCAGCCGCTCCAATTGCTGATCTTCTTCGGGGGATACCCGGAAAGCGACGGTGACGCTGCGCCAGCGATGGTGAGCATCCAGATTCTTGGCGGACATATCTTCATTCTCCTTTGCGATCAATGCTTTTTGTTGATGCCCGGTGGCTGTAGGGTGGATTGAGGTGAATCAGCCCCTGGCTACAAAATGGCTACAAAAAGTTGAAAGACGTACTGATAAAACGTAGAGAAGAAGGATAAATAGCCCAAAAACCGCATTGAAAGTGCCAAATTTTCACGAGATGTCAAGGCTTTGGTCTTGAGTGGGAATAATCGTCGCAGACTGCTTTTCATGACCGCGCTTCCATTATCCAATCTTTCAAAAAGGCCCCTTCCCGTGATTTGGGAAGGGGCTGAACTGTTGGCAACTGTCTGCGGCGGAAATGCGGTCGGCGGTGAGGGCGCGGGGATTTATTGTACCAGCGCCGCCTGGGCCTGCTGGGCCGCCCAGCACAGGGCCGCCTGCTCCTGGCACCAAGCCACGCAGTCCACGTAGCCGTAGGCGTTGCAGTCCTTGATCATCTGGTTCAGGTGGTAATTGAATTCGCCGTCGTTCTTGGCGTAGATGGCGCGCCAGGAATAGGTCTTCACGGCGGTCTGAATCTGGCTCCACTTGGTGTCCAGCACCTGGTCGCGCTTGGCGGGAGCGTATGTGCCCGTGTCCAGCATCACCTTGTAGGGATGGTTTTCCAGGTACTGCTGGGTGGAGGCGGCGTTTGCCCATTCGCACCAGGCCTGCTGGATGGGCTTGAGGTCTGCCGCCAGCACGCTCACCCAGCCCACCTTGTCCAGGGTTTCCTGCTTTTTGCTGTCGGGGTTCTGCTGGCTGGAGGTGAGGGTGGTGTTGTTGATCTGCAAAGCGCCGTCGTTATAGGTGCCGCTCTGGGGATATTCCTTGCCGGTGCGGGGGCCGACCAGCACGGTGCCGGTCATATCGAAGGAGGGATCCTGATTGGTCTTCTGGCCCAGCTCAGTAAAGTACGCGCCGCCTTCCGTGTCGTAATCCCAGGTCATGCCCTTGGGGCCGTACCACATGGTCATGCTGCCCTCGGGGGTGGCCAAGTAATCAATAATGGCTAAGCACAGCTCGGGGTATTCGGCGTCCGCGCCCACGGTCCAGACGCGGTTGCCGCCGGTGAGGGATAGGCCGTAGGAAATGGGGGTCGCTTCCGTGGGCACCATAGTATACATGTATTTGCCCTGATCCAGATGCTCGGCGGTGTTGAAAATGGCGGAACCCGCGTAGTTGAAGATGCTCCAGAAGGTGCCGCCCGCCTTCACCTTTTCGGTCATGGCGGTGTAGGTCTGGCTGGCGGAGTTGGGATCCAGCAGCCCTTCCCGGTAGAGGGCGTTGAAGAATTTCAGGCACTGGATATACAGGCCGTCGGGTTCCAGGCAGCCCTGGAATTCGCCGGTTTCGGTGCTGATGAGGCCCAGCTCGAATTCGTCCCAGCCAAAGTAGGCTGTAGCCAGGGCCTTCACGTACATGACCATGTTGCCGTCCCAGTCGGGCCAGATGGAGGTGGCGTAGGTTTCGTTGCCGTTTTCATCGGTGGGGCAAAGCGCCTTCATCTGCTTGAACAGGTCGATCATGCCGTTCAGGTCCTTCACCTCGGGGCAGCCCAATTGCTGGTACAGATCCCAGCGGATGTCCCAGGTGTAGAAGAAGTTTTCATGGCTGCCGGATTTCAGCGCCACGTTGTGGCCGAAGCCGTGGATTTTGGCGTCCGGACTCTTGGCGCGGTTGGCTTCCAGGGCCATCTGGTAATTCTGCCACACATAGGGGGCGTATTCCTCGCAGAGGCCGTCCTCCTCCCAGTCCAAAAGCAGGCCCTGGCTCACCGCGTCCTGGTACTTGTCGCCGTCCGCGCCCCAAACCACGATATCGCCTAAGTTCTTGCTTTCCATGCGAGTGGCGTAGGTGCCGTCGGAATCGGGGATGATATTGATCTTCACGTTGAACATATCCAGCAGCAGGTCGGCGCTCCAATGGGCCTGAATGCCGCTGTAATTCGCCAGCTGGCTGTACACGTTGATGGTGATGGGTTCGCCGTCGTACACGCCGATTTCTTCCAGCTTGGCGTAGATGCTCTTGTCCTCCGCCGCGGCTGTGAACGGGCCGAAGGCAGAAAGGACCAGCATCAGGGCCAACAGGGCCGACAGGGTCTTTTTCATGGGGAGTTCCTCCTTGTATTTTCTCGCCTTCCAGGCGGATTTTTACGTCGAATATATTAAAGTGGAAAGTGAAAAGTGGAAAGTGGAGATTTATCATGATGCGCCAATGAATGGATAACATTTTTCATTTTCACTTTTCACTCTCCACTTTTCACTTTTTGTGTCACGATTATCCTTTCACCGCTCCCAGCATGATCCCCTTCACAAAGTACCGCTGCATGAAGGGGTACACCAGCAAAATGGGCACGATGCTGACCATGGACACGGTGTACTGGATCACGCGCTGGTTCAGCATGCTCTGGGCGGCCTGCTCGCTGATGGTGCCGCCCTGGCTCATCATGGCCCCTAAGTTGCTGGAAGAATTGAGGTAAATGTACAGCCGATGCTGTAAGGTGTACAGGTCGGGCCGGTTGTTCATCAGCAGCAGCGAATCCTGGAAGGAATTCCAGTTGCCCACCGCGCCGAAAATGGTGATGGTGGCCAGGATGGGGATGCTCAGGGGCAGGATGATTTTCAGCCACACCTTCACCGTGGAGGCCCCGTCGATCACCGCGCTTTCCTCCAGGGAGGAGGGGATGGATTCGATGTAGGTTTTGACCAATATGATGTTGTACGGGGCCACCATGCCGGGGATGATGTAGGCCAGGAAATTGTCGGTGAGGCCCATCATGAGCATGTTCATATACCAGGGCACCAGGCCCGCGTTAAAGTACATGGTCACCACTAAGAAGCGATACCAGAAAGAGCGCTTCCACATCTTCTGCTTGGTGACCAGATAGCCCGCCCAGGCGGAGGTGATCACCATAAGCGCCGTACCTAAGATGCTGCGCGCCACCGTGACCAGGACGGAAGAACCCAAATCCTGCACGTTTTTCAGGGCCGCGTAGTTGTTGAACTGCACGCCAAAGATGCTTTTGCCGGAAGCGTCCTTCAGCATGGGGTAAAAATTCACCCGGCCGCTGGTGACCAGATCGTTATCCGAAACGGTGTTGATGAGCAGATAATAGAAGGGAAAAATGCAGATGAAGGTGAACACGCAGAAGAAAACGATCACCGCGATATCGAACACCCAGTCCCCCGCGCTGCGCTTCAAATGCATGCCGGGGGCTTTTTCTTTCTTTGCCACGCGCTTTCCCTCCTTCTCAAATGATGCTCTCGCCGCGAATGACCTTGGAAATGCCGTTCGCCGCGAAAAGCAGGGTAATGCCGATGAGGGACTTCGAGATGCCCACCACCGTACTCAGGGAAATGCGGTTCTGCCCGATGCCGATGTTGTATACGTACAGGTCCAGCACCTCGATGACGTCCTTGTTCATGGCGTTGGAGAATACCAAATATTGCTCCATGCCGTTGGAAAGGATGCCCGCGATGCTCATGAGCAGCATGACCATATAGGTGGGCACCAGGCCGGGGATGGTGATGTGCCAAATGCAGTGGAAGCGGTTGGCCCCGTCCACCCGGGCGGCCTCATATAATTGCTGGTCGATCCCGGCGATGCCGGCGATGTAGATAATGGCGCTCCAGCCCACGCCTTTCCAGGTGCCCCACAGCAGCATTTTCAGCCACGTATGATCGGCAATTTGCAGATAGTTGGTATTGGCCCCCGCCACGTGCATCACGTTGGTGAGAAAGCTGTTGATAAAGCCGTCTGTGGAGAAAATGCAGATGGCGATGGCGTACACCAGCACCCAGGAAATGAAATTGGGGATGGTGGTGAAGGTCTGCACGAAGCGCTGGAATTTTGTACTCCGCACCTCGGCCAGCAGCACCGCGAAGGCGATGGGCAGCCAGGAGGTGAGGATGCCAAGGCCGCTCATGATGAGGGTATTCCGCAGCACGCGCACCAGGTCCTTGGTAGTGGCGGGGTCGGCAAAGAGGAAGCTGAACCACTTGAAGCCCACATAGTTTTCCGGGCCGATGTTGCCGCCGGGGGTGTAGTCAAAGAACGCGAAGCGCCAGCCCCAAATGGGCAAATAGGCGAAAATGAAGGTGAGCAGGATCACCGGCAGCATCATGAGGAACAGCCGGTATTTTTCGTCCATTTCCATTTTCACGGAAGGGTCAGTTTCCTTTCCCGTGGTGAAAAACGCGAAAACGGCGGACAGGAACAAAAGCCCCGCGAACACGATGAACACTGTGAACCCACCGGGCAGCAGCATGCCGATCTTGTCCAGCTTGCCCACTTCTTCCCCGTGGGCGGTCATGCTCTCATACGCCTTGAAGATCAGGAACAGCCCCGCGCCCATGAGCGGCGCGCCGAAAAGGGGGAAAATGAGGCCCCGTCTGCGCATTTTCCGGTTGCCTAAGCTCATGCAGCCGCCCACCGCGCACAGAATCACGCCGAGCATGACCACGATGCTGGCGATCATGAGCAGGGTGATATCCTCGGACCTTATCCACTGGGAGCGCAGGATGCGGCCCATGCTGTTGGTGATGGTGTCGTAGCTCACGCCGGTGGTGAACAGGCTGGCGGACTCGTTGATTTTTTCGCTGATGCGGCCCGGATTCACGGGCGGGAAAAACACCGCCATCCCGGCGACCAGCGCCGCAAGCCGGAAAATCCACAGCGGTACGCGCTGCCCAAGCGGCAGCGTTTCCGCCTGATTCTTCCTGTTCGCTGGAACTGACACGGATGCCTCACTCCTTTTGCTGCTTTGGGGATGCGGAGACAAAAGCCGCTTTCTCCGGCCTTTCTCTGCGCATCCCCCCGAAGGGGCCGGGGAGCGGCGCGGCCGCTCCCCGGATAAAGGTCGTTTGATTACCAGTTGCTCACGGTAAAGGTGATGGCGACCGTCTCGTTCGCGCCGGGCACCTTGCAGGTGATGGCCGGGGCGGAAGCCTGATTGTAGGTGTCGATGATCTTGATCATGGCGTAGGTGCCTTCCAGATCCACTTCGGTGTATTCCTGGGTCGCGCCGCTGCCGAACTTCACCTTCACATTGTCGATGGTCAGGAAGCCGTTTTCGATCATGGCGCTGGGGATGTCGGTGGAAACGAAGAGCATGTTGTAATCGGCGGTGGTTCCCATGCCCATATCGCCGGTGGTGAAGGACACGGTGTATTCGCCGTCGCCGCTGATTTGGGCGTCCGCAAAGGAGCCGCCGTAGTCCACGGCGTTTTTATCGTCGTCCCAGCCGGTCAGCCGATTGAAGAATTCGGGATTGGCTTCGCCGTAGTTGGCTTCGTCCCAGGCGTTGCGGAACACGTAGGTGTCCTTGCCCTGCACGCCGATGTAGGCGTTGAAGCCTTCCTGCTTGAGGGCATCCGCTTCTTCCTTGGTCATGGGGGCGGCTTCTTTCTTGATGGGCTTGCCGTAGATGAAATTGAAGGTCACTTCCACGGTCTTGACGGCGGCAAAGGCTTCCTTGTCCACGATGATGGGGGAGGCGTTCTCCAGGTCGCCGTCGGCGCGGCGGGCGTCGGCGGGAAGCTCGGCTACCCATTCGTTGAAGATGTTTTCGCGCATCTCGATGCCGTTGTCGGAGCAGGTGTAGCCCTTGCCGATTTCAATGGCTTCGCCGTTCACCTTGATTTCGGTGATGTCGATGAAGTAGCCGTTGAAGGTTTCTTCGCCGGTCACGATGCCCAGCGCGGTGAAGGCCAGGCCCTGGGCTTCCTCATTGAACTCCAGGCCCACGGTGTAGGTGCCCGCGCCGGTGATTTCGGCGGTGGCGGCCTTCACGGGGTATTCGTTGCCGTCCATCCAGAAGCAGTTGGCCCAGGAAGCGTCGGCGTACATGATGTAGGCCACGTCGGTGACGGGCAGGAGGGTAAAGTCGATTTCAAAGGACTTGACGGCGGCGAACAGCTCCTTGTCCACGATGACGGGCTTGGCGTCGTCGGTCTTTCCGTCGAAGGAACGGGCGTCGGCGGGCACTTCGGCCACCCATTCGTTATACACGTTCATGCGGGTTTCGATGTCGTTGTCGGAGGAGGTGTAGCCCTTTTCAAAGGCGATGGCTTCCCCGTTCACGCGGATAGCGTTGATGCGGAGGTATGCGCCGGGATAGGTCTTTTCGCCGTTCACGATGCCGAGGGCGGTGAAGGCCAGGCCCTGGGCTTCCTCATTGAATTCCAGGCCCACGGTGTAATCGCCGAAGCCGTCGATCTTCGCCGTCTTGGCGGTGACGGGATATTCATTGCCGTCCATCCAGAAGCAGTTGGCCCAGGCGCTGTCCGCGAACATGATGTAGGCGGTGTCGATGGCATACTGGTGCAGAATGAAGTCCACTTCCACGGTCTTGACCGCCGCGAACAGCTCCTTGTCCACGATGACAGGCTTGGCGTTTTCGGTAATGCCGTCGAAGGAACGGGCGTCGGCGGGCACTTCGCTCACCCACTCGTTAAAAATGTTCATGCGGGTGGTCACGCCGTCGTCGGAGGAGGTGTAGCCTTTTTCAAAGGCGATTTCTTCCCCGTTCACGCGGATGGCGGTGATTTCGATGGTGTAGGTGGGCAGCAGCGCTTCGCCCTTGTCGATGCCCACGGCGGTGAAGGCCAGGCCCTGGGCTTCCTCGTTGAATTCCAGGCCCACGGTGTACGCGCCCGCGCCGGTGATTTCGGCGTTCTTGGCGGTGACGGGGTATTCGTTGCCGTCGTACCAGTACTGGTTGGCCCACGCGCCGTCGGCGTACATGAGATACGCGACCGCGCCGGTTTCTTCCGCCGCGGCGGGCAGGATGCTCACGGCGCTCATGAGAAGCGCTAAGCACAGGATGGCAGCCAAGGTCTTTTTCATGTGATTTCCTCCTTGCAATCTTTTGGTTTTTCTGTCTATCGCTTCTGCCATGGGGCAGATAAGCTCGATTGTTAGACGGCGATGGGTAAGAACGCTTTATCAAAGGTAGGAGGTTGGAAGTAGGAGGTAGGAAGTTTTATCATGTTCTTCAAAGAGCATGGTTTCTTCTTTATAGTGGACTATATATACCTCCTACTTCCTACCTCCTACCTCCTACTTTTTACTTGCTTTATTGCGTTTCATGTATCCGCTGCCGGCCCTAAGGTCTCTCCCGTCAGCAGCTCGCCCTCCACCATGACCTGCCGGGGGCGGTGAGCTTCCGGGTTTTCGATGGCGTCCAGCAGCAGGGCCATGGTTTCCCGGGCCGCCTTGGGCGCGTCCTGGCGCAGGGTGGTCAGCTTGGGGTGCAGCATCTGGCCCATGCGGACGCCGTCGTACCCCGCTAAGCTCACGTCCCGGGCCGCCCGCAGGCCCATTTCCTCCAGGGCCTTCAGCGCGCCCAAGCAGCTGAAATCGTCGGGACAGAGGATGCAGGTGGGCGTTTCCGGCCCCTGCAAAAGCGAAGAAACGACCGCCGCGCAGCTTTCCGGATCGTGGAAGTGGCCCGCCCGCACAAAGTCCGCCGGCGCCCGGACGCCGAGCTCCGCGCAGGCCTTGTAATAGCCCGACATCCGCTCCCGGGTCACGGTGCCGTCCTCGCCGTGGATACAGGCGATTTTCCGGTGGCCCTTCTGCCACGCTTCCCGGACGAGGGCTTCCATGCCCGCCCGGTTATCGCACATCACGCAATCGCAGCCCTCGTACACGTGGTCGATCACCACGGTGGGGATGGTGCCCGCGGCCAAGCGCATCACGTCGGCGGAATTGAAATCCGCCTGCACCACCACCACGCCGTCCAGGTTGCGCCGCCGCGCCCGGTCGCTGTAATCCCCCGCCTCGGGATTGTGCAGCGTGCGCTGGATGAAGGTCAGATCGTACCCCCGATCCTCGGCGGCGAAGCGCAGCTCGTTGAGCAGCAGGCTGAAATATTCGTGATCCATCCTGTCCTCGTACAGGATGCCGATATTGTTGGAGCGGCTGGTTTTCAGCGTGCGGGCGGCGGCGTTGGGAAAGTACCCCATTTCCTTGGCCGTGCGCAGAATGAAGGCGGTGTTTTTCCTTTCCGGGTCCGTCACCCCGTTCAGCGCCCGCGAAACCGTGGCGGCGGAAACGCCGCAGGCTTCGGCTATATCCTTCAGTTTTACCAACACGGTCCCCCCCTCGCCGCTTGCTCAGGATTTGAAAATGCACAAATTGCAATCGTTTGCATTTCCATTATAATTCCAGCCTTTGTAAATGTCAACCCGTTTTTTGTATATTTCGGCGCAGATTTCGTAAATTACAAATAGTTTCAGTACAAATATACAGTGTTCCAGCAGCAGGGCGCGCGCTAATGCAAACGTTTTAATTCTTTGAAGGAACGCGGCGGCGAATCCCCCGAAGGCGGAAAAAATGCAGCCCTTTCGGACTGCATTTTTCCAGTTTATTTATTTTTTCTGTCCAAGCGAATCACCACGCCGTGCCTTCTTCGTGGAAGATGGGGCTGTGGGTGGTGCAGAAGGTTTCCGCGGCGCTGCCCTTTTCGCCGGAAATATACAGCTCCGCGCCGCAGCCGTCGAACGCCGTGCCGTCAATGGCGGTGACGCTGGCGGGGATGTGGATCACCCGAAGGTTCTCGCAGTCCTTGAAGGCGTTGGGGCCGATGGCGGTGCAGCCGTTGGGAACGTACACCTCGGAGGCTCCGCAGTTTTCAAAGGCGCTTTCCCCGATCGTGGTGAGGGCCTTGGGCAGAACCAGGGCCGGGGCCTGGGCCGCCTGCTTCACGCGCCAGGGATACACCGCGCCGTCCGCCGCCCAGTCCGTCTGCCCGTCGTACTGTTCAGGCTCGGAGGCGATTTCAAGCACCGTTTCATCCACCTCCGCTTCCTCGCGCCAGGTGCGCGGATCCGTGGTGAAGTAACCGCCGCTGACGGTGAGGGCGGGGTATGTCAGGGTTCCGTCGTCCACGACGGCGAAGAACATATCGCCCACGCGAACCTCATCGCTGATGGTCATATGGATTTCAGGGTTCCCCTCCACGGCGTAAATCGTCTGCTCCAGCTCGTCAATGACCGCGCTGCCGAAGAGCGTGATTTCAAGCTGGGCCTCCCGGTTGCCGTTATTGAACAGCACCCTGTCGGTAAAATGACCGCCGCTGATGTGAATGGCGCCGCCGTCCGCCGCGAACATCCCGCTGACTGTGCCGCCGGTGAAATAATAGGCGTCCTGCGTCCAGGCGAACAGGTCCACGCCGACCGTGCCGCTGCTGCGAAACACGCCCGGCACGCCGCTCTCGATGAGGATATACGCTTCGGACGAGCGCCTTGTGAGCGTGCCCTTCACGTTCAAGGTGTGCCCGTTCAGATCCAGCGTGAGCCCTTCATCGGAGAGAATCGTGAGCGTTTCGCCCTGCGCCACCGTCACGTTTTTGAGCAAGGTGACAGCGTTCCTGTATTCATAGTCATTCGCCGCCACACGCAGCGCGGCCGCCATGGTGGGGCAGTAGGAAACGGAATAAACCGTCAGGACGTCGTCATCGTCGTAATAGGATTTGGCTGCGGTGGCCGCGAAGCTGCCGCCGGCAGCACCGCCCGGCGTAAACGCGCCGTCCTCATAAACCGTGACGTTGCCGCCGCTGAAAGCGCCCGAACCCTTGATCGTCAGGCTGCCAAAGACGGTGACCATGTCCCCGTCCAAAACCGCCGCCTGCGCGCCGCTGAGGGCATGGCCGTTCAGGTCGATGGTGGCGGTCACGCCCGCGGGAATTGTCAGCGGGAGGCTGCCCATCGCCGCCGCCGCGTCCTCGGTCAGGGTGATGGTGCCAAGGTTCGTGCCGGAGGTAGCCTGGAGGGCGTCATGCAGCCGATCCCAGGCGTTGGCGTCCCGCCAGACGGCGGTCAATACGGTATCCTCGGTCAGGGTAAATTCCTCACCCGCCGCCCAGGTGCGGCCATTGCAGACCCAGCCGCCGAAGCACTTGTTCTCGGGGGTGACGAACAGAAGGCTGGCGTGGGGAAGCGGTTCGGTGCTTCCCGTGGGGAACGGAATGGCGGGAGATACGGTTTCCCCATCTTCCCCGCCGATCAGCGCCGCGCCGCCGCCGTCAAAGGTAACTGTGGGCATCAGCCGGGTGACCGCCGTGAAGGTCACGCTGTCGGTCACCAGGTATTCTTCGCCCTCTTCATAGGTGTCCTCGCCGTTTTGCCAGCAGACCAGTTCCCTGTCATACGAATCAAACAGGTCTTCAAATCTGGCCAGCGTGATGGGCATGTCCATTTGGGCCGGGACGGTTTTTGTTTCGCCGTCGAACTCGTAGGTGACCGCGGTCTGCGCGTAGATCATCACCGTCAGCGCAAAGCCCGAGGCGGTTTGGGAAGAATCGGAATAGAAGTATACCGTCAGGTAATTTCCTTCCGTTTCCAGCACTTCATTGATGGCGAAATAGCCCGTATATTTATTGCTTCCCAGGAGGTTGGCGGTGAAGGAAGCGCCGTCGTAGAATTTCAGGTAGTCGTAGCCGCTCTCGGTCTGCCCGCTGCCGCGCACCTGGAGTACCGTGTTTTCCGGGGCTTTTACGGTGATCGCGCCGTTGCAGCCGTTGGTATAATTGCCGTTCTGGCCGCCGTTATCGTACAGCGTAAAGGAGAAGCCGGAGGCGCGGTCCGACAGATCCATCGTCACCGAACCGTAGGTGCTGGTGGGCATGGTGGCATACCAGCCGCCGTTTCCGTCGGAGGAAAGGAACTCGATCACCGCGCTGAAGACTGTGGGGTCGTCCGGAACGTATTCGTCCCCCGGCTGATAGATGTCGCCGGTGAATTTCTCCTGCCAGCCAACGAAGCGCCCGGCGGGCAGCTGGCCGAAGACGGCGCTGAATTCCGGCACGGAGATGGCTTCTCCCCTCGGATATCGGACGGCCTGGGTGCTGTCGCCATACGCATAGGTAATGCCGGTCACATTCACCCAGAGCGCCGTCAGCGTCGTGTTCGTGCTGAAGGTGACGCTCGCGCCCGGCCAGTAGGTATTCGTTCCGTCGGAATAGCCCGCGAAGATCTTGTCCTCGGGCGATGTGAACCGGTAATCTGGCAGGGTGAACGCCATGCCGGAAACGCCGGTCAGGGGATCCATGGTCCCGCTGCCCTCCCCCGGGTCGAAGGAGACGGTGATCAGCGTGGCGGGGTTCAGGATCGTCACGTCCAGCGCAAACCCCTTGTATGCCGAAGAACTGTCGGAGGTGAACAGCACCTTCAAGGCGTTGGATGTGGTAAACAGCCCGTCCACCGTGAAGGTGCCGCTGTACGGGCTTGCGCCGAGCAGCGCCGTCATATCGGAATCGTAGATGCTGAGCATGTCGTAGCGGTTCTCGGTGGCGCCCTCGCCGCTGATCATGAAGATATAGCCCGGAGGGGCCGTAAACGTCATGCTGCCGTCGCAGTTGTGCGAATAGCCGCGGCTCTTGCCGCCGTTGTCGTACAGCATGAAGGTGAAGCCGTTGGGGCGGCCGGAGAGATCGACCTGCACGTACTCTTTTTCGGGCATATCGCAGTAATACCCGCCGTTTCCGTCGTCAATCACGATGGGCAGCGCGTTCACGATCGCCGTCATCGTCACGTCCCCGGTCACGGTATACGCTTCGCCCTGGGCGTAATCATGGCCGCCGCTCCGCCATCCGGCGCATTCCGTTCTGTAGGGCAGGGTGAACTTATCGGCGTAGCTGGGCAGATTGAGCGCCGTACCCTTGGGATAATAATCCACGGTCGAATTTTCGCCGCTTTGGTACGTGACGGCGCACTTTTCCACATAGACCGCCGTCAGCACGGCGTTTCCGCTCACCGTGTACACGTCGCCCGCGCGGTATGTATTCGTCCCGTCGGTGTAATAATCAAAGAAGGTTTTTTCGGGAAGGGTGAAGCCGCATTCCGGAAGCGGGATATGGCTGCCGGGCAGGGCGTGCAGGCTGTCCATGGCCCCGCTGCCCTCCCCCGCGTCAAAGGAAATTTCGGCAAAGTCGGCGGGGTCCACCACGGCCACGTTCAAATCAAAGCCGTCGTACCTGTCGCCGTACTGGGAATAGAAATAAACCTTCAGCACATTGCCCGAGGTGTAATAATCGTTCATCGTGAACGACCCCTCATACTTGGGGCCTAACCGCGTGGAGGTGTCGCCGTCATAAATTTCCAGGTAATCGTAGCTCTTCTCCGTCGACCCGCTTCCGGTCACGGAAAGAACATATCCCGCGGGGGCCTGGATCAGGAGCGTGCCGTTGCAGCCGTACTTATATCGGGCGTCTTTCCCGGCATGGTCGTAAACCTTGAGGGAGAAGCCCTTGGCCTTGTCCGAAAGATCCGCCGTGATCGTGCCGGTCCGGGGCACCTTGGAGTAATACCCGCCCGCGCCGTCGGACAGCACCGCCGGTTCATCCTCCAGCACGGCGGTGAAGGTCTTATCGCCGCTGGCCGTAATGGTATCGCCCTCATTGTAGCTGTTTCCGCCGTATTCCCAGCAGGAAAAGAGCTTTCTTTCCGGCAGGGTGAACATGGACGAGAAGGTTTTCAGCTGCGTGGCGGTGCCTTCTTCCAGCAGGAATGTTTTCACGGTTTCCCCGTAAGCATACCGGACGTGGGCGTAATAACTCAGGTCCACCAGGGTGACGGTCAGCTCGTAGCCGTCGGAATTCGTGCGGCTGTCAGAGTAGAAGCAGATCTTCATCACGTTGGCCGAGGTCGTCAGCTCCGGCATGGTGAACCGGCCGCCGTATCTGCCCAGCCGGGTCGTCGTATCCCCGTCGTATATAGTAACATTGTCAAAGGAAACGCCCTCCGTCAGCCCCGTGCCGCTGACGGTGAGAACAAAGTCCTCGGGCGCGGTGATGACCAGCGCGTTATTGCAGTTATCGGAATAATTGCCGTCCGCGCCGCCGTCGTCGTACACCTTGAAGGTGAAGCCGTCCGTTTTGTCGGTCAGGTTCAGCTCCAGAAGATTGCCGAGGTTGGGCATATTGTAATAGTACCCGCCCTGGCTGTCGGTTTGCAGCGAAACCACCATGGCGAAGGCCGTCGGCAGCAGCCCCATGCAGAGCAGCAGCGCCAGCAGAACCGCCGTTATTCCTTTCCATGCTGTTTTTTTCATAATGCACCTCCGGCGTCAAATGTTTTTTTCTTGGAAAAATTATACCACAAAAAAAATCCAAAACACCCGGTTTTGGATTAAGCGGTCGTTTTTGAGGGTTAAGCGGTCAATTTCGACATTTGCTTTCTTGTTTTACTGGACATTTACTGGACAGTCCCTGCTATCATGTAGATGGAAAAGGATGCCCGCGCGCTTTTCGGCTTTTGGAAAGCGTTCGGAGGGGGCTACAAGCCCAGCCGTATGTGATCCTAAGGCATAGGCGTTCGCCTGTGGAAAACCGTTCCGTATTGTCTACGCCGCAAAACTGTGGCGCGCCATATAACCGAGGATGGTAGACCGTAAGTGGTTTTTCATGAAAGGCGAACTATCTCCGAACGCCCTCCAAAGGCCGAAGAAAAACGGGGCGTGCGTCCGCTTTCAGAAGCCGAGCTTCCGGCTCATGAAGCTCTCGGTTTCCGCTCCCCAGGCATAGGCGCTCATATATTCGCCCCGGAAGGCGTTCACCGCGTCCGCGTCGCCCTTGAAAAAACGCCAGGCGTCGCAGGAAATCAGCTCCGGGCGGATGCGCAGAGCGCCTTTTTTCATTTCTAAAATTTCCCCCACGCCGTATTCCTCCAGCGTGTCCCGCAGGCTGCGGATGATCACGTCAAATTGCTTCTGCATGCCCCGGTCGTACAGCCGATCCTCCCACAGGATGGCGAACGCCTCCGCCCGGGTGACGCTGCCGCCCTGCCGGTCGATCAGGTAAGCCAGCAGCTCCTTGCATTTGGCCTGGCGGAAGGCGGTCAGCTCCCCGTCCACAAACAGATCGAAGCTGCCGAAGGTGCGCGCGATCACGCGCCCCTGGGGGGCTTTGCGCTTGCCGGACAGGGCGTAGGCGATTTCGGCGGCCAGCTTTTCCCTGTTTACGGGCTTGAGCAGATAGCCGGAGGCGTGCAGGTCAAAGGCGTTCACCGCGTACTCGGAATAGCCGGTGAGAAAAATAATGGCGGTGTCCGGACGGCGCTTTTTGATCTCCGCCGCCAGCTGAAGGCCGTTCATATCCGGCATGTCGATATCCAGCAGGGCCAGCTCGGCGTCGTTGTCCGCAAGCCACGAAAGCGCGTCCCGCGCGCGGGTAAAGCCCCGCGCCTCGGTCAGCGGAGGCGTTTCGCGGCACAGGGAAACCACGTAATCGGTGATCAGCTTTTCGTCATCCACGCAAATCGCTTTCACGGCTTATTTTCCTTTCCAATTATTTCCGGGGGGTAGAAAAATCGTGACAGTCGTTCCCTCCCCGATCCGGCTGTCCACGGTCAGCGCGCCGCCGCACATGCGCTCCACCCGATCCCGCACGTTCCTTAAGCCGATGTGGCTTTCATCGGCGTTTTCCAGCGTTTGCGCGTCGAAGCCCACGCCGTTGTCGCGGATGAGGATTTCATGGCATCCGTCCCGCTGCCGGGTGATGATCTCGATGATCCCCTCCTCCCGGATGCGCACGCCGTGGCGGATGGCGTTTTCCACGATGGGCTGAAGGGTCAGGGGCGGCAGGAAAAAATCGCCGTCCTGAATATCATACCGCACGTGGATGTTGGGAAAACGGGTTTCCTCGATCTCCACATAAATTTTTGTATGCTCCAGCTCTTTTTTGAAGGGGATCAGGCCGTTTTCGTTCAGGGAGGCCAGGTTTTGCCGCAGGTAAGCGCCGAAGCGTTCCGTGATCCCGGCGGCTCTGCCCGGATCCGTGTGGCAGAGCGCCTGAATGGTGGACAGGGTGTTGTACAGGAAATGGGGCTGGATCTGGGACGTCATGATTTGGATGCGCTGCCGCGCCTTCAAATCCTCCTCATGCTCGCGCACAAACTGGAGATGCAGCCAGATATAGTAGAATACGCTGCTGACGGACAGGGAGACGGTCAGAAAGGAGATAGCCTGACTGTATCCGTCGCTCTGGATGTCCAGCCAGACGGAGACCAGGATCATCACGATGGACAGCATGGGCATCGCCCTGTCCGAGGGGCGGAGGCCCCGGGATTCGCGGATGATCATATACAGCAGGTAAGCCAGCAGCAGCAGACTGGTAAAAACGCAGAAAAACTTGAGGGGCCCGCCATAGTAACGATTATGCTCGGTGATCGTGAAACAGATGGTGGAAAACAGGGCGGTCATA
>JAFSNT010000045.1 GCA_017443295.1 Clostridia bacterium
ACGTGTTCGGTCAGGCCGCAGATCGGCCCCGTCGCCTCTCCTTCCGCCAGCGCCGGAAGCGGCGCGGAGGATGCCAGCATCACCGCCGCCATCAGCAGGGCTGCCAGGCGGCGCAGGCTCATATGACCGATGTAAGAACGCGGATTGTTCATACTCGTCCCCTCTATATAATTATAATTATCCGTTTATATTGATCGCGGCTCCGCCGGGTTTTACCCCTCCGCGGCGGGCGGGAATAAGCGTTACCGGCGGCGTCTTCTGCCGCTGGTGATGATCAGCACCCAGAATACCAGCAGCAGCAGCACCGGCGCGGCGATGAACGGAGCCACGAAGATGGCTTCGATGCGCAGGGCGTCCGCCGTGACGCGCACGTTCAGGCGCGTTTTTTCGTTTTCGATCCTGCGCCCGCGCACCAGCAGGCGGTGGGTGTTGATGCCGTAGGGCGTACAGGTGACCAGCGTGACCAGATCCATGCCGGGCACCATTTCGATCTTGGAGGAATCGCCCGGTTCCACGATGTTGATCTCGTCCACCTCGTAGGTCAGGGTCTGGTCCAGGATGGTCAGGTAGAAGATGTCTCCCACCTCCATCACGTCCAGGTCGCTGAACAGGCGGGCGCTGGGCAGGCCCCGGTGGCCGCTGAGTACGCAGTGGGAGGCGTATTCCACGGCGTTGAAGTCTTCCTCGTTGCTGTGAACGCTGCCCACGGGAAGGGACGTGCCCTCAATGTGGCCCACGGACGTTTGCAGCACGCTTTCGTTGGTGCCGTGGTACAGGGGCAAATTGATATTCGCCCGGGGAATGGAGATGAAGCCCATGTTGCCTGTGCCGTCCACGTTCAGCTGGGCGTCGTAAGCTTCCTTTTCCTCGTCGTCCATGGCCCAGTGGTTGCTCTTTTGCGTCAGGCTTCGGTTGTATTCCAGGGCGGCGTTCCAGATTTGCTCGTACCTTTCCTTGTCCAGGTTGGCCACCTTTTCCGCATAGCTGATGATGGCCCTGGATTGGTGAAAGGAGTTCCAGTATTCGCTGAAGGGGGGATAGATCAGCAGGCCCAGCCCGATGACCAGCACCACCAGCAGCAGGATCGTGGAAATCCGCCGTCCGCGCGAGTTCTTCTTCATTCGTTTCCTTTCGCCCTTCCCTCACAGGCGGAGGGAACGATCTGGCTGCACTGCGGCAACCGAAAAAACAGGCAAGCAATAGTCTATACTTTTCCGCATGACATTTTAGCATATTCTGACGGCAAATTCAACTTTTTTAAAGAAAAATCCGCAATTATTTCTTATTAAAATGGATTTTTCTGTAAAACGCAAAGTTCTCAAAATATACCCTTCCTGTTCCCGGCAAAAAAAGGACGAAACCGGAGAAAAACGGGCTTTCTTCCGGTTTCATCCTTTGTGTTTTGGCAATGATCAGGCCTGCTTCATATCGGTCAGGAAGGCGGCGTAGGCGCGGATGGCCTCGTACAGGTCGGCCTTGCTGATGACTTCCTCGGGGGCGTGCATGGAAAGCACCGCCACGCCGCTGTCGATCACTTCCATGCCGTACAGGGCGCAGATATAGGCGATGGTGCCGCCGCCGCCCACGTCCACCTTGCCCAGCTCGGCGGTCTGCCAGGAAATATCGTGATCGTCCATGATCTTCCGCAGGCGGCCCAAATATTCGGCGTTGGCGTCGTTGCTGCCGGATTTGCCCCGGGAACCGGTGAACTTGTTGTAGCATACGCCCCGGCCAAGGAAAGCGCTGTTTTTCTTTTCAAAGGCGGAGGCGTACAGGGGATCGAAACCCGCGCTCACGTCGCAGGACAGCATGCGGCTGTTCGCCAGCGCCCGGCGCAGGCTGAGGTCGCTTTCCTTGCCGGTGGTCAGGGCCAGCAGCTCCGCCACGGCGTTTTCAAAATACATGGCCCGCATGCCCGTCGCGCCCACGGAGCCGATTTCCTCCTTGTCCGCCAGCAGGCAGCAGCAGGTATATTCCGGAATGGCGGGCAGTTGCAGCATGGCCGCGATTTCCGCGTAGGCGCACACCCGGTCGTCGTGGCCGTAACCCAAGATCATGCTGCGGTCCAGGCCGAAATCCCGGGCCTTGCCAGCGGGCACGGCCTCGATCTCGGCGGAGAGCATGTCTTCTTCTTCCAGGTCGTATTTATCCTTCAAAATTTTCAGCAAGGCGGCCTTCACCGGTTCTTTTTCCTCGCCCTTCAGGGGACGGCCCGCCAGGGTGATGTCCAGACCCTCGCCGGTGATGAACTCGGAGGCCTTTTTGCCCATCTGCTCCTGGGCCAAATGGATCAGCAGGTCGGTCACGCCCACCACGGGGTCGCTTTCATCTTCGCCGATCACGATATTCACCACGGTGCCGTCCTTCTTCGCCACGGTTCCGTGGAGGGCCAGGGCACGAGCCACCCACTGGTATTTCTTGATGCCGCCGTAGTAATGGGTGTCGGCGTAGGCGAAATCCCCGTCCTCATAGAAGGGGTTCTGCTTCACGTCGATGCGGGGGGAATCAATGTGCGCCCCCACGATGTTCATGCCTTCCGTAAGCTTCGCTTTGCCCATGTGGAACAGCATGACCGCCTTGCCCATCTGCACCTGATACAGCTTATCGCCGGGCTTCACCGCCGCGCCGGACTGAATGGCTTCCGCAAGGCTCTTATACCCCGCCGCTTCCGCCATGCGCACGGCCTCCGCCGCGCATTCCCGCTCGGTCTTGCCCGCGTCCAAATACTTTTTGTACCCCGCCGCGGCTTCCTCCACCTTCAAAAGCGCCGCGTCGTCATATTGATTCCAAGCGTTCCGCCTGTCCATGTTTGTATCTCCCTTCGGTATTTTTCCTGCTTATGGTAACACCAACGGGAGGAAAAAACAAGCGCTTTTATTCGCGGACTGTGCTTCTGGGAAGCGCATCCTCATAAGCAGCGCATAAGTATAGAATTGTTGAAACGTGCGTATTACACAGTGACTTCTATCTGATTCCCCTCGATAGCCACAATGCAGCTTTCATAATACCCATCCCCTGTGGTTCTGGGGCCACTGACCACTGTGAACCCCGCGCCTTTCAATTCCTCGGTCAGCGCATCGACCTTTTCTTGGCTGCCGACACTGAAAGCGATATGAGTATAACCGGTGCGGTTCAGGGTTTTCTCCTGGTCGTCCATCACCGGCTTTGTCATGCATTCAATTCTCGCTCCATCGTCAAAAGTGATGAAATAGGAACGAAAGCCTGTGCGCGGATTATAATATCCGCTATTGGCGTGCCCGCCCAAATAGCGGACAAAGAAGTCTCTGGACGATTCCAGTTCATTCACATAGATGGCCACATGTTCTATCTTCATGTTCAGTCCTCCTTCGGCCTCTGGCCTTCTATTATTTGATCCGTTTGTACGCAAGCTCCAGCATTCCCATGTTCAGCGCCGCAAACACGATCAAATAGACCGGCATGATAGAAATTCCGATGGCCTGCTGAATATGACCGAAAACCATCGGCATGAACGTGCTGCCAATATAGGCGGACGCCATCTGAAGGCCAATGACCGCCGCGCTGTACCGCTTGCCAAAATTGGACGGAGCCATGTGCTGAATGGCCGGATAGACTGGCCCCATGCCCGTTCCGATGACTACGAAGCCCACAGCGGCGACGATATACCCCTTGACGGGCAGGAATACCAACAGGATGCCCAGCAGCTCCACCCCGATCCCGATGCGGATGAGGCGTTTATCGCCCAGCCGATTGGAAATAAAGCCCGAAATCAGCCTGCCAAGCATCAGCCCACCGAAGATCAGCGAACCGAAGGCGGCGACGGTTTCGGCACTCAATCCTTCCTTGGTGCCCGCGAAATAGCTGGGCGTCCACAGGAAACAGGTGGCTTCCCCGGAGCAGTAGGCAAGGAAAGCAATCAATGTCAGCACCACGCCGGGCACCCGAAGGGTTTCCATGATCCCGGCGCTGTCTCGGTTTTCTTCCTCCGCCTGGCTTTCATTCTGTTTCCAGAGCGGCAGCGACAGGATGCACACCAGCAGGATGCCCAACTGAATGAAGGATGTCCATTGGTAGCCCTGATTCCACTTGGCCAGCTTCAGCGCAAGGGACATGATGGACGGGCTGATGACCGCGCCGACGCCGTAAAAACAGTGCAGGAAGTTCATCACGGAGGATGGATAATGGTTCGCCACGTAATGATTTACCGCCGCGTCGATGGAGCCTGCGCCAAGGCCGTAGGGAACGGCAAACAGGAACAGCATCCAATACTGCCATGAAACCGAGAAGCCCAATAAACCAAGCACCGTCATCCCGATGGATACGATCACGATCCACTTTGTGTGGAACCTGCGGATCAGCCGGGGGCTGAGCAAGGCGGAGATCACTGTCATGCAGGAAATGGTCATGGACACATATCCGGCATAGGACGATGGCACGCCGAAGTCAAGCTGCATCGTGGGCCAGCCTGAACCCAGCAGGGAATCCGGCAGCCCGAGGCTGATAAAGATGAGATAAATAACCGCCAACAGCAAAGAACCCATTTCCATGCCCTCCATCCAATTGAAAGTCAGGTAATTGACAGATAGGATTATATCGTATATCATATGGAAATGGATAGGAATTTTTCATCGCATTTTGCTGTTTTGATAAGATAAAATCGTCAATCTCAGGAGGTATTATGGCGCTTTCCTTATCGGTAGACAGAGTGGATGAAAACGGCAGGGAGCTTCTTTCCTATGGCACAGAGGATTTTCCCATCGCTTTCTTCGACGACGACCTGACAAAAGTTGCTGTTCCCTATCACTGGCACGATGAATTTGAAATCGTTGTGATCACGGAAGGAACCGTTCGCGTTTGGGTGGCCGGAAAGGAATGGACACTGACGGCAGGCGAAGGGTATTTTGCCAACAGCGGCATCCTGCACGCCGCAAAGCTGGAAACGCCGACGGGACATCAGCACGCGCTGGTATTCAGCCCCAAAATCATATCGCAGAGCACAGACCTTGTGTGGAAAGCCTATGTAGCGCCCGTCCTTGGCAATCCTCATCTGCCCTGTCTGCGCCTGACTTCATCCATCCCATGGCAGAAAGAAATACTGCGCCTGTCTGAAACCGCATGGGAACAGGGCGCTTATGAAAAAAAGGATTATCCCCTCCATGTCCGTTCCTGCTTAAGCCAAGCGTTCGCGCATTTGACGGGCCATCTTGACGATATGGAGAATGAATTTTTCTATTCCAGCAAGTATCAAAGGGACGAGCTTCGCATCAAAAAAGCGCTGGTTTTCATCGAGAAGAATTATGATGCCCCCATTGCTCTGGAGGAAATAGCAAAAAGCGCCAGCATCAGCCCAAGCACCTGTCTGCGTTTGTTCGATACCGTCCTCTCCACGACGCCGATACAATATCTTATGAGATTCCGGCTTCAAAAAGCCGCGGAGGAGCTTACCCGCCTCCATGGAAAAAGATTGTCCGAAATTGCTTTTTCCTGCGGCTTTTCCGACGCCAGTTACTTTAACAGATGCTTCCGGCGGGAATATGGCATGACTCCCTCTGAATACATTTCCCGGCACGTCGATCAAAGGCCGTGATTTTAGCTGAGGTTTACAGCCGACCGTCTCCCGTGTTTTCGCGCTTGCCATTCGCGGAAAAATCATCTATAATATGCCCACCAACAGATTTTCAGGAGGCAGAGGTTCGTTCGTGGCGGAAACAAAACGCGTGTCGCCAGTCTACAAGGCGATCAAAGGTCTCGTATGGGCGCTGTCTCCCAAAATGCGGGTGGAAGGACTGGAAAACCTGCCGGAGGGGGAAGCGGTGATCGTGGGCAACCACGCCCAGATATACGGGCCGATTGCCGCCGAGCTTTATTTGGGCGGCAATCGCTATACCTGGTGCATGGCGCAGATGATGAAGCTCAGAGAGGTGCCCGCCTACGCTTTCCAGGATTTCTGGTCTAAGAAGCCCCGGTATACGCACTGGTTTTACAGGCTGCTTTCCTATCTGATCGCCCCCCTGAGCGTGCTGATTTTCAACAACGCCCGCACGATCCCCGTTTATCAGGACGCGCGGGTGATGATCACCTTCCGGCAGACGCTGCGGCTGCTGCGGGACGGCGCGAAAATCGTGATCTTTCCGGAGCATAACGCACCGCATAACAATATCGTATACGATTTTCGGGATCGGTTCATTGATTTGGGGCGCATGTATTATCAAATGACGCGGAAAGAGCTGTGCTTCGTGCCCATGTACGTCGCGCCGAGGCTGAAAAAGCTGGTGCTGGGCAAACCCGTCCGTTACCGCGCCGGACAGTCCCCGAACCAGGAGCGGCAGCGAATCAAACAAGCGCTGATGGACGCGGTGACGCAACTGGGCCGAAGCCTGCCCCCGCATACCGTGATTCCCTACGCGGTGATGCCCCGGAAGGATTATCCTTCCAATCGGACAGACGGATGAAAACTGCAACACGGGGCGCTTGAACCGCACCCCGTGTTGTTTTTTTATTTCGCGCGGGCCCCCATCACGATCGCGGTGCCCAGCGCGCCGCTGATTACGGCGGCAATCAGCATGCCGTCCACCCCGAAGGCGTCGATCATCCAGCCGCCGCCCAGGGATCCGATGATCGTGGCGGCGGAAAGCGACATGGTCATGTAGGCCTGCCCTTTGATGCGGTCCTGCTCCCGCATCAGATCATTGACAACATAAACGGAGGCCACGGTCATCAGCCCCCAGCCCAGGGGCTGGAACAGCTGAACCAGATAAAACACCGTCATATTGGGCGCTAAAAGCGTGCCAAGCGCTTTCAGGGTGAAAAACACGCCGGAAAGGCGGAACCAAAATCCGCTGTCCTTCCAGCGCGTGAGCGCGGGAAAGAAAAACATGGCAAGCACTTCCAGCAGCCCGGCCAAGGCCATCGCCGTGCCCATGTGTTCGCTGGCGCCGCCCCTGGGCACCACGATTTGATAGGTAAAGTTATTGATGACCACATGGCTGATATAGATGAGAACACAGCCCGCCAGCGTGACCGCAAACGCCGGATACCGGCCCAGAAAGGCCGTCGCGCTGTCTTTCGCCTTTTCATGTTCTTCCTTCCGTCCCTTTGCAAAGGGGAACAGCATAACGGAAAGGAAAAAGCAGGCGGACGTGAGGATGAGCGCCCACGGCTCCACAGCCGTGCCCTTCCACGCGATCAGGCGGCCGATGGTGACGGACATCACCGCGTATCCGATGGAACCGAAGGCCCTGGCAAAGCTGAAATTCAGCCGCTTCCCCTGATTGATCGTTTCGGTGGCCAGGGCGTTGGTGAAGGGCAGCGCCATCTGAACGAGCAGGATAGCGCAGCCCAGCAGCAGCCCATTGAGCAGCCCGCCCTTTCCGTAAACCAGGGCCAGCAGAAGCCCGAAGACCATCATGCCCCCGCCCGCGATCAGCAGAAACGTTTTGATGGAAGGGCTTTTTTCCCGGTCGGCGTATGCCGAAACGGCGGGCTGCAAAAGAACGGATAAGGCGCAGGCCGCGGCGCTGATCAGCCCGATTTCGGTATTGGACAGGCCGCAGTCCAGCAGGTAGGGGCTGGCAAACGCCAGCGCCGTCCCGTACACAAACCAGAAAAAGAACTGGATCGCGCCATAGGAAGCCGTCAGCCTCCCCTTTTCCATGTCGGTCATCCTTCCTCCGAAAGGGGACGGTTTTGTGTGAAAACGTCGCCCCCATGTTTTTTAGCGCAGCCTATTACCGTAAAGGAAAAGGGAAATGTCGCCCAGGAGAAGCACCTTGTCAATGTCATGCTCCTTAAGGTACTGCCTGATGACCAAATGTTTTTTGGTCTGGTTCTCGTATTCCCGCATATCCACCACATAGGTTTTATGAAAATGCGCGGCCAGCAGCTCCCGCACGGAATGCGAGTAGGAATTGGAAATGATCAGCAGGTTTTCTTTGTCCTCCATGCCCGTATCGTAGACCAGTTCGCCCCAGTCCCCGCCGTAATAGGTGGCGTAATGGGCGGCTATTTTGCCGGTGGGATATTTCCCTTCAAAATACTCCTTCTGGCGGCCGATGGTTTTCTTTCTGCCGTTCGCCGTCACCGTGATTTCCGGCAGCTCATAGCGATACACGGCAAATTTCTGGGTGGCGTCGCGCGTCTTCGTCCACAGGGCGTAGGAGCCGTTGAACAGGACGTCGAACACCACTTCCTCCGCCGGCTGGTAGGGCGTTTCCTCATCGCCCAGCAGCAGACGCAGGATTTCCTCGTATCCCTGCTGCGTGCCGATATGGTTCCAGTGGTGATCCGTCTGGAAAAAGAGGCGCATGTAGGTCTCGAAGCTGTCGATGTTCAGGCAGGCGGCGTGATCCACGCAGGTGAGGCTTTCGCACAGGCCGGTATAGACGTCGTTGGGGCCGCTCAAATCCCTGGTAAAGTCGATACTGCGGGAATTGTTGACGAAATAAAAATACACGTCCACGTCGTCGCCGGAAAGAACCTGATTAAAGTTATCCACATGAAAGGCGATTTGATCGCGGGCTTTGTCCTCCACGTCGTAGCGGTATTCCACGATATAGCCCTGATCTCCGTAGAAATAATAATTCCTTGTACCGCTTCTCCGGTATTCCGCCGGAGCGCCCGCCGCCAGCGCGGAAACGGCGTCCGAACAGCACAAAAGTGCCGCCAGCAGCAAAGCGATGATCCGTCTTTTCATAAAGCGCCTCCTCACGAAAGCACGGGGGGACGGTCCTCCGTGTTCAAATCATTGGCTGAAAACGAACACAGAGAACCGTCCCCTATGTTTTTTACTGGGCTTCCACCCGGAACAGGTACAGGACGGCGGCCGCCTCCACCATGTTGAATTTCATGGACAGCGTTCCGTCCTGGAGCAGCTGAAGCGTAAAGATCACAAGCCCTTCTTCCGGTTCAAAAACCATGGTGCCGTCCGCGTAATGAAACGGGAGAGGATCGGCGCCCATATCCGGCATGCCGGTAAAGGACGCAAAGCCATTTTCGATGTGAACGGTCATGAGCGACTCCATGCCCAAATCGCTGAGATGGGGTTCCGCCTCAAACGCGTCTTTGCCGTGCCCCGCATACGCGCAGACCCAGTTCCCGGCATAGTCCGCCTCCAGCGCCTCCGGGTTCGGCTCCGCCACGGCAAAGGGCTGCTCGGCCATCGAGGAAACCGTCACGCACACAAGCAGCAGGGCAAGCAGAACGGATACAAAATTCTTCATGGTCATTCCTTCCTTCCGAACGGTATATTGGCAACTGCCTACCATGTTTAATTATTCGCGCGCCCCCGGTTTTCCTGCAAAGAGAACAAAATTCCATAAATACAGCGCGGGGGACGGCCCTGCGTGCCGGATTCAGCGGTTGAATCCAGCGCGCGGAGCCGTCCCCCGAATTTTATATTTTCATGAAATCTGCCGCGGAAATAATCTTTGGATGCCGGATGCTGGATTCTAAAAAGTCCAAATCGCCTGTCAGCAGATAATCCGCGCCCGCTTGCCATGCCGCACGCAGGATCGGGCGATCCTTTACATCCCTGATTTTCTTTTCGTCCGGATTCTCATCTTCCGGCGTCGGCACCATACGGATCACTTGCAGCGCGTGATACAGAAAGGCTTCCAATTCCATCGTTTTCTTCGGGAACTTTTCCTGAAATTTCCGGTGCAGTTCATCCACGATGTAATCGCATACCACCGGCTGATTGGGTGGGCTGATGGCTTTGATAAAGGCTTTTGCAGCTGTTCCCTGAGGACTGATCGCCGCTGAGATGAAGATGTTGGTGTCGATCATCACCTTCATTCAGCGTCTTCCTCCCGCCGGGATGCGGTGATCCACGCCGCCACGTCTTCGTCTGTAAACAGGCCCGCTTTTTCGCCCTCTCCCTTCATTTGCATCTGGAAGCGCTGCAAGGCGTAAAGCGCGGAATTTACCACTTTTACGGTGTTTCCTTCCACGATAAAGGTCACGCGATCCCCTGTATTGATCCCCAGCGCCGCCCGGACGTTCTTCGGAATTGTCACCTGGCCTTTGGCCATGACGCGCGCGTCATTGACAAATGCGGTTTCTGACATCTGACATACCTCCAATCTTTCGGTAGGAAAGTAGGAATTTCCTACTTTTATTATACGCCATGCCAGCGGATTTGACAACCTCTGTTTTTTCCCAAACCAGCACGGGGGACGGCCCTGCGTACCGGATTCAGCGGTTGAATCCAGCGCGCGGAGCCGTCCCCCGTGTTTTGTGTTTGCAAATCAGCGCGATTGCAGCCAGCGGTTAATGGTTTCGTCGTAGTACAGCTGTTTCCAGAGGCCCACGCGGTTCCAGCTGCCGTTGATGGACGCCCCCTGGAAATAAGAATGGATGACGCAGCCCCTGGATTTGCTGGAGGCCATAGCGCCATAATACGTCCCGGTATAAATACCGATATGGGATGCGTTGCCTATTTTGTCGGCCTTGTATTTTTGGGGTTCCTTCCCGTCAGATTCCAGAATGTACAGGAACGCGCCTTTGGGGATGTAGCCGAAAAGGGCGATGCATTCCTCCGGCGTGCCGGTCCAGGTCATGGTGCGGTACCAGGCGTTGCTGCCCGCCAGGTCCACGGGCATACCCGCGTCCTTGAGGCAGGCCTCCACAAAGGCCTGACAGTCCATAAGATAGTAGGGTGTGCCTAAATATTTTTCCCCCTCTTTGGCAACCGACGCGGCTTTCACCGAAGGCGTGACGTAGAGGGTATCGGTGTATGAATATGCGATCTTGTTTTTACCGCACCATTCTTCCGCGTAGCTGCCCTTGGTCACGGTGGCAAAAAAGCTCTTCGCCGTGCCCTCGAAGGCCGTTCCATCAATGTCCTTCACCGAGGCGGGAATCGTGGCGTGGAGCAGGGTGGCGGTGGAGAAAGCGCGCGCGCCGATGGCGGTCACGCCGTCGGGGATGGTCACGTCCGTGATGGGAACGCCATAGAACGCTTCTTTTTCAATCTCCTTCAGGCCGGACGGAAGAACGGCGGCGCTGGCGGAGGCGGTCCACAAAAGCAGCACCGCGATCAGCAAACAAAAAACACGCCGCATCGTCTTTCCTCCTCTTTTTACCGGATAGAAGCATCATGGCTGTGCCGTGAAGCAGAAAATCCCCCCCATATACACTATATATTGTATTCCTCTCCCCGATTTTGTCAATAAATACGCAAATTTTCTGTATAAATTACAAGCCCATAGATGGAAAAAAAGGGCGGAAAATCGCCGCCCTTTAGAAAGTTATTCCTTTCTACCCTGCCCCCTGGAAGAACCGCCGGGAAACGGAGTTCGCGCGTTACTGTGAAGCGGAAAACTGAACAGGAACAGTTATTCCAGTTCCTCCCGGGTGATATTGCGCAGCCATTTGTTGCTTCGGTAATGGGAAATGACCCAGGGCCATTTCACGAATTCATCCGTACACATGAAGAAATACACCCACATGGGCGGCAGTTTCAGCACGGCGGCGGTGAGGAACGCCAGGGGCACGCCGTAGCCCCACATATCAATGGTGTCGCAGATGAAGCCCCACCGGCTGTCGCCGCCCGCCCGGAACACGCCCGCGATCAGCGTGGTATTCACCGCCGCGCCCATGACGTAATAGGAATTGATGAACAGCATCACGCGCAGAAAGCCCTTGCCCGCCTCGGTGAGGTCGGCAAAGTTCAGCATAATGGGCATGGCCGCCAAGATGATCCCGCCGCCCACGGCCCCGAAAAGCACCGTCAGCCGCATGAGCTGCTTCCCCGCCTTTTCCGCCTCCGCCATCCGGTTTTCGCCGATGAGCTGGCCCAGCAGGATGCCCCCCGCGCTGGCCACGCTGAAGCACAGGATGGTGCCGAAGCTCCGGGCCAGGGTGGCGAAGGAATTGGCGGCCACCATGTCCGTGCCCAAGAACTGGCCGATCACCACGGAATACATGGAAAAGGCCAGGCCCCAGGAGGTATCGTTCAGCACGGCGGGCAGGGCCATGCGCACAAAGTCCTTTTGCAGCAGGCGGTTTAAATGAATCGCGTCGGAAAGGCGCAGCTTCACGTCCCGGCTGGTTCTGGACACGATCAGGCACAGCACAAGCTCCAGCAGCCGGGAAACGGAGGTGCCGATGGCCACGCCCATGGCCCCGAGCTTCGGCGCGCCGAACAGGCCGAAGATGAACACGGCGTTCAGCAGGATATTCAGCACGAAGGCGAAGGTGTTCAGGGCGGAAGCCACAGCAACCCGCCCGATGCTGCGCAGGGTGGATAAATAAATCTCGATGACGCCCCAGCACAGGTACGCCACGCTGATGCAGCGCAAATACTGCGCGCCGATCTCGATCAGCGTCTCGTCCGGGGTGAACGCGCGCATCATGAGCCGGGGAAAGAACAGCGCCGCCGCGCCGAACAAGCCGGAGCAAATCAGAGAAAAGCGCAGGGCGATGCCCTGCACCAGATGGACGGCGCGCAGATCCTTTTTGCCAAAGTATTGGGCGCTGAGCATGGTGACGCCCGTGCCTAAGCCGTACAGCACCATAAACAGCACGTTGGCGTACTGCGCCGCCAGGGAAACCGCCGAAATGTGGGCCTGCCCCACGTAATTGAGCATCACCACGTCCGACGAGCTGACGGCGGTACTCAGCAGATTTTGCACGATGATGGGCAGGGTCAGCTTCATGATCCGGCCATAGTGGTTTTGGGTGGTCTGGGTGTTCATCGTATTTTACGCCTGCAAAACCAGCTCCACGGGGCAGTGGTCGGAGCCGAAGATTTCGGGGTGGATGGAGGCGGAAACCAGCCGGGGGGTGAGGGACTGGGACACGATGAAGTAATCAATGCGCCAGCCCGCGTTGTTTTCCCGGGCGTGGAAGCGGTAGCTCCACCAGCTGTACGCGCCGGTCACGTCGGGGTGGAAATGGCGAAAGGTGTCCACGAAGCCGCTGCCCAGCAGGGCGGTCATTTTGTCCCGCTCCTCCTGGGTGAAGCCCGCGTTATGGATGTTGGATTTGGGGTTCTTGATGTCGATTTCGGTGTGGGCCACGTTCAGATCGCCGCAGAAGATCACGGGCTTTTCCTGTTCCAGCCCCTTCAGATAGGCCAGAAAAGCGTCCTCCCACTGCATGCGGTAGGGCAGGCGGGCCAGACCGTCCTGGGAATTGGGGGTGTACACGGTGATGAAAAAGAAGTCCGGGAACTCCAGGGTGATCACCCGGCCCTCATGGTCAAATTCGTCGATGCCGATGCCATACCGCACGGACAGCGGCTCCTGCCGGGTGAATACCGCCGTGCCGGAATAGCCCTTCTTTTCGGCGTAATTCCAGTACTGATGATAGCCCGGCAGCTCCAGCGCGATCTGCCCGGCCTGCAGCTTGGTTTCCTGGAGGCAGAAAATGTCCGCGTCCAGGGCGTTGAACGTGTCCTGAAATCCCTTGCCCATCACGGCCCGCAGGCCGTTCACATTCCATGAAATCAGCTTCATATCCGTGCCCTCCTTCGTGAAAAAAACCTAATGGACGATTTTACGAAGATAGGAGGTAGGAAGTAGGAGGTAGGAGGTTTTATCATGTCCATCAAAGTGTGAGGGTTCTTCCTTTTGTGGACTATATAAATTTCCTACCTCCTACCTCCTACTTCCTACCTGACTTAAAGTGTCTTTTCTCGTTCCAGCCCACCGTTTCCATCTCCGGCGCGGCTTTGCGCAGGGCCTTTTTGGGGTTCACCTGCACGGGATGGCCGCACAGAAGCAGCATGGGCAGGTCGCTTTTGCTGTCGCCGTAGGCAAAGGAAGCGGCAAAGTCCGCTTCCCGGTTTTGCTCCCGAAGCCAGGCCCGGATGCGGCGGGGCTTTTCCTCGCCCTTGCAGTTTTCGCCCACGGTGCCGTCGGGGCGTAAGGGCGTGGCCAGCAGGGCGGAAAAGCCCAGTTCGTCGGCAACGATTTGCATATAATTTTCCGTGGATGCCGTTACCAGCACGGTTTCCCGGCCCGCCTGCCGGTGAAGGTCAAGGCAGGCTTGGGCCTGGGGATAGACCCGGGGCAGCAGACAGTCCCGCACAAAGTCCCGATCCAGGGCTTCCCGATCCGCCGGGGACAGGCGCATGCGAAAGCGCAGAGCGGCGTTTTTGCTGTCCGCCGCGCTGACCAATCCCAGCACGTAGCCCGCCGCCGCCAGCAGCGCCCGGCAAAAATCACGCCGGGGCATGATTCCCCGTTTCCGGGCATATCGCACAAAGGCGGCGATGCTGTCCCCCGGAATCAGGGTGCCGTCGAAGTCAAAAAAGGCAAACGCTTGCTTTTCCATACATGCTCAAACAATTTGTATCTGTTCAGTCGAGCATGGTTTTTCAAATTGTTGGATTTGCAACTGTAGCGGGCGGATAATATCCGCCCGCCTTTGCCGAATGAAACGAACGTTTGGAAATCCAACGAAACCGTTATTCCACGGGTGGCGGGCGGATATTATCCGCCCCTACATATCTGTAATCCAACAAAGTTGATCAACCTGGTCAGACTGAATCTTTCTGTCAACCCCTCCCTTATAGCTTTCTCGGAAGGGGGGGGTTGGGGGAAAACCGCTCTTTCAGCAATACGGCTTTAGACGTATTGCGCGATACCATTCAAGTACCTTAGAACTACAGCGCGGGCAAGCGAAGCGCAGGCCGTGCGATGCAATTCCAAAGAGCGGTTTCCCCCCAATTTATCAAATCATTTATTTGGCCATGGCCTGGGTGATTTCCCAGCCCCAGTTGATTTCATTCTGGTGGCTGACGGCGTAGGGGCCGGTGGCTTCCGCCTCGGACATTTTCCGGGGGAAGTGGAGGCAGATGTGGCCGTTCAGGTCGTTATTGGGGGTATGGTCCACCTCATGGCCGTGGCTGTGGATGGAGGCGATGTACACCTGCCCGTCGGGGAAGATGACCCACACATACTTGGGCGTCCAGGTGTTCACGCCCACGATCCGGTTCAGGATGGCGGTGTCCGCCGCGGTGGGCGGTTCGCAGTCGGCGTGCTTGCCGAAGGAGAACATATGCAGGTTAAAGTGCAGGCCGGAGTCGGGATCGTAGATCACCACGTCGGGCATGCTGCGGGCGATGGGACGGATCACGCTTTCCCAGTTGGCGTACTTCACCCGGGAGGCGGCGGGGGCGGTAAAGGCCGTGCTGCCGCTGTTGCTCGTATTGGCGCCGGTATTGGTATTCGTGCTGGTGCTGGGCAGGCCTGCCACGCCGGAGGCGGGCACGGCGCTGGAAGAGCTTAAACGGTTCAGGGTCATTGTACCCGCGACGCCGTCGGCGGTCAGGCCGTTCTGCTTCTGGAAGGCCGCCACGGCGTTGACGGTCTTGGGGCCGTAAATGCCGTCCGCCGCGGTCAGGTAGCCCAGCTGTACCAAGCGCTGCTGCAAAGCCTTGACCGCCGCGCCGCTGTCTCCCCTTTTCAGGAGCTTGGCGTTGATCTTGACCGCCGTGGCGGCAGTGGTGGCGGAGGGCTTGGGGGTGGCCGTAGGCTTGGGGGTGGCGGCGGCAATGGCCGTGCCGCTGACATACAGGCGGGTCAGGGTCTGGGTGCCGGCCACGCCGTCGGGGTTGAGTCCGTTGGCCCGCTGGAAGTTCTTCACCGCCTGGGCGGTGCCGCTGCCGTACTGGCCGTCCACGGTGCCGGTAAAGTAGCCCAGGGCTTTCAGCCGGGTCTGCAGGGCGGAGACCAGCTCGCCGCTGCTGCCGGTTTTCAGGGTCTGGTTCACGGGATAAGGCGTGCTGGCCACGATGGGCGTGGGCGATACGGAGGCCACGGGCAGGGGCGTGAAGGCGGCCACGGCGGAGGCGGCGTACATGGCCTTCTGGGTTTCCAGTCCGGCCACGCCGTCCACGGACAGGCCGTTCTTGCGCTGGAATTCCTTGACGGCTTCGATTTCGTCGCTGTCATACACGCCGTCGGCGCGGCAGTTGTAGTAGCCCAGCTCCATGAGCCGGTATTGCAGCTTGGTCACTTCCGTGCCCTTGGTGCCGTTCTTCATCACCACCACGTTCTTGGCCGTCAGGGGGGTGGAGGTGGCGGCGGGAACGACGGCGGCGGCCTTCGGGGAGGGCGTGGGGGTGACGGCCAGCAGGCTCAGCAGGCGCATGGTCTTTTTGCCCGCCACGCCGTCCACGGTCAGCTTATGATCGGTCTGGAATTTCTTCACCGCGTTCTGGGTGGCGGTATCGTACACGCCGGAGGGAGTGGCGGCGGTATAATAGCCCAGGGCTTTCAGGGTGTTCTGCAGCTCGGTCACCTGCCAGCCCTTATCGCCCACGCTGAATTCCTCCACGGCGTAATTGGGCAGGATGGCCACGCTGACCTTTTTGCCACGGGCGTTCAGGGGCTTGCCCTCGAAGATCAGCTTCTGCACCTCGGGGGAAGCGATGCTGTCCTGCCGGATGCCGTTCTTTTTCTGGAAGGCCTTCACAGCGGCGGCGGTGTTGGCGCCGTAGCTGCCGTCCGCCGCACCGGCGTAAAATTCCAGCTCCCTTAAGGCTTCCTGGAGTACGGACACGTTTTTGCCCGTGCTGCCGGTTTGCAGATAGGCGTAGTGCTGCTGGGCGTCGGCGTCGGTGGACAGCGCCTTGCCGGGGGCGTACTGGGCGGGCACGCTGGCGTAATCGGCCACGATGTAGCCCGTATAGGATTTATATTTGACGTTCAGGAAATCCCCGGAAATGGCCAGCACCGAAATTTCCGCGCCCTTGGGCACGGTGAGCAGGCGCTGGGAGGAGGTGGAGGCGGATTTCCGCAGGTTCACGGAGGCTGTGGTGTAGGTGGTAAAGGGGAAGGTAGCCTTGCCTTCCTTGGGGGGATTGGTGGGAATGGTGGTGGGGGTGGCGGTGGGCTTGGGGGTGGCGGTGGCCTTGGCGCTGATTGCCGTGGCCGCGTACAGCCGCTTTTGGGTGGCCGCGTCCGCCGTGCCGGTCTGGGTCAGGCCGTTCTTTTTCTGGAACGCCTTGATGGCGCTCACCGTGCCGCTGCCCGCCGCGCCGTCCACCGCGCCGGTGTAATAGCCCAGCTCCTTCAGCCGGTTTTGCAGGCGCGTCACCGCGTCGCCCTTGCTGCCGGAGGAGATGGACGCGCCCTCCACGTAGGACACCGTTTTCACAGCGGCGGCCTTGCCCTTGCTGTTCTTGGGCTTTCCTTCAAACAGCAGGGTCTGGGTGACGCTGTCCGCCGTGCCGGTCTGGGAAAGGCCGTTCATGCGCTGGAAGGCGGTCACCGCGCTCTTGGTGCCGGAGCCGAAGCTGCCGTCCACCGCGCCGGTATAAAAGCCCAATTCCTTCAGCGCTTCCTGCACGGCCTTCACCGCGTCCCCCTTGCTGCCGGAATAGAGCAGCTTATAGGCGGAGGACGCTCCGGCGGCGGCAGGGGTGGGGGTAACGGCGGGCGCGTCGGCGTTTCCGCTGGACGATTGCAGGTACTGCTTCAAGGCGTAGCCCTGAATGCCCTCGTAAACGGCGATATAATAGCCGCCGCTTTCGCCGGTGATCACCGCCATGTCCCCGGCGGGGATGGTAGTCAGCACCTTGGCGGAGCTGCTGGGCGACTGGCGCAGGTTCAGCGGTTCGGTGACGTAGGCCGTGAAGGGGTAAGTTTCGCCCATCGCGGGCACGGCCCCCAGCAGCAAAACGGCTGCAACCAGAAAAGCGCAAACGCGGACGGTAACGGTACGCATGGGCTTGAACCTCCATACAGCGGCGCGGAAAAAACGCGCCGGAATCCATTCGTTGGGCAAAAAGTGCGGACAATGATCCAAGTCTATTTTATTTCAATGCCGTAACAATGTCAAGGTTTTTATCACTTTTGCGTAATAATTTTGAAACAACTTTACCCTGCGCATCAAGAAAGCCGCCGGAAAACTCCGGCGGCGGATATGATCTCGTTTTGTAGGGGTCAGATTTCCTGCTTGGAGCGCACCTGATCGAACAGCTTCACCACATCGGCGCCGGGGGCTTTGCCCATGAGCGACACCGCTACGGCGGCAGCAATGCCGCACAGGAAGCCGGGCACGATCTCATACACGCCCGTGGAGCTTAAGAACGCCAGCCACAGGATATCCACCGCCGCGCCCACGACGATGCCCGCCACGGCGCCGCCGAAGGTGAAGCGCCGCCAGAACAGGGAGAGCAGGATCACCGGGCCGAAAGCCGCGCCGAACACGCCCCAGGCGTTGGAAACCAGGTCCATGATGCTGCCGCTGCCCGGGTTGGAGGCGATGAGCAGCGCCGCGATGGCCACCGCCAGCACCACGCCGCGGCCCATCCACAGCATTTCTTTATCGCTGGCCTTGCCCTTGCGGATCACGGGCTTATACACGTCGCTGGCAAAGGCGGAGGCGCTGGAAAGCAGCTGGCTGTCCGCCGTGGACATGGACGCCGCCAGGATGGCCGACAGCAGCACGCCGCTGATGACCGGCGGGAACATTTTGCGCACCATCTGGATGAACACGGTGGACGTATCGGTGATTTCGCCCAAGTACATGCGGCCGATCAGACCGGCGATGACGGCGAAGCCAAGGATCAGCACCGTCCAGGAGATGCCGATGACGGCGCTCTTCTTCATATCCTTATCGGAGCGCACGGCCATGAAGCGGATGATGATATGGGGCATGCCGAAGTAGCCGAGGCCCCAGCCCAAGCCGGAAATCACGTCCTGCCAGTTGGTGAACAGCTTCCAGTAGCCCGCGCCCACCTGATCCATAGCGGACGCCCCCTGGCCGGACTGCACCAGCGCCAGGGCGAAAATGGGGGCGATCAGCAGGGCCGCCAGCATGAGCATGCCCTGGAAGAAGTCGGTCCAGGACACGGCGGAGAAGCCGCCGAGGAAGGTGTAGGAAATGATGATCACCGCCGCCACGTACATGGCCGCGTTTTCATCCACGCCCACCACCGTGTTGAACAGCGTGCCGCAGGCTTTGATGCTGCTGGCCGCGTAAACGGTGTAGGCCACCAGGAAGATGACCGCGCAGATCACCTGCATGGCCTTGCTCCTGGACAGGAAACGGTTGGTCAGGTATTGGGGAATGGTGATGGAATCCTTGGCCGCGATGGAATAGCGGCGCAGCCGGGGCGCTTCCAAAATCCAGCTCAGGGCGTAGCCGATGGCCAGGCCGATGGCGATCCACGTCTGCCCCATACCCAGGGCGTATACCGACGCGGGCAGGCCCATGAGGGACCAGGCGCTCATATCCGACGCGCCCGCGCTGAGGGCCGACACCCACGGCCCCATCTGACGGCCGCCCAAGAAGTAATCCTTTTCGCCGCCGCTGCGCATGCGCAGGAAGAAATATACGCCGATTCCTAACATAAAAATCAGGTATACGATGAATACGATCAGTTCAATGTTCATTCTTTCCCCCGTCCTTTCGTAAAAAGCATGCAGAAAATGCATATTATTCATTATAGAGCTTTTCCGGAAGATTACAAGAGCAGAACAAAAAAGATACATTTCCGCAAACTACGGGATATTTTTGCCGTTTCCGTACACAATAGAGCCGGAAAGGATGGGATGACGGTGAAACGGAAACGGGTGGCGCTGCTGCTTTCGCTGCTTTGCCTGACGGTGTGGACGGGGGCGGCCGGAGCCGCCGTGGCCTGGGGCGACCGGGGGGCGGAGGTAACGAAGATTCAGCAGCGTTTGCGGCAATACGGCTACATGGACGCCCCGGCGGACGGCATTTACGGCCAGGCCACCTATGAGGCGGTGGTGTGGTTTCAGCGGAAAAACGGCCTGAAAGCCGACGGGGTGGTGGGGCCTGCCACGGCGGCGGCCCTTGGCATTTCCCTGAACGGCGGCAGCGCGGCGGCTGCCAGCGCCAGCGACAGCGAAATCTATACCCTGGCCCGGCTGGTACACGCCGAGGCCCGGGGCGAACCGTATTTGGGCAAGGTGGCCGTGGCGGCGGTGGTGCTGAACCGGGTGCGCTCCGCTTCCTTCCCCAACACCATCAGCGGGGTGATCTATCAGGCCGGGGCCTTCGACTGCGTGGCGGACGGCCAGATCAACCTGGCCCCGGACAACGATTCCCTCCGCGCCGCCCGGGACGCCATGAACGGCTGGGACCCCACCGGCGGCTGCGTGTATTACTATAACCCCGCCACCGCCACCAGCGCCTGGATCTGGAGCCGGGAGGTCAGATTGAGTATCGGGGCGCATAGCTTTGCGGTCTAAGCAAAAAGTGAAAAGTGGAAAGTGAAAAGAGAAAATTTTTAAGGCAAATCGCTCCAGATGGCATCCGCCAAAGCGTCAATATTTCAAATCTTCACTTTCCACTTTTCACTTTCCACTTTTTATTTAACGAGGTGTGTGCTATGACAAAAAGCCGTTTTTCCTTGGGCGTTTTCGCCCTGCTGTTAGCCTTGGCGGCAGTGTCCGGTCTGGCGTTCCGGTTCAAGGGCGAGCGGGACGGGTACGCGGCGCGTCTGCGGGAGGTATACGACGGGACGGTGCTTTCGGCCCTGCGGCAGATGGAGGATATGGAGCTGGCTTTGGGGAAAGCACTGCTGTCCCAGGCCGACGGGGCGGAAAACCAATACCTGAATCAGGTGAGCGCCGGGGCGGCCCAGGTGCAGCGCAGCCTGTCGCTGCTGCCCCTGTCCCACACCGCCACCCAGCGGGCCATGAAGTTCGCCAATCAGGCGGCGGATTACAGTGGCGCGCTGCTCCGGGCGGGGGAAATCACCCCGGAGGACGCGGCGAAGTTAGGCGGCCTCCTGTCCGCCTGCCGGGAATACGCCGCCGCGCTTTCCCAGAGCAGGGACAGCCTGACGGAGCAGGCCAGCGCCGGGACCGCCGCCTTTTACCCGGCGGGCAGCGAACCGGAGGCCCCGGCCTACGACAGCGCCGTGAGTTACCCCACCCTGATTTACGACGGGCCTTTCTCCGACGCCCGCCAGACCGGCCAGGCCCTGGCCCTGGGCACGAAGGTGATCTCCCAGGAGGAGGCCGTGACCATCGCCCGGGACTTTGTGGGCGACCGGGTGAAGCGGGCCGCGCCGGGGGCGTCCACCGGCGGCAGCATCCCCTGCTGGGGCGTGACGCTGGATTTGGGCGACGTAATTCTCCAGGCCGCCGTGACCCGGCAGGGCGGAAAAATCCTGTGGATGGCCCCGGACACGGCGGATTTCTCCGTGGAAAAGAGCGTGGAGGAATGCAGGGAAAACGCCCTGCTGTTCCTGGAGGCCCGGGGCTTTCAAAGCATGAAGCCCACCTATTTCCAGGTGTATCAGGGCGTTGCGGTGATTTCCTTCGCCGCCTCCCAGGGCGATACGCTGCTGTACCCCGATCTCATCAAGGTGCAGCTGCGCATGGACACCGCCCAGGTGGTGGGCATCGAAGCCCGGAATTACTGGCAGAACCATACCGCCCGGGGGCTGCTGGCCCCCACCCTCACCGAGGAGCAGGCCCGGAGCCGCGTGGGCCAGCGACTGAATGTGCAGTCCGGCCAGCTGTGCCTGATTCCCACGGACAGTGGGGAAAAGCTGTGCTACGAATTCAAGGGCGAGTTCGGCGGCCACACCTATTTGAGCTACATCAACGCCTTAGACGGGCGGCAGGAGGAGCTTTTAAAGGTGGTGGAAAGCGATACGGGGCTGGAAACGGTATAACAAAAAAGTGGAAATTGAAAAGTGAAAAGTGAAAATTTGAATCGTCTGCGCTTTGCTTAGCAGCCATGATTGCAGACGAAATGAAATTTCACTTTTCACTTTCCACTTTTCACTATATGAATGAAAGTTTCTTTCAAACGGATACGGCGAATCAGCCGGTTACTCTTCCGCCCCGTAGGTACACAGGCTGCCGAAATCAAAATCGGCAATGTTCAGGATCGTTACGCCGCCAGTCAGATCCTCATACAGGAATACCACCTTCCAGGCGGGCTGAGCGCCGGGATACACCACCGTGGCCTGGCAGAGGATGGCGTGATTCGTACCGGCCACAATCTGGGAACCCAAGTAAGCCACGGGCACATAATTCACGCCCACCAGACCCTCCATGGCCTTGTCAAACAGGGCGCGCACTTCATCGGTGATCGTTGCGTCTTCGGCAGCCGCCCAGCCGCCCATGAGAGCGCCGGGAACGTCTTCCGCCAAGGCGCAGCCCCTCGTCAGGGAGGATACCAGGATCACAGCGGCAAGCATCAAAGCGAAAATCTTCTTCATTTGTTTCTCTTCTTTCCGCGCGCGGGCGCTTTTTCTCGTGGCCTGTCGGTCACATTATATGATACGGATGAAAACTGAAAATGTTCCGGGATTTTTGAAAAAAATTTTGTCGGGGAACGGCAAAGGCCCGCCGCAGAGGGCGGGCCGCGCGATTACTGATTGTGATTCCGGGCTTTCATGATGACCAGGATCGCCGCGATCAGGGCCGCGGCGCAGACGGCCACCTGAATCCACAGGCCGGTTTGATCCGCCTGCTGCTCAAAGCCGCCGGGGAAGGACATGCCGCCGGGCATATTGCCGGGCATGCCGCTCTCCCTGGAGAAGCCGCCCCGGCTTTCCCGGGAGGGCTTTTCCGTTGCACCGTCAGCGGTCGTCGATTCTTCGGGCTGGGCCGTGGCGCTGTCGGTCGGCGCGGTCTGCTCGGGCTGGGCCGTGGCGTCCGTGCCCGGCATGGAACCCGGAGAGAAGGAACCCATGTCCGGCATGCCCTCGGGCTTGGTAAAGCTGCCGCTGCTGTCGCCGCTGGGCATGGTGAAGCCACCGCTCGGCATGGAGAACCCGCCGCTGCCGCTGTTACTTTCGCCGCTGCTGTCGCTGCTGCCCGGTCTTGTAAACCCGCCGCCACCGCCGCCGCCGGGCATGGTCATGCCGCCGCCTTGGCTGCTGTTCATGCTGCCCATATCCGCCGTGGAAATCTCGCTGGCGTCGATGAGGGCGCTGCTGCTGCGTTGTTCGCTGCTGGTGGAGGGAATGGTGCCGTCCAGCTGGCCCCGGACGCTTTCACCGCGCTTGGCGCAGAAGGTTTGCAGCGTTTCCACGGCCTTGTTGAATTCGTCCATGGTGTAGAAGGCCGAGGGGTCTTCTTCCACATAGGGAGAGATCATGGTCTGCACCCGGGCGATTTCGCTTTCCAGCCAGCCGCTTTCAATGCACTCGGCAATGAACCGGCTGTAGGTTTCGTGGTACTGGGCCAGGGCGTCTTCGTCGCTGAAGATCCAGGCGATCAGAGGCCGGGAATCGGTGGTGCCGCTGCTCACGGGGGAATCAATGGGGGCGTTCACCGTGGAGGTGGCGCTGCCGGATGCCGAGAAGCCGCCGAAGGCCAGGTTATAGTCCCAGGGCAGGATGGACAGCTTGCCGTTTCCCTCGTACAGGTAATAGTTGTGTACCATCATGCCGGTGTAGCTGTCGTCGTTACACAGGAAGTTATGCACCGTCAAGTAGGTGATGACCTCGTCCTTGTTCACGACCTCGTCCAGGTCCTCCTTGGCGTTCAGCTTGCGGAGGGACTCGATCAGGCGGGCCTTGTCCTTCTTGCTCACGTCGGTCTTGGCGTTGTTGAAGATGTTGGAGTAGCTGTCGAAATCGTCGTCGGTATAGACCAGCTTCACGTCGTCGCTGCCCATGCCGAAGTTGAAGCCGCCAAAGCCGCCGCCCCCGCCGCCGAACATGCTGCTGGGGGCAAAGTCGCCGCCGGGCGCTTCGCCCATGGAGGGCATGTTCTCGGGCATCGAGAACCCTTCACCGCCGCCGGGGAAGGAGAAATTTCCGCCGGACATATCGGGGAAGCCGCCGTTGCCGCCCGGCATTTGGGGCATGCTTCCGCCGTCCGAACCGCTGCCGGGCATGCCGGGGAAATTGCCGAAGGGCATGCCGTTCGACTGGCTGGGGGCCGTGGTCGCTTCCGCTTCGGGCGCGGCGGTGGCATCCGCCGCCGGGGTTTCGGTCGCCTTAGCGTCGGTTTCCTCGTCGTCCTTCACGCGGAACTGTTCCATATCGAAATCCCGGCCGTTGCCGCGGCCGCCGCCGAAGCTCAGGCTGTCGGGCTTATACAGCTCGCCCTTCGTCATGCCGTTGCGTTCCATGAAGGCGTCTTCCAGGCCTTCCACCGCCAGGTACAGGCCCCAGGGTTCGCCGTTCACGGTGATCTGCACGTAGCTGCACAGGGAGGAGGGCACGCCCATCTTGTTCATGAGGGTGTAGGCTAAATAGTCCTTCATCATGGTGGCGTCCTGAATCATATTGTTCAGGCTCAATTTGTCCAGGCCGTGGTAGGTCATGCCCTCCACGAAGTGGTCAAATTCCACCTTGAAGGAGTACCGCTCGGAACCCAGGGTGGCCACGGAGGACAGGGAGGTGTTGCCCTTGGCGCGGATGGCCACGTGGTTATACTTTTCCCCGTCGATCGTGATATTGCAGTCCGTATATTCCTCGGCTGTGGCGTTGGCGATGAAATCGTCCCAGCCGTCCATGGTGATGTCAATGGTATGCACGACGCTCTGATCGAACAGGAGGCTTTCGTACCCCACGGTATGGCTGCCGTCCCCGCGTACAGATTCCACCACGCCCCACAGCGCCAGCGACAGCACCAGCATCAGCGCTGTGGCCGCGCAGCAGACGCGATCCATCGTTTTTGTTTTCAGCATGGGATCACCCCATATAATCGCCGTTGTAGCTTACCAGCACTGCGCTGCTGACGCCCTCCATCTGGGAAAGCTCGGTCACGAAAGCGGTGTCGTTGTTTTTCAGCGTCACTTCGTAGCTCAGCTCGATGTTGCCGCTCTGGGCGCTCTTGCTCTTGACCACGGTCTTGCCGGTGTGGGCGGTCAGGTAATCGGCCACTTTCTTTTCAGCCGCGCCGTCCGCGCAGTTGATCACAGCGATGAAGGGCTTCTGGACGGCTTTGCGGTTGCAGAACACGATCATGATGAGGCCGATGATGATGCTGCCCACAACCGCCAACGGAATCATACCGGCGGCCAGCACGATGCCGCCCGCGATGGACCAGAACAGAAACGCGATGTCCATGGGTTCTTTAATGGCGGTGCGGAAGCGGACGATGGACAGGGCGCCTACCATGCCCAGGGACAGCACCACGTTGCTGGTGACGGCCAAAATCACCATGGTGGTGATCATGGTCATGGCGATCAAAGCGCCGCCGAAGGCCCGGGAGAACATGACGCCGGAATAAGTCTTCTTATACACGAAGTAGATGAACAGGCCCAAACAGAAGGACAGCACCAGGGCCAGGGCCATATCGGTAAGGGAAACGGCGGTCACGTTTTCCAGGAACGAGGACTTGAAGATGTCATTGAAGGTCATGATTCTAATCTCCTATCTCATAATGATTTTTTGTTCAACGGATAAAGTGGAAAGTGAAAAGTGGAAAGTGGAAATTTATTTTGCTGCCACGAGTTCCATTGAATTGGCGGCATTATTATATTTTCACTTTTCACTCTCCACTTTTCACTTTTTGCGCAAGCGTGTTCCTTGGCAGTAAGGCTGAACGATTGTCAACAGTAAACCCTGCACGCGGCATACTTGGAGAAGGCCGTGGGGGTGCGGCCCTTGAGCGCCGCCGCCTGGCGGATGATGGTGGGCAGGTATTCGTCCCACTTGACCTCCAGCAGAGTCACGTCGTCCTCGATGGGCAGGGTCAGGCCCTTGGGGTCTAAGAAATCCCGGGGCGCGCCGGTGCGGATGTCCCAATCGATGGTGACGCGCACGTTGCCGGGGCCGTATACGAAGGGCACACGCCGGTACTGCACCACGGTTTTGGGCTGCAAATGGCGCACCTTCATATCCACATACAGGGCCACCAGCAGGGGCTTGCCGCTGGACACCATCCAGCCGATATCGCCCTTGATGATGCGCTGAGTTTCCTCTAATGTCAGGCGTTCCTGGGGCTTGCAGCCCACGCCGTCCCGCTTGATCTTGCACTCCAGCATAATATAGGAAAGATCGTCGTTGTAATACCGGATGCGGAACTTTCGGCGCTCGTTCACGCCGTCCAGCTTTTCGTGCAGGGCCGTATCCAACGGATCGTCAAAGTACAGGCTGCGGATGCAGTAATGGCCGCGTTCCCGGGCGTGGGAATCCAGCTTCGCCACCGCGCTCAAATTGGCGCGAATGGCCGCCGCGTCCCCAGGGGAAATCATGTGCTTGATTTCATGCCGGTAATCCATGCATCTTACCTCCTTTCCCGAGCATGGCCCCATGATAAACGCGGAACCTTAGATGAGTCTTAAGAAACGAAATAAAATTGAAATATTTTTGGGGACGGGCAAGACAAAAAGAGAGTACAGAGTGCAGAGTACAGAGTTCAGATGATATACCTTGTCAATGTGGGATTCCCCATCATACAACGATATAACTCTGTACTCTGTACTCTGCACTCTGTACTCTGTGACCAGTTACCGTGCGGTATTCTCAGTCTCGCGGTCCCACAGGATTTCCCGGCCATAGGCGTCCACATAGCCCAGTTTTCCGTCCCGTTCCACCCAGGCCAGACCGTCCATGAACGCGCCCGCGTCGTCGTACTTGAAATCAATCACCGTTTCGCCCCTGGTGTTCACATAACCGATTTTCCGGTCGTAATACGTCTCTTCCCGATCCGTTCCGTCTGCCAGGGTCACCGTTCTGGTTTTCGCTTCGCCCCGGCGGCTTACGGCCTGGAGGCCCTCGGAAAAGAACCGCCATCCCTCCGGGCTGAAGGTTTCCTCCCCACTCCACAGGTTTTGGCCCTCCTCCGGCGGCAGCACCCATTCCCCTTGCAGGTTCATCACGCCGTAGCCGCCCGCGTTCCAGTCATAGACCTCCATGAGCCCGTCCGGGGACACGTAATAATCGTACCCATTCCGCATTTCGTCGTCCCACTGGTCGCAAAGCTCGCACCCTTCCGGGAAGGAAATCACTGTTTCCCCGGCGGCGTTGATGAGGATATTGGCTTCCCTCAAATAGGCGTAATCTCCCAGGAAGGAATACCATTCCCCGAAGCCGCTGGCCAGCAGATTGCCCTGGGCGTCGATGTGGCCGAAGTTCCCTTCCGACAGCCAAACGCAGGCGTAACCGCTGTAAGAAAAATCGTCGGCGGCTTCATACGTGGGCGGCACGCGCCAGTCCATGGCGTTCAGGTCGTAATAGCCGTACAGGCCGGTTTCCCTGTCCCAGGCCAAAAGCAGCCCGCCGGGGGTCAGGACGCCGAGCAGCTGCGCCTCGGCCCCGTAAAAGACGACGCCGGATAAATCCTGCACTTCGCCCCGTTCGTTGAGGATAAAGGCTCCGGATTTTTCGTCGAACCAATGCCATGCATCCCGTCCGTCGTCCCGGTACACCTTGGCAAAGCCGTCCACAAATTCGCTGTCCTCCTGGATCATGGGGTCGGCCATCAGGCCCTCCGGCAGGAAAAAGGCCACTTCGCCTGTGGAACGGTCCACATAGCACTGCCGCCCGTTCAGAGACACAGGAACCAGCCGGGAACCATTCCAGAAGTTCAGTTCACCGTCATAGACCAGCCCGGAGAAGTACCCGGAGGGCACGTCGAAAAAGCCGAATTTGTCACCGTCTTTATCCCACAACTCATAATAGCCTAAGGTCAGTCCCCCGTAATACCAGCCGTCGTAGCCCCCGTCCACAAAGTAATGAGGTTCCACCACCCAGTTCCCTTCCCGGTCGATGACACCCTCGTGATAGTCCTCGCCGTCCTCGTCTTCGCAGGGTTCATAAGCGGCGGCGTAATCGCCCCGGAAATCGCCCGCGCCGTCAAATTGCGGTTGGATGGCCCATTCGCCTAAGAAATCGATGTACCCCCACAGCCCCGTTTCCCTGTCCCGGAAGCGGTACAGCCCCTTTGGCATGTCCGCCCGGATCTGGGCCATGGCCCCTTCGTCCCCCGCTTCCTTCGCGGCCTGATACAGGGAATAATAATCCGGCAATTGCTCCGCCGCGGCCGAAAGAGCCACGCAGCACAGCACCGCCAGAAGTAAAAGGAAATAAATCGGTTTTTTCACGCTTATCCCTCCTTATTGTCCGCCGATAAACACATTCCGCTTTTTGCGTTTTTTACCGATGATCCTGAACGATTTCCCAGTAGCCTGCTCTATTATTGCCGATCCTTCTGATTTTTCCTTCCGAAGAAAGCCTGTCAAGCGCTCTTTGGACGGTACGCACTGTCTTTCCAATCAGGAGCGCCATTTCCTCCCGTGACCGCATGGGATTCTCTTTCAGCAGCTCCAGGACAGCTTCATGGGAAGACGGCTTTTTTACAGTGACATAATCAGTGACATTTAAAGTGACATTGTCCCTAAAAAAGACAAAAGAGAAACCGCCGTATCCTGATCGAAAATCCGTTTTGATTCCTGTTTGACGGCAAACCGCGTATACTTTTTTAAAGCCGCTTCCAAACATCTCTACATCTTTGCTTTTATAAAGCGTATTCAGGATCATTTTGTTTCTGGGCATGGATTTGATTCGGTTTTCGGCAAACATAACCGGGGTCAGATCCTGTGGAAATTCACCGGGATTGTATATTTCAATCTGCGTCGGCGTAATATCAATCTCATTCTCAGATATATTCATCTCCACTCTCAACTCTATTTTTTCAAAATCCCACGATCAGCCCGTGGCGTTCGGCGTAAAAGCTGTCCAGGCCCCGGGTGGGCAGGATGTCAATGATCGCCTGGGGGAAGACGGCGCGCAGGGCTTCTTTCAGCCGTCCCGCCGCGTCCTCGTTCTGGCAATGGGAAATGACGATTTCCTTCCCCGCCAGACCGATTTTTTTGATTTCCTCCGCCATGAAGCGGATCATGTTCTTTTCGCCCCGGGCCTTGCCGCGCATGGCGATTTCGCCCTGCTCGTCGCCGATGCCGATGCCCCAGAAGCCCAAATGCCCGGCCAGCAGGCCCACCAGACGGTTCACCCGCCCGTTCTTGATCAGATTGTGATAGGAAGCCAGGGCGAAAATGATGTGGGTTTTCTCTGCCGTTTCGTTCAGCTTTTTCACGATTTGATCGAAGGCCGCGCCGCTTTTGATCAGCTCGCAGGCCTTGCGGATGATCAGCACCGTTTCCGGGCCGGTGGCCCTGGTGTCGATCACGGCGATTTTTTTGTCCGGCTCGTCCTCCACGATCATCTCCTGGGCCGTACACGCGCTGTTATAGCTGCCGGACAGGCTGCTGGAAATGGTAAAGGCCAGAACAGGCCCCTGGGGCGCGAACTTTTCCGCCCAGTCCTGGGGGCCGGGGCAGGCCGTGCGCCCCGCTTCCCGGCTGTTTTCGTTGGCCGTGAGCATTTTTTCCACGGAAATATCCGGGGTATCAATATATTCGGTTTCGCCGATGCGGATGGAAAAAGGAACAGCGGCAAAATCCGTGTCCGGCGTTTCCACGGGCAGGTCGAATAAATCACAGCTGGTGTCCGCCACAATATGCCAAGCCATCTATCGCGCCTCCTCTGCTTCTGATTCCCGATCATTATACAATAAATGGATATTCATTGCAAGGCGGGAAACGCCGGAAATACGGCGGAAAAACGCCGGAAATAGGCGGAGAAATCGCTTTGCAAAGGCTTCCGTTCATGCTACAATATCGTATCAGATATTTGGGAGGCGGTATGATTATGGACAATTTGGAACGATCCTGCGGCGCTGTGGCGTTCACCCGGAAGGAGGGCAAGCTCCTTTTCGTAATCGTGCGGGAAATGGCGGGGGCGTACAGCTTCCCCAAGGGGCACATGGAGGGAAACGAAACGGAGGAAGAAACGGCCCGCCGGGAAATCCTTGAGGAAACCGGCCTGCGGCCCCGGTTCCTGCCCGGCTTCCGGCAGCAGGACGAATACGACCTGGCCGAACGCCCCGGTTTCCGCAAGCGCGTCACCTATTTCCTGGCGGAATTTGAGGGCGGAACCCTCACCCCCTGTCCGGGGGAGATCCGGCAAATCCTGCTGCTGCCCTACGAACAGGCCCTGACCTACTTTGAGCATGAAAGCACCCGCCGCATCCTTTCCGCCGCTTACGCTTTCCTCACCGCCTGACAATGATTCCGCTAACGGAATAATAGCAAGAGAAATAACGGAACAAAAGAAGCGCTTTTTATTCCCCGCATCAGGCATGCAAATTTTTCCTTTCGCGGCCATTGACTTAGAGTAAACTTTAAGGATTAAGATGGGGACAGCAGAAAATCTTTCCATGGGCATGCCAATTTTGAACCGTTGAAAGGGGTTAATGTCATGTATCAGGTAAAGGGAAAATGGGCGCTGATCACCGGCGCGGCCCGAGGCATCGGGTATCTGACCGCGAAATTCATGGCGGCGCAGGGCTGCAATCTGATCCTGCACAGCCGGAGCTTGGAGCATACCAAAAAGGTATTGGACGAAGTACGCGCCCTGGGGGCGTCCACCCACGCGGTGGCGGCGGATCTGAACGACCTGGACGCCGTGCAGGCCATGCTGAAGGAAATCGACGGCTTCGGCGTGCAGGTGGACATCGTGCTGAACAACGCGGGGCTGCAAATCGCCTACCGGAACGATTACCTCCAAACGCCCGCGTCGGATTATGAAATCAGCTTCCGGGTGAACACCATCGCCCCGGCCATGATCTGCTATCACTTCCTGCCCGGCATGATGGCCCGGGGTTCGGGGCGCATCCTGAACACCACCAGCGGCATCGCCCTGGACGTGTGCCAGGCGGGCTATTCCGCCAGCAAGGCGGCGCTGGACAAGATCACCATTGATTTAGGCTCCAAGGTGCAGGGGACGGACGTGATGATCAACCTGACCGATCCGGGCTGGTGCCGGACGGATTTGGGCGGCCCCCACGCGCCCAACGCGCCGGAAAGCGCCATTCCCGGCATCGTGGCGGGAGTGTTCGCGGACGACAAGCGCTCCGGGCGTTATTTAGGGGCGCAGCATTTCGCCGGAATGACCCTGGAGGAAGCGGTCAAAAAAGTGGAAAGAGAATTCCCCAGCCCTTACTGACGCAAACTTTTTTCATGGAGGAAAAAAATATGGGCAATTACCGGAATTTTACCCTGACCACCTATTTTGTGGCCCACGCCACCGCCCGCGTGACGGAAGCGCAATTGGAAGAACAATTGGGCTTTATTTTGAAGCATCTGCGCCTGGACAAGGTGTATTTAGAACCCTTCCGGGGGGAATTGGCCTCCCCGGAGCAGGTGGATATGTGCCGCAGGGTATTTGAGCGCCACGGCATTCAGGTGGCGGGGGGCCTGACCACCGTGATGCCCACGCCGGAGGGCAGCCGCGAAAAGGCCCGGCTGTTCAATACCCTGTGCTACAACGACCCTGCCATGCGGCAGAAATTAAAGGAGGTCAGCGCCTTCATCGGGTCGCGCTTCGACGAATTCATCATCGACGATTTCTTCTTTACCAACTGCATGTGCGCCGACTGCGTGCGGGAAAAGGAGCGCTTCAACCGGGAAAAGGGCATAAAAGGCGGAAGCTGGGAAGCGTACCGCTTAGACCTCCTGCGCCGGGTGAGCCGGAAGGACGTGATCGAACCGGCGAAAGCAGCCAACCCCAGCTGCCGCATCACCATCAAATACCCCAACTGGGCGGAAAGCTATCAGGAAACGGGCTACAACCCCAAAGCACAGCGGGAGATGTTCGACCGCATCTATACCGGCACCGAGACCCGTGACCCCGTGACCACCGACCAGCACCTGCCCCGGTATTTGAGCTTTTCCCTGATGACCTATTTTGAAAATATGTGGCCCGGCCACAACGGCGGCGGCTGGTTTGATACCTTCGACACCCACATCACCGAGCATTATTTGGAGCAGGCGTATTTGACCGCCTTCGCCAAGCCCCAGGAAATGATGCTCTTCTGCTTCCAAAGCCTGCTGGACAACATGTACACCCCCGCCTTGGGCTTCCAGCTGGACAAGCTGGACGCAGTGCTGGACAGCGTTGGCGCGCCCAAGGGCATCGCCTGCTATCTGCCCGACAACTGCCAGGGCGAGGACAACGTGCAGGATTTCTTAGGCATGTGCGGCTTCCCTGTGGTATGCACCCCTTATTTCCCGGAAAACGAAAAGCAAATTTTGCTCACCCGTTCCGCCGCCCGGGACCCGGAGGTGGTGGACAAGCTGAAAGATTGGCTCCAAAAGACCGGCGGCGACGCCCTGGTTACCACCGGCTTCCTAAGCGCCGTCCGGGGGATGGAAGCCCTCACCAGCATCCGCCTGCGGGGCCGGTCCGTCACGGTGGATAGTTACCGGGTGGAGCTGGCCGGGAAGCATCCCTTCTGCCTCTATCCCGCCGGGGTGAAGCCCGTTACCCTGCCCGTGGCGGAATTCCGCAATAATTCCACCTGGGCGGTGGTGAAGGGTAGCCACGGGGAAGAAAGCTACGGTCTGCTCCTGCGGGACGATTACATGGACGGCCACCTGTGGACGCTGGCCGTGCCCGACGCTTTCCCGGATTTCTACGCCCTGCCCGAACCGGTACTCAGCCGCATGCGCCGGGTGTTCCCCGTGGAGGGGATTTGGCTGGAAGCCCCCGCCCGGGTGGGCCTGTTCGTATACGACAACGGCGCCTTTATCCTCTATCCCTTCGTCATGGAGGGCGTCCAACAGCAGCTCGTTCGGGTACACGTGAAAGGCGCCTCCGCCCTGCGCGTCCCCGGAAAGGAAAAGACGTTCCCGCCCCTGTACCGGGACGGCGAAGACGCCGTTTTCGAGCTTCCGGCTATGCCGGGCAGGTTTACTGTCTATCAGAAAGTGGCGTAACCCCGCGCCCGCGCGGGAGGTACGCGAGAACTACAAATTGGGATTTGTTGGGGATACGCTGGGCGCTCCGCGCGCCCAGACCTGCGCCAGGGGCGTGACGCCCCTGGACCCCCACTCGGCGAAGCGGCCTGTAAGAATATATCGAACAAGCGCCGCCTGCGGTGCTGGGGTTTACGAAAGTTTGATGGCTTCTGGCCCAAGAAAGCCGGGAAAATCCCAGGGAAAAAGCTCGCTTTTTCCTAAGGGATTATTCCCTAGCTTTCCCCGGATGCTTTGCATCCGGGTTGGCCGCCAAAGGCGGCCGGGCCAGAAGCAGAAGACCGCCAAGTTTTGCTATCCTTTTCAATGCAACAGCGGGAACCAAGCCGTCTCAACGCATCAA
>JAFSNT010000007.1 GCA_017443295.1 Clostridia bacterium
AATGACGGGGATATTGTGCTTGTCCGCTTCCTCGGCGCAGTCCGCCACGGCGGTGATCTGGGGCACGCCGATGCCCGCCACCACGCGGGTGGTGCAGATGGAGCCGGGGCCGATGCCCACCTTCACGCAGTCCACGCCCGCTGCGATGAGGTCATGAGTGGCGGCGGCGGTGGCCACGTTGCCGGCGAACAGCTGAATGTCGGGGTACTTGGCGCGGATCTTTTCGATGGTTTTCAGCACGCCCAAGCTGTGGCCGTGGGCGGTGTCGATGGAAATCACGTCCACCTTGGCGCTGACCAGCGCTTCGATGCGCTCCATCACGTCGTGGCTCACGCCCACGGCGGCGGCGCACAGCAGGCGGCCGTGCGCGTCCTTGGCGCTGTTGGGGTACTTGGTGGCCTTTTCGATATCTTTGATGGTGATCAGGCCCCGCAGGTTGCCGTTTTCGTCCACGATGGGCAGCTTTTCGATGCGGTGCTCGGCCAGAATCGCCTGGGCTTCCTCCAGGGTGGTGCCCTCCCGGGCGGTGATCAGGTTTTTGCTGGTCATCACTTCGCCGATGGGGCGGCTGTCGTCCTTTTCAAAGCGCAGGTCCCGGTTGGTCAGGATGCCCACCAGCTTGGTGCCCTCGGTGATGGGCACGCCGCTGATGCGGTAGCGGGCCATGAGCGCCTGGGCGTCGGCAATCAGATGCTGGGGTGAAAGGAAGAAGGGATCGGTGATCACGCCGTGTTCGCTGCGCTTCACCTTGTCCACCTGGGACGCCTGCTCCTCGATGGACATGTTCTTGTGGATCACGCCAAGGCCGCCCTCCCGGGCGATGGCGATGGCCAGCCGGGAATCCGTCACCGTGTCCATGGCGGCGGAAAGCACGGGGATATTCAGCCGGATTTTGGGCGTCAGCTGCACGGCCAGGGACACGTCCTTGGGCAGCACCTCGCTGCGGCGGGGCACCAACAGCACATCGTCAAACGTTAATCCTTCCCGAACGACCTTCTGAAGCATCCAAATACCAACCCCTTCCCAATAATTTTAGCAATTATACCGTACATTCCTCCGGTTTGTCAATCTATGATTCGGCATTTTTCCTGCAAATGCTTACATGGTTTTCCGCTCCCGCGTGTTTTGCCCGAAACTTTTCTCCGGCGCTTGCATCTTCCGCATTTTATATGGTAAAATATGTTTTGTTTCCTGGGTACAGTCTGAACCGAAGGGAATTTGACCATGGACGAATACGAACGGCATCAAAAGCTGTGGCGATTTTTTCAGCATTTTCGCTTTTTTATTGTTCGCGTCTTTCGCCTGGATGATGAACCCATACGGGCCGAAGGCCCCATCCTGCTGGCGGCCAATCACGTGACCGCCTGCGACTCGGTGCTGATCGGGATGGCGCTGGGGAAAAAGCAGGTCTATTTCGTAGCCAACGACCATGTTTTGCGCATGGGCGTTGCCGGGCGTTTCATTCAATGGTGCTTCGGCCCCATTCCGCGCCGAAAAGGCGCCTCCGCCCTGCTCACGGTCAAGGATTGCCTGCGCCATTTCCGGGCGGGGCATTCCATCTGCATTTTCGCCGAAGGGGAGCAAAGCTGGGACGGCAGGACCATCCCCGTGGTGGAGGGCACCGGCAGCCTGGCGAAGGCCGCCGGGGTCACGCTGGTGACCTATCGCTTAGAGGGCGGCTATCTTTCCCTTCCCCGCTGGGGCAGGGGCCTGCGGCGCGGGCGGATGCGGGGCCGGGTCACCGGCGTATATCCCCCCGATGTGCTGGCTTCCCTGAGCAAGGAGGAAATCAACCGCCTGCTGAACGAGGGCATCCGGGAAAACGCATGGGAACGCCAAAAAACAGAAAACGTCCGCTTTCGCGGCAGGCATCCGGCGGAAAGGCTGGAAAAATGTCTGTATCTGTGCCCGGCTTGCAGGGGAATCGGCACGCTGCACAGCCGCGGCGACCGTTTCGCGTGCCGCTGCGGCTTCGGGGTGCGGTATACGGACGCCGGATTTTTTCAGCCCGCCGCTCCCTTTCCCACCGTCGCCGAATGGGAGGACTGGCAAAAGGAACAGATGCGTCTTGGCGCTTTCACGCACGATTCCGGGGACGGGCCGCTGTTTTCCGACGGGGACGTCAGCCTGACGAAAATTGACGAAAAAAACCGACCGGAGCGGATCGCCGGAAAAACGGAAATCCAGCAGTATACGGACAGAATCGCCTGTGGGGGCCGCGTTTTTCCCCTGCGTGAGATCCGGGACATGGCCATGACCCAGGCCGACCGGCTGCTGTTTTCCGCCCCGGATGGGTATTATGAAATTCGGGGCGGCGTCAGCCTGCGCAAATACCTGGAAATCTGGTCAAGCAGCTTAAACGGGAGGCTTTAAGGCCATGGACTATTCTGCCGCCAACGGCGTGCTTTGGAAATTCGTGATCGAATTGGGCATGATCGCCGCCGCGATCATGGCCGCGCATTATTTCTACCGAAGGGTCAGGCTCATTCGGCGCACCATGCTGCCGGTGGCCGTGCTGGCCGGGTTTATGCTGCTGGCCGCCAAGTATATGGGCCTGCCGCTGGACGAGGAGCTGCTGGAAATGCTGGTGTTCCACGGCATCGCCCTGGGCTTTATCGCCATGAGCCTGCGCGTTCCCCCCAAGGAAAGGGGCGGGAACAGCCTGACGGGCTTCAAATCCGGCGCGGTGATCGTAAGCACCTATCTGATCCAGGGCACGGTGGGGCTTTTGGTTTCCCTGTGCCTGTCCTATACCGTGATGCCCGGGCTTTTCCGGGCGGCGGGCCTGCTGCTGCCCATGGGCTACGGCCAGGGTCCCGGCCAGGCCAACAACGTGGGCTCCACCTATGAAGCGCTGGGCTTCTCGGGCGGGCGCAGCTTTGGCATGGCCATCGCCGCGGCGGGCTATCTGGTGGCCTGCACGGTGGGCGTGGTGATCCTCAACGTACTCAGGCGGCGCGGGAAGCTGACCCTTCCCGACCAATTTTCCCGCGCCCAATCCGCCCAGGATTATTTCTACAGCGACGGCAGCGCGGCGCTGTCCTCCTCCCTGGACGTGCTTTCCCTTCAGGCCGCGCTGGTGCTGGTGGTCTATTTGGCCACCTACCTGACCACCTGGGGGCTTACCGCCCTGATCGCCGCCGCCGCGCCGGATGTGGCGCAAACCATATCCCCCTTGCTGTGGGGCTTCAATTTCATCATCGGCTCCGCCCTGGCCATCGCCCTGCGCACCCTGCTGGAAAAGCGGAAGGAGGAAGCCCGGCGGGTGCTTCGTTATCAGAACAATTACCTGCTGAACCGCATCTCCGGCTTCTTCTTCGATATCATGATCGTGGCCGGCATCGCTTCCATCAGCTTAGAGGACATTCGGGGCCTGTGGGCGCCCTTCCTCCTGATGACCGTGCTGGGGGCCGCCGTTACATGGCTGCATCTTCGTTTTGTCTGCAAAAAAGTGTATGCGGGCTACTATTACCAGGGCCTGATTTCCATGTTCGGCATGCTCACCGGCACCATCAGCTCCGGCGTGCTGCTGCTGCGGGAAACCGACCCGGAGCTGAGTACCCCCGCCGCCAATAACCTGATCACCGGCAGCAGCTTCGGCATCGTGCTGGGCGCGCCCATTCTAGCGCTGGTCAGCCTGGCCGCCAAAAGCGGCCTGCTGTGCTGGATATCCCTGGGCGTCGCGGCGGTCTATTACTGCTTCCTTTGCTTCCTGATTTTCCGTTTTCAGGGAAACGATAAGCCGAAGGTGAGGCAGTAATAAAAATTTTTAAAACCCCTTTGCGGGTATAGCTTTTCCCCTGATTTTATGTTACCATAAAAATATAACCGCGATATTAAAAGGAAACATTCTTACCCGTGCATTCATTCCATCCGCGGCAGAACCAATCGAGAGGAGCAAGCGTTATGTCAGAACAGCCGAAGGTCAAGTTGTTTCGGGAAAAAAGCTTAGAGGCCGTGGAGTCCCCGGAATCGCTGAACGATTATCTCCGGGTCACGTCGCCGGGCGTTTGGCTTGTGATGGCGTCGGTCATCGCGCTGTTGGTCGGCGGCATTCTGTGGGGCGTTTTCGGGCATATCCGCACCACCGCCGATTTCGCCGTGGCCGTGTCCAAGGAAAAAAGCGTGTGCTACGTGACCTACGGGCAGATCGACAAGGTGCTGGCCCGGGGCGTGATCAACATCCAGGGGGCGGATTATCCCCTGCGCACGGACGCCGAAATCCCCATGGAATTCATTACCGAGGACGTTTCGCCCCGCATCCTGCTGGCGGGCGGCCTGAACATCGGCGATCCGGTGTTCCAGGTGCCGGTGATCACCGACCTGGACGACGGCTATTACACCGGCGAAGTGGTCACGGAGGATCTGCAGCCCATTTCTCTGCTGCTGCAGTAAGGAGGGGAAGCGCGTGTTCGGCAAAGCAAAGGTACCCGCGCCGGTGGAAAAAGGCGTGGTACGCGTTCCCGTGGTCATGCAGATGGAGGCGCTGGAATGCGGCGCGGCCTCGCTGACCATGATCATGCATTATTACCGCAAATGGATCCCGCTGGAGCAGGCGCGCCTGGACTGCGGCGTATCCATGGACGGCGCAAACGCCAAGAACATCATGGTGGCGGCCCGCAGCTACGGCATGAAGGCCAGCGCCTGGCGGGTGGAGCCGGAGGATCTGCTCAAGGAAGGCCCCTTCCCCTGCATCATCCATTGGGGCTTTAACCATTTCGTGGTGCTGTGCGGCTTCAAGGGCAAGCGCGCCGTTCTCAACGACCCCGCCCGGGGCCGGGTGACGGTGGAATGGGAAGAGTTTGACGAGGAATTCACCGGCATCTGCATCACCTTCGAGCCGGACGAGGGCTTCGTGCCCTCCGGCAAGCCCAAGTCCGTTTTCTCCTACGCCAAGGAGCGGCTCAAGGGTTCCGCCGTGGCGGTGGCTTTCGTGATCCTGACCACCACCATTTCCTACCTCATCGGCATTATCAGCCCCGCCTTCGCCCGCACCTTCCTGGATCGGCTGCTCACCGGCCAGAACCCCGAATGGCTCACCCCCTTTATGGTGCTGTTCGCGGCGCTGATCCTGCTCAGCGTGGTGGTCAGCTGGGTTTCGGCGGTGTACGCCCTGCGCATCGAGGGCAAAATGACCTCCTACGGCAGCGCCGCCTATTTATGGAAGGTGCTGCGCCTGCCCATGCAGTTTTTCAACCAGCGCCTGTCCGCCGATATCGCCGACCGCCAGGCCACCAACGCCAACATCTCCACCGCCCTGGTGCAGACCTTCGCGCCCCTGCTGCTCCAGGCGCTGATGATGGTGTTCTATCTGGTGGTCATGATCCATTACAGCCCGCTGCTCTCTCTGATCGGCGTAGGCGCGATCCTGCTGAACCTCGGCGTATCCTCCCTGGTGACGGCCAAGCGCGTGAACATCACCCGCGTGCAGCAGCGCGACGCCGCCAAGCTGTCCTCCGCCACCATGTCGGGCATCAGCATGATCGAAACCATCAAATCCAGCGGCGCGGAAAACGGCTTTTTCAGCCGCTGGTCCGGTTATCAGGCCAGCGTGAACACTCAGGACGTAAAGTTTACAAGGCTCAACCTGCTGCTCGGCTCCCTGCCATCCGCCATTACCGCCATCGCCAATCTGGCGGTGCTGGGCCTTGGCGTGATGCTGGTGGTGCAGGGCCACTTCTCCGTCGGTATGGTGATGGCCTTCCAGAGCTTCCTGGCGGCGTTCATGTCCCCCGCCACCTCCCTGATCACTGCCGGGCAGTCCATGCAGGAAATGATCACCCAGATGGAGCGCGTGGACGACGTGATGAGCTATAAGGAGGATCCCTCCTTCGCGCCCCACGAAAAAAAGGAAGAATACCAGAAGCTGTCCGGGGCCATCGAGCTGAAAAACGTTACCTTCGGCTATTCCCGCTTAGGCAAACCCCTGATCACCGATTTTTCCATGACCGTGAAGCCGGGCCAGAAAATCGCCTTCGTGGGCCGCACGGGCTGCGGCAAATCCACCTTAGCCAAGCTGATTTCCGGCCTGAACCGCCCCTGGAGCGGCTCTATCACCTTCGACGGCGTTCCCCTGGAGGATATCGACCGGGACGTGTTCACCGGCTCCATCAGCGTCATCGACCAGGATATCACCCTGTTTGAGGACACCATTTCCCAGAACATCAAAATGTGGGACGATTCCATCGAGGACTTTGAAGTGACCCTGGCGGCGCGCGACGCGGGCATTTACGACGATATTGTCACCCGCGAGGGGGGCTTTGCCCACAAGCTGCTGGACGGCGGCCGCGACCTGTCCGGCGGCCAGCGCCAGCGCTTAGAAATCGCCCGCGCCTTAGCGCAGGATCCCACCATCTGCATCATGGACGAAGCCACCTCCGCCCTGGACGCCCGGACGGAGCATGAGGTGATCCGCTCCATCAACGACCGCGGGATCACCTGCATCATCATCGCCCACCGGCTTTCCACCATCCGCAGCTGCGACGAGATCATCGTGATGGACAAGGGAAAGATCGTGGAACGCGGCACCCACGACGAGCTGTACGCCAAAGGCGGCATGTACGCGGAATTAGTGACCAGCGAATGATCCCCGGCCCTCCGAACCGTTACCGCCGCCGAAAGGAGAAGAAACCATGGGTTGGTTTGACGAGCAGATAGAATTCCGAAAAAAGCACGAGCGGGAGCTTCTCAGCGATTCCATCGAAAATATCGCCCGTTCCGTTACCGGACGCAAAATCAGCACCGAGCTGAAAAATCAGGCGGACATCAGCGACGCCGTGTCCGGGCTGCTGAAATACATGGGGGTGAAGGACAGGGAAGTGCCCCCCAACATCAGCGGCCTGCAGGACCGGCTGGATTTCCTTTTGTCCCCCACGGGCATCCTCTACCGCGAGGTGATCCTTTCCAAGGGCTGGCACGCCGACGCCATGGGTCCCATGATCACCTCCCTGAAGGACGGCACGGTGATCCTGCTGCTGCCCGCCGCCACGGGCGGTTATGAGTTCACGGATCCCCACACGGGCAAAAAAACGCGCATCACGGCCCGGGAGGAAAAGGAAATCAGCACGGAAGCGCTGTGCTTCTACCGGCCCCTGCCCACGCGGGAGCTGAAGCTTCGGGACCTGCTTCAGTATATGTGGAGCTGCCTCACCGTTCACGATCTGATCAGCTTCGGCGTGGCCGCCCTGGCGATCACGCTGGTGGGCATGCTCAGCCCCAAGCTCAATCAGGTACTCATGGGCACGGTGATCGAAGCGGGCAGCATGCAGCTTTTGTACGCGGTCATGTCCTTCCTGTTCTTTGCCACCGTAGGCACCATCCTGCTTTCCATCATCCGCACCATGCTGCTGTCCCGCATCCGCTTTAAGCTGAACGTGAACGTGAGCGCGGCCACCATGATGCGCATTCTGTGCCTGCCGCCCACCTTCTTCCGAAATTATTCCGCTGGCGAATTGAACCAGTATATCACCTATATGGATTCCCTTTGCTCCACCATCGTGGATTCCCTGTTTTCCACCGCCGTCACCGGCGTGTTTTCCCTGGTGTACCTGACCCAGATTTTCGCCTTCGCCCCCAGCCTGGTATGGCCCAGCCTGATCGTCACCCTGCTCACCTTGGGCGTGAGCCTGCTTTCCGCCATGGTGCAGATGCGCATCGACGCGGAAAAGATGAAGTACACCGCCAAGGAGCGCGGCCTGGTCTTTTCGCTCATCAAGGGCATCCAGAAAATCCGCCTGAGCGGCTCGGAAAACCGGGCGTTCTTCAAATGGTCCCAGGCGTATACCAAGAGCGCGGAGCTGACCTTCAATCCCCCCGTGATCATCAAGTTAGGCACCGTGTTCACCACCTTGATTTCCATGACGGGCACGGCGCTCATGTACTATATCGCCGTGAAAAAGCGGGTGAGCGTGGCGGACTACTACGCCTTCAATACGGCCTACGCCTATATTTCCTCCGCCTTCGCTTCCCTCACCGCCGTCACCCTGTCCGTGGCCTCCATCAAGCCCATCATCGGCCTGATCAAGCCCCTGCTGGAGGCTTCGCCCGAGGCTTCCGATACCAAGGAAACCGTCACCCGCCTGTCCGGCGGCATCGAGCTGAACCACGTCACCTTCGGCTACGATCCCGAAAGCAAGCCCCTGTTCAGCGATTTCAACCTGTCCATTTCACCCCGCCAGTACGTGGCCATCGTGGGCAAAAGCGGCTGCGGCAAATCCACCCTGGTGCGCCTGCTGCTGGGTTTTGAAAAGCCCTCCCGCGGCGTGGTCTGCTACGATAAAAAGGATCTGCAGCAGCTGGACGTGCGTTCCGTGCGGCGGCAGATCGGCACGGTGATGCAGGACGGGCGGCTGTTCTCCGGCAGCATCTTTGAAAACATCGTGATCTCCGCCCCCACCCTGAAATTGCAGGATGCCTGGGACGCGGCGGAAATCGCCGGCATCGCCGACGATATCCGGGATATGCCCATGGGCATGAACACCATTTTGCAGGACGGTGGCGGCACCATTTCCGGCGGCCAGCGCCAGCGCCTGATGATCGCCCGGGCCATCGCGCCCAAGCCCCGCATCCTGATCTTCGACGAGGCCACCTCCGCCCTGGACAACATCACCCAGAAGAAGGTTTCCGAGGCGCTGGACAAAATGAAGTGTACCCGCATCGTCATCGCCCACCGGCTGTCCACTATCCGGCACTGCGACCGCATCCTGGTGATCGACGGCGGCAAGATCGCCGAGGACGGCACCTATGAGCAGCTGATTGCCAAAAACGGCATTTTCGCCGAGCTGGTGGAGCGTCAGCGGCTGGACGCCGCCCAGCCCGAGGACTGATTCTCCCTCCTGAGTTCTTCCTCATGTTTTTTCCCTCCGTCCGGTATTCATCCCCGGGCGGAGGTTTTTTCGGTAGAAAAAACGTCCACGCAGTAAGTGCATGGACATCAAAGAAGAGACCTTTATGGCTTTCTCGGAAGGGGGTCTGGGGGGAAGGCTTCTCTCGTTTTACGATAAAAATAGCCTCCCACGCTTATAATACATGTTCATTATACCAAAGTATCTCTTAAAAGAAAAGCATTGATTTGTGGAGGAAATAGG
>JAFSNT010000046.1 GCA_017443295.1 Clostridia bacterium
ATGTTCATGCCGTAGTACCCGTTCCCGCCGGTGAGAATGCCCTTGGCGTTTACAAAATGCATGCTGATTCTCCTGTAATCAGTCGTATTATAATAGAAAAGAAGGGCGATGAACCTGTCTTTGCTCATCACCCTTACCCGGATAAACCAGAAAACCCCTTTATGGCTTTCTCGGAAAGGGGTCTGGGGGAAACCGCTCTTTGGCCCCCAAAGAGCGGTTTCCCCCAGAAAAATATTTTCATATTATCCGCGAATCTCTTTCACGATGTCCGCCGCTTCCTTGACCAGCGCCAGCACCTGGTCGAACTTGCCTTCCTTGACCAGAGCGCCGTTCACCATCCAGCTGCCGCCGCAGGCCACGATCTTGTCATAGGCCAGATAGTCCCGCACGTTGGCGGCGCTGATGCCGCCGGTGGGCATGAATTGCAGGTTCACATAGGCGGCGCATACGGCCTTGATCATTTTCAGGCCGCCGGAGGGTTCGGCGGGGAAGAACTTCAGCACGTCCAGGCCCAAGCTCATGGCCGCCTCGATTTCGGTGGGGGTGCATACGCCGGGGGTCATGGGCACGCCCTTTTTCAGCACGTATTCCGTCACCTTAGGATTGAAGCCGGGGGAGACCACAAACTTGGCGCCCGCGTCGATGGCCCGGTCGGCCTGCTCGGTGGTGAGCACGGTGCCCGCGCCCAGGATCATGTCGGGATAGGCCTTGGCCAGCTGCCGGATGGATTCTTCGGCGGCGGCGGTGCGGAAGGTGACCTCCGCGCAGGGCAGGCCGCCCTTCATCAGGCATTCGCCCAGGGGCAGGGCGTCCTTCACGTCGTTCAATACCACCACGGGCACAATGCCGATTTTTTTCAGCTGCTGCATCATTTCGGTCATGGGAATCAATCCTCCGTTTCCTTCGTTTGCCTCAATTTTACCATGAAACCCGGCTTTTCGCAACTGTTTCTCAAAGTTGGGAGAAAAAATTCCTATCAGTCAATCATTTTGTTGACTTATTCGGTTGCATCGTTTATAATGACAATATTGGAATCTGAATCGAAATCAGTCGGAGGGAGCGCTTATGTATATCAGGCGGGCCATGGAGGATGTGATTCTGCGGGCGGATAAGACCTTCAAAGCGACGCTGATCACCGGCGCGCGGCAGACCGGGAAGTTCACGGTGCTGGAGGCGCTGTTCCCGGACCGCAGAAGCGTCACCTTTGACGACGCGTATTTGGAAGAACAGGCCAAAAGGAACCCGGACATGTTTTTGCAGATCAATCACCCGCCCGTTACCTTGGACGAGGTGCAGTACGTGCCGGAGTTGTTTCGGTATATCAAAATGGTGTGCGACGCCTCCCGGGAGCGGGGGCTGTTCACGCTGTCCGGCTCCCAGCCGCTGCTGCTCATGAAGCACGCCGCCGAATCGCTTTCCGGCAGGGTGTGCGTGCTGGAAATGTTAGGCCTGTCCCTGCGGGAGATTCAGGGCGATCCTTTCTCCGAACCCTTTTTGCCCACCATGGACTATATTCTGGCCCGGCAGAAAACGGTGAAAAAGCCGGAAAATATCTGGGAGATCATTCATCGGGGCAGTTATCCCGAGCTGTATCACACGCCGGAAATGGATTGGCAGTCCTTTTACAGCAGCTATGTGAAAACCTATCTGGAGCGGGATGTGCGCAGCCTGACCGCTGTGCAGGACCTTGATTCCTTCCGTCGGTTCATGGTGGCCGTGGCGGCCCGGACGGGGCAGATGCTGAATTATTCCAACATCGCGGACGAGATTTCCCGGGATGTGGGCACAGTGAAAAACTGGATGTCCATCTTAGAGGCTTCGGGAATCGTGTATCTGCTGGAACCCTACACGCCCGCCGTGCTGAAACGGGCCATCAAAACGCCCAAGGTCTATTTCCGGGATACGGGACTGGCCTCCTATCTGACCCGCTGGCTGACCACGGAAACGCTGGCCTTCGGGGCCATGAGCGGGGCTATGTTTGAAACCTACGCCGTATCGGAGATTTTAAAATCCTACGCCAACCGGAATATTGATTACCGGTACTGCGTTTCCTATTATCGCGGCAAGGATAAGCAGAAGAAAAAGGAAAACGGGCAGACGGTGGAAATCGAAAGCGAAATTGACCTGATTATCGAGGAAAACGGCGTGTTGTACCCCGTGGAAATTAAAACCAACACGGCGGAATCCGCGTCCGCTGCCGGCAGCTTCACGGTGCTGGATAAGGTGCCGGAGAAAAAGCGGGGCACGGGGGCCGTCGTCAATCTGTGCCCCCAGCCCGGCAGACTGCGGGAAAACGTGCTGGAAATCCCGGTCTGGTACATTTGAAATTTTGCTTGTCAAGGACGGGTTTTTCGATTATAATATTATATCGGTATGAAAAGCCTGGATTTTTGCGTAAGACACGCACGAAAGGAAGGGGCCGACATGAGTAAAGTACATATCTTTGACCATCCGCTGATCCAGCACAAGCTGAGCATCATGCGTGCGAAGGAAACCGGATGCAAGGAATTCCGCGAGCTGCTGGACGAAATTTCCATGCTGATGGTGTATGAAGTGACCCGCGATCTGCCCACGGCGGAAATCGAAATCGAAACGCCCATCTGCGCCATGAAGACCAAGATGCTGGCGGGCAAGCCCATCGGCATCATCCCCATTCTGCGCGCGGGCTTAGGCATGGTGAACGGCATGCTGAACCTGTTTCCCAACGCCAAGGTGGGCCATATCGGCCTCTACCGCGACCCGCAGACCCTGGAACCCGTGGAATACTACTGCAAGCTGCCCGACGACGCCGAGCATCGTCAGCTGATCGTGCTGGACCCCATGCTGGCCACCGGCGGCAGCGCCTCCGCGGCCATTTCCTTCATTAAGCAGCGGGGCTGCAGCAACATCCGTCTGGTCAACCTGATCGCCGCGCCGGAGGGCATCGCCCGGGTGCAGAAGGATCATCCCGACGTGGACATTTACGTGGCGGCCTGCGACGAACGGCTCAACGACCACGGCTACATCGTGCCCGGTCTCGGCGACGCGGGCGACCGGCTGTTCGGCACCAAGTAATCGAGGAAAGACATTATGAAGGTTCAGCCCGCCGTACAGGCGGAAACCAAGAAAATGGCTTTGGGCGTGGGCGTGCTTACGGTGCTGATGATCGCCGTGTTCCTGGTGATCCGGCAGTTCGATTACACCGTGCTGCTGGGCGCGGCCTTGGGGTTCGCCGCCGCCGTGGGCAACTTTTTCCTGATGGCGCTCACCGTGCAGAAGGTGACGGGGGATATGCCCGTGCTGCCCAAACGGGAAGAAGAAGCCGAGGAAACAGCGGACGAAGAAAAGGAGCAGCCCTTGAGCGACGAAGCCAAGCAGGCGGGCAAGCAAATGCAGCTTTCCTTCCTGCTGCGGATGCTGATGCTGGGCGGCGTGGCGGCGCTGGCCGTCACCGCGCCCATCTTCCATCCCTGGGCGTCCCTTTTGCCCATGCTGTTTCCCCGCATCGTGATCGCCCTGCGAAGCCTGACAGAAAATAAACAGAAGGAGGCATAAAAATCCCTGTGGAAAACAAAAAGAATTCCCGGCTGGTGGATGCCCTTCTGGTGCTGCTGATCATCCTGCCGCTGGCGCTGGCGCTGACGCTGAAAATCTGCACCACGCCGGACGCGCCGCTGGAAGACGGCGTGGTCATCTCCGGCGCGCAGGTGTACTTTACCATCCCCATGCCCTTGCAGGAATGGCCCATCACGGCGGCTCAGGTCAATTCCTGGGCGGTGATCCTGTCCATTTTGGGCGTGTGCCTGTACCTGACCCACGGCATCAAGGTGATTCCCGATTCCAAGCGGCAGCTGGCGGCGGAATGGATCGTGGACACGGTCAATAAACTGGTGAAAAGCAACATGGGCGAACAGTTCATGGATTTCGCGCCATTTGTGGCCGGTATCTTAGCCCTGTCCGCCCTCTCCAGCCTGAGCAGCCTGCTGGGCCTGTTCGCCCCCACTTCCGATTTGAACATCGTGTTAGGGTGGGCCATTCTGGTGTTCATCCTGATTACCCACTATAAGCTCAAGGGCGGGCTGTGGAATTACATCAAGGGCTTTTTCAGCCCCATTCCCGTGTTCGCGCCCCTGAACATCATCGGCGAGGTGGCTACGCCCATTTCCATGTCCTTCCGTCATTACGGCAACGTCATGAGCGGCATGGTCATTTCCACGCTGATCGCCTACGCCCTGCGAAGCCTGTCCAATATGCTGCTGGGCTGGCTGCCGGGCATCTTAGGCAAGATTCCCTTTTTGCAGGTCGGTCTTCCCGCCGTCCTGTCCCTGTACTTCGATATCTTCTCCGGCTGCATGCAGGCGTTCATTTTCGCTATGCTGACCATGATGTTCGTGGCAACGGCCGTTCCCGAAGAATAAAAGTGAAAATTGAAAAGTGGAAAGTGGAAATATATAATGAAAGCAAACGATGGCGGATGTCATGACTATATCATTTTCACTTTTAACTTTCCACTTTCCACTTTATGAAAAACGGTGCAAAGCGGTTTATCCGCATATCACAATATTTGAGGAGGTTTTCCCATGCTTGAAATCGCCATTGGTATCATTCTCGGTTGCTGCGCCATCGGCGCTGGTATCGCCCTGATCGCCGGTATCGGCCCTGGTATCGGTGAAGGCCAGGCCGTGGCCAAGGCCTGCGAAGCCGTGGGCCGTCAGCCCGAAAGCCGTTCCGCCGTCACCTCCACCCTGATCTTAGGCTGCGCCCTGGCCGAAACCACCGGTCTGTACGGCCTGATCATCGGCATCCTGCTGATCTTCGTGGCCCCCGGTTCCTTCGTGGGCATCCTCAAGAGCGCCATCGAATGGAGCAAAACCATTCTGTAACGGCAGGCGCTGACCCTGATACAAACCCTTGATTAGAAAGGCTGAGAAGATGCAGTCATTGGATATTATTTCTGTCAATCTGTGGAATACGCTGCTTTCCCTGGCTAATCTGGTCATCATTTTCCTGATCCTCAAAAAGTTCCTGTTCAAGCCCGTCCAGAAGGTGATGACCGAAAGGCAGAGCCAGGTGGACAAAATCTATTCCGACGCCGATGAAAGCCTGAATTCGGCTAAGGAAATGAAGCAGGAATACGAGCAGCGCCTCGCTTCCGCGCGCCAGGAGGCGGATTCCCTCATCAAGACCGCCACTCAGAACGCCCAGCGCAAGAGCGACCAGATCGTGGCCGAGGCCAACAGTCAGGCCAGCCACGTGAAGCAGAAGGCGGAAGCGGAAATCGCCCAGCAGAAAAAGCAGATGTTAAAGGACGTGCGGAGCGAAATCTCCGAACTGGCCGTGGACATCGCTGCCAAGGTGGTCGAGCGCGAGATCAGCCAAAAGGATTACGATGGCTTTGTAGACCAATTCATTCAGAATGTTGGTGAGCAGCCGTGACGGAATTTGGCAGAGAATACGGCGAGGGGCTGTACGCCCTGTGCGCCGAGGAAAAGCTGGACCGAGCGGTGCTGGAAGAGGTGCAGGCCCTCCAGAAAGCCTTCCGGGAAAATGAAGCGTTTCTCCATTTGCTGGGCAACATGACCATGAGCAAGGAGGAGCGCGTCAGGATCGTGGACGAAACCTTCCGGGGCCAAATCCACGAATACACCCTGAATTTCCTCAAAATTCTGGTGGAGCGGGGGGCCATTCACGCCTTTTCGGAGTGCGCGGCCGCGTACCAGGAAAGCTATTTCCGCGATCATCAGGTGGCCGTGGCGGAAGTGACCACCGCCACCGCGCTGAACGATAACCAGCGCGAAAAGCTGATCGAAAAGCTGAAAAAGCTCACCGGGAAGGAAATCGTCGTCAAGGAAAAGATCGACCCGTCGGTATTGGGCGGGGTGTTGCTGCAAATGGATGGAAAGCGGTATGACAATACTGTTCGCCACCGGCTGGCAGCCATCAA
>JAFSNT010000047.1 GCA_017443295.1 Clostridia bacterium
CAGGAGAGGGTGCAGGGGATCATCCCCTGCCGCGGGGTCTGGGGCCGCGCAGGCCCCAGCGTATCCTTTCTCTCCGTCAAATCAGCAATTGACGGGCATAAAGCGAAAGCATATAATGTAGATATACTTTTTCATGGAGGGATTTGGATGGATCAGTTTTCCCGTTCCGCCCTGCTGATCGGGCGGGAGGGCGTTGAAAAATTGGGCCGGGCGAAGGTGGCGCTGTTCGGCGTGGGCGGGGTGGGCGGCTATGTGGCCGAAGCCCTGGCCCGCAGCGGCGTGGGCAGCATTGATCTTTACGACCCGGACGCCGTGAGCCTGACCAACCTGAACCGCCAGATCGTGGCCCTGCACAGCACCTTAGGCCAACCCAAGGCCCAGGTCATGGCCCGGCGGCTTCGGGACGTGAACCCGGAAATCAAGGTAACGGCCCATGCCCTGTTTTACCTGCCGGAAAACGCGGATCAGGTGGATCTTTCCTCCTATGATTATATAGCCGACGCCATCGACACAGTGACCGCCAAGCTGGAGCTGATCGAACGCTGCTATCGCTTAAGCATACCCATCATCAGCGCCATGGGCGCGGGCAACCGGCTGGACCCCGCCCAGGTGCGGATCGGCGACATTTTTGAAACGCAGAACTGCCCCTTGGCCCGCATCATGCGCAAGGAACTGCGCAAGCGGGGCATCCCCGCCCTGCGGGTAGCCTATTCCACGGAAGAAGCCCTCTCTCCCCTGCCCGAGGAAGCCGCCGCCCTGCGGGCGGAAACCACGGTTCCAAACGCTCCCCGCCGGGACACGCCGGGCAGTATGATGTTCGTGCCCGCCGCCATGGGCTTGGTCATGGCCGCCGCCATCGTGCGGGATTTGATCGCGGCGGAATGACAATTTGAGAAAAATCCAAAAAATCCTGAAAAAGTGTGAAATAATTCAAAATCATAAGAAAGAACGAGAAAAAAGATGATTTTTCCGTTCTTTCTTCATTTATTGATCTTCTTTGACCTTAAACTAATTTGACCTTCTTTGATCTTTATAGTATACTGTGTTCGTCAGCGGGGGAAAATGAAAATGACCGCTGGCGGCAAAACAAACTGTGACCGGGCTGCCGCCCGAAAATCAAAGGAGGTTTTCACCATGTTGTATTCTATGATGCCTTACCGTTCCCACCACAATCTGCCCCAGGAAAAGCGCGTGCCCTCCCTGTTTGACGACCGGTTCTTCCGTTCCTTCTTCGATATGAACGACTGGATGGGCAACGTGGGCTTCCGCGTGGACATTCACGACGACAGCGACCATTACACCCTGGAGGCCGAGCTGCCCGGCGTGAAGGAAGACCAGATCAGCCTGACCGTGGAAAACGACACCCTGACCATTTCCGCCGACACCCAGAGCGAACGCAAGGATGAAAAGGCCTATTACAGCGAGCGCCGCACGGGCCACGTGTCCCGTTCCTTCAGTCTGGAAGGCATTGATCAGGACCGCATCACCGCCGATTACAAGAACGGCATCCTGTACGTGTCCATGCCCAAGACCCAGCCCGCCGAACCCGCCGGCGCCCGCCGCATCCTGATCGGCCACGGCGAAGCCCAGGAGAGCGCGAAGAATTAAGACATTTCTGGGGCTGTGAAAAAAGACAGAAAACAACTGTCTGATTCACAGCCCCTTTTTTGAGTAAAAGCAAAAAAGTCGAAGAAAAGGCAAAAAAGTAAAAAATCCCCTTTCCCCCAATTGCAGGAGCAAAAGGAGGTCAGGCAGCTTCCAGTTTTTTCATTTGTTTGTTGTAGTACTTATAGAGGTTATGACCGATAGCAACGAGGTGAAGTTCAAGTTTTACGGATTTTAATCCGCTTGTACCAGCGGTCATACTTCATGATGCCGAAGCTGCCTTCGGCCTGGATGGAACGGTTCATCCTTAACAATGCGCCATGAATGCTTTCCAGGTTATCCAGTACCTCCTCTGTGAGAGTAGGTTTTTGACGATTCGTCATTCCCCACTCTTTTCTTTTTGTTCTTTATTCGTATTATTTATCCCGAGATTGACGAGAGCTTCAGCAGTCGCCATCAACTTTTCCTTTGATTCAGGATGCAGATAGCGATACAATTGTATCAGCTTCTCTTCGTTCTGCGAGAGTTTCATCGTTCCTCCGTCTTCTCCGCTATGATCGTCATTGCTATGATTTCGATCAAATCATGCCGCGTTTTTGCTTTCTGCCTTGGTTCTTCCAAATTGCTGAAAAACAGCTTCATGTTCATCACGTCGATCACCTCTCATTTTCCTTCGACGTGATTTCTAA
>JAFSNT010000048.1 GCA_017443295.1 Clostridia bacterium
CACTTTTCCATTCACAAGGAGGAAATATGAGCGAATCACTACCCCGCCGCATGACCCCCGAGCGTCTGCGGCAGGCCGCCGACACCCTGAAAAAGTACAAGGCGGGCAAGGCGCGGCTGGAAAAGCGCCTGAAGGAGGACGAAAAGTGGTGGCAGGGCCACGCCTGGGACTGCATGGCGGAGCAGGGCAATCCCCAGGCCCCCAAGCGGCCCACCAAATGGCTGGTGAACGTGATCATGGGCAAGCACGCCGACATGCTGGACGCCTACCCGGAACCGGCCATCCTGCCCCGGGAGGAAAGCGACGAACAGCAGGCCCGGCAGCTGAGCAGCATCCTGCCGGTGATTCTGGAACAGAACCATTTCCAGGATGTATACAATCAGCAGGCCTGGGAAAAGAACAAGCACGGCACGGCGGTGTATGCCGTGTACTGGGACAAAACCCGGCTGAACGGCTTGGGGGACGTGAACATCTGCGGCGTCGATCTCATGAACCTGTTCTGGGAGCCGGGGGTGGAGGACATTCAAAAGAGCCGGAACCTGTTTCTGGTCACGGCCCAGGACAGGGAAACCCTGCTCCAGGAATATCCCCACCTCAACCGCGGCGGCCAGACGGACGATTTCTTCCTTTCCCGGTACGAAACGGAGGACAGCGCCGCCGCCGCAAACAGCGAAAAAGCCCTGGTGGTCGACTGGTATTACCACACCTGGGAAAACGGGCGAAAGCTTTTGCAATACTGCAAGTTCTGCGGCCAGGAGGTGCTGTACGCCAGCGAGGACGACCCGGCGCTGCAAGGGCGGGGCTGGTACGACGACGGGCAATTTCCCTTCGTGCTGGACACCCTCTTTCCCCAAAAAGGCAGCCCCGCCGGATGGGGGTACATCGACCTTGGCAAGGACACCCAGGAGGAAATCGACCTGCTGAACGCCGCCATCAGCTTAAACGCCCGGGCGGGGGCCGTGCCCCGGTACTTCCGCCGGGCCGATTCGCCCATCAACCTGAGCCAGTTCCTGGACTTCACCAACCCGGTGATCGAGGTGGAAGGGGGCCTCAGCGAAGCGGACATGGTGCCGGTGAAGCATTACCCCCTGGACGCGGTGTACGTGCAGCATTTGAACGACCGGATCAAGGAACTGAACCAGACCTGCGGCAACCAGGAGGTTTCCAACGGCATCACGGGCGGCGTGATCGCCGCCAGCGGCATCGCGGCCCAGATGGAGGCGGCGGGCCGCACCAGCCGGGACGGCAACAAGGGCACCTACCGGGCCTACGCCAGGCTCCTGGAAATGGTCATCGAGCGCATCCGCCAGTTTTACGACGTGCCCAGGTGCTTCCGCATCACGGGGGAAAAAGCGGCTTGGGAGTTCGTACAGTTTGACAATTCGGGCTTGCAGACCCAGGAAAACCCCAGCCTGGCGGGCCGGGAAATGGGCTGGCGCAAGCCGGTGTTCGATATCCGCGTGTCGGCCCAGAAGGAAAACGCCTACACCAAAATGGCCCAGAACGAGCTGGCCTTGGGCCTGCTGCGGGCGGGGGTGTTTTCGCCGGACAAGGCGGATCAAAGCGAGATGCTCTTGTCCATGATGGATTTCAGGAAAAAGGACGAGCTGCTTTTGAAGATCCAGAAAAACAGCGCATCCCGGCGGGAAACGGCCCTGTGGCAGCGCATGGCGCTGGAGCTGGCCAGCCGGTACGAGCCGGACGCGGCGGAGGAAATGGCCCGGAGCATCCTAAACGCTTCCGACGCGCCGGAGGAAAAGGACGGAAAACGCGGCTTTTCATCGCTGGTGGGCGCGGCGGAATCGAAAGAAATGATTCGCGCCCGGGCGCTGATTCGCAGCGCCAGCCAGCCGGACTGAATTTGGCTTCACCCGGAAACGGGAAGCAATAAAAAACAGAGGAGGACGACCATGGAACCATTGGAACTGCAAAGGGCTGCCCAGGAAGGGGCGGAAGCGGGGGGAAAGGAGGACGCGGAGGAGCGGATCGTCAGCCCCGAGGATCGGCAGGCCGATTTTCAGGCATTGATCAACGGCCCCTTCCGCCAGGAATTTGAGGAAGCGGTGAACGCGCGGGTGCGGGAGGAACTGAAGCGCGTTCGGGAAGCGGAGGCCGACAGGGAAGGGGAAACCCGGAAGGAAGCGGCCCTGCGGCGGCACTTCGCCCGCTTGAGAAAGGAAGCGGAGGAACTGAAAAAGACCTTCCCGGACTTCGACCTGGCCCGGGAAATGACGAACCCCGCCTTCGTGCGCCTGACCGCGCCGGAAACGGGCGTCAGCGTGAAGGACGCCTTCTACGCCGTTCACGGGGAGGACATTCAGCGGGAAAGCATGCGGTACGCCGCCCTGCAGGCCTGCCGCCGCATCGCCGCCAGCGTGCAGGCGGGAGCCAGCCGCCCGGTGGAAAACGGCATTCAGGGTTCTGCCCCCGTGGCGATCGGCATCGACATTCGGGGCATGAGCAAAAAGCAGCGGGAGGAATACCGCCGCCGCATCCACAACGGCGAAATCGTCAATTTCAGAGACAGATATTAAAGGAGGAAAGCATTGATGCGGAATTTTCAGAATTTTGACCGGCGCATGATGGCGGAGGACGCGGGCGTTTCCGGCGGCGGCGCTTCCGTGGCCACCACCCAGAACTACGTGAACGCCTACACCGGCGCCGCCGAGGCCTTCGAGCCTACCAGCAGCATGTCCCCCGAGGTGAAGACCTGGTACAACACCGAGGCGCTGGAAAACGCCCGGAGCAACCACATGTTCGCCCAGTTCGCCAAGAACATCCCCCTGCCCGAAAACCACGGCATGACCGTGGAAATGCGCAAGGCCAACACCTTCGGCGATGTGCCCCGCCTGAAGGAGGGCGTGATCCCCGACGGGGAAAAGTTCGGCTACAGCGCCGTCAGCGCCACCGTGTACGAGTACGGCGCTTATACGCCCTTAAGCCGCCGCCTCCTGCGCCACGCGGTGGATCCCGTCGCCCAGGACGCGGTGGAGGAAATGGGCGCGGCGGGCGGCAACACCCAGGACAAGATCGCCCGGAACATCGTCCTCAGCGGCAGCAACGTGATGTACTGCGATAAGAGCAACGGCAGCGCCGTCACCACCCGCAGCCAGCTGGATTCCACCTGCCTGCTCACCCCCACCATGGTGAACCGGGCCGTGACCTGGCTGAAAAAGCACAAGGCCCCCAAGATCAACGGCAAGTACGTGGCCATCATCCATCCCAGCGTCACCTACGATCTGCGCCAGAGCAGCGATTGGATCGACGCCCACAAGTACGCCAATCCCGATGAAATCTACAACGGCGAAATCGGCGAGCTGCACGGCGTGCGCTTCATCGAAAGCGACAACGCCAAGGTGCTGCGGGGCAAGGATCTGGCCAGCGACAGCCGCACCCTCACCGTCAACGGCGCCATCTCCGAAGCGGGCAAAACCATCACCTTCGACGGCGGCACCGTGGCGGAGGACGCGCTGAAGGATCGCTATATCCTGGTGGGCGACGTAAAGTGCCTGGTCACGGCCAACACCGCCACCACCATCACCGTGAAGGACAACGTAAACGGCATCGCCGACGACACCGTGATCTATCCCGGCGAGGGCGGCTGCCAGGGCGTCGCCGTGTACGGCTGCATTTTCTTAGGCAAGAGCGCCTTCGGCATGGTCGACGTGGAAGGCGGCAGCATGGAAATGATCATCAAGTCCCCCGAGGAGGCGGGCGGGCCGCTGAACCAGTTCGGCACCATCGGCGTGTATTTCGAGACCGGCGGCGGCGTGCTGTACGAGGAACGCCTGCTGCGCGTGGAGTGCGGCAGCTATTACAGCACCGTGGACGAAGATGAAGACGAACAGTAAGCCGTCCGGTTCGTAAGGCGGAAAGTGGAAATTGAAAAGTGAAAAGTGAAAATTTGAATAGTCATCGCTTTGCCTAACGGCAATCATGGCGGACTATATATAATTCCACTTTTCACTTTCCACTTTTCACTTTTTGTCTGAAACATAGATAAAGGGAGGATTCAATATGGCGAAGGAAACATCGAAAAACATGACCTATGATCCTTGGCAGGATATGCGGCAGATTTTCATTCCCAAGCGCAGCCGCTCGGAGCAGAACACCCTGGAAGTGGGGGTGAACGATAAAACCTTCTTCGTCCCCAAGGATCAGTTTGTGGACGTGCCCATGCCCCTGTGGGAAGTGGTGCGCGAAATGCTGGACGCTCAGAAGACCATGGAGCAGGAAGCCCAAAAGGCCAGCGGCCAGCGGGAATTTGCCATGACCGTTTAACGGATTGGCTGGAATGGGGCAGTCAGCCTTTATAGGACGCTTTAAGTCAAGGTAGGAAGTAGGAGGTAGGAGGTAGGAAGTATATATAGTCCACAAAAAAGACAGGAGCATGCATCTTGATGAACAAGATAAAAC
>JAFSNT010000049.1 GCA_017443295.1 Clostridia bacterium
CCGGATGCAAAGCATCCGGGGAAAGCCAGGGAATAATCCCGAGGAAAAAGCGAGCTTTTTCCCTGGGATTTTCCCGGCTTTCTTGGGCCAGAAGCCCTCTAACTTTCGTATCTCCTATCAGCAGGCGGATGTTGTTTGTTCTTTCTAATTCAAGTTGATTCGCCAGGATGGGTCCAGGGCCAAGCGGCCCTGGTTCAGGGGTTTAGGGGGCTGAAGAAGCCCCCTGCCTCGTATCAAATCAAGGAGTGAAAACATGACCACCGTACTGGAAGCACTGAAAGCGGCTGAACAGCGCCTGCGCGAAGTCCCCGACCCCCGGCTGGACGCGGAATGGCTGCTTGCGGAAGTGCTGGGGGTATCCCGGCTGGAAATGCTGCTGAACAAGCGGCGGGAGCTGACCGAAGCGGAAGCGGCGGCCTATGAAGCGCTGCTGGCCCGGCGGGAAGGGCGGGAACCGCTGCAATACATTTTAGGCAGTCAGAGCTTTATGGGGTTCACCCTGAAAACGGACAGCCGCGCCCTGATCCCCCGGAACGACACAGAAGCGCTGTGCGAGGAAGCGTTAAAGTATATGCGTCCCGGCTACCGTGTGCTGGATTTATGCACCGGCTCCGGGGCGCTGGCGGCGGCCATCAAAAAGTTGCGTCCCAGCGCGGAGGTCGTCGCTTCGGACATCAGCGAAGCCGCCCTTTCCCTGGCGAAAGAAAACGCCGCCGCGTTGAACGCCGATATTCGTTTCATGCAAGGCGATTTGTTTTCTCCTGTGGCGGGAGAAAAATTTGATGTGATCGTAAGCAATCCCCCCTACATCCCGGGGGGCCTGCGGGGACGATTGCAGGCCGAGGTGGAGCAGGAACCGGCCCTGGCATTGTTCGCGGGGGATGACGGGCTGGACTTTTACCGCCGCATTGCCCGGGAAGCGCCTGCCCATTTATTGCCGGGCGGTCGGCTGTGCTTAGAAATCGGGGACGGGCAGGGGGACGCGGTGAAAACCCTTTTATATGAAGAATTTACCGATATTCAAGTGTTGAACGACCTGAACGGCCTGCCCCGGGTGGTCAGCGCCGCGCTCAAGGAGGAAAAGCGTTTATGATGGAAGCCCAGTTCGAGGCCATGGAGGGCCGTTTGGAGGAATTGACCGTCGCCACGGCCCAGCCGGAAATCATCGCCGACGTACCCACATGGCGGGGCATGCTGAAAGAAATAGCCCAGCTGGAACCCGCCGTGAACGCCTGGCGGCAGTACCGGCAATTGCTTTCCGAAATCGAGCAGGCCAAGGAAATGCGGGCCGACCCGGATCTGAAGGACATGGCGGAGGAAGAATTAAAGGAATTATTGCCCCGGGAAGAACAGGAATGGGAGCGCTTACGCCTGTTCCTGATCCCCCACGACCCCAACGACGACCGCAGCGTAGTGATGGAAATTCGCCCCGGCGCGGGCGGGGAGGAAGCGGCCCTGTTCGCTGCCCTGCTGCTGCGCATGTATCAGCGCTACGCCGAGCGGGCGGGCTTTCAGTTCGAGGCGGTGGACATTTCCGATACGGAATTGGGCGGCGTGAAGGAAGCGGTGTTCACCCTGAACGGCGTGGGGGCCTTTTCCCGCATGAAATACGAATCCGGCGTACACCGCATCCAGCGGGTGCCCGTCACCGAGGCGGGGGGCCGCATCCACACCTCCACCGCCACCGTGGCCGTGCTGCCCGAGGCGGAGGACGTGGAGGTGGAGATCAAGCCCGAGGATATCCGCATCGACACTTATCGCGCTTCCGGCCACGGCGGCCAGTACATCAACCGCACCGACTCCGCCGTGCGCATCACCCACATGCCCTCCGGGCTGGTGGTCACCTGTCAGGACGAAAAGAGCCAGCTGAAAAATAAAGAAAAGGCCATGAAGGTGCTGAAATCGCGCCTTTATGACCTCTACCGCGCCGAGAAGGACGCGGCTTACGCCCAAAACCGCAAGGCCCAGGTGGGCAGCGGCGAGCGCAACGAGCGCATCCGCACCTACAATTTCCCCCAGGGCCGGGTCACCGATCACCGGGTCAACCTGACGCTGTATAAAATCGACGCCATTTTGGACGGCGACCTGGACGAAATCATCGACGCGTTGACCTTGCAGGAGCAGACCGAAAAGCTTCGCAGTCTGAACCCGTAAAAAAATCACCCGCTGCGAGGGGATGCAGCGGGCTTTTTTCAGGGGAGCAAAATAAAAAACAGTGGGCGGACATGCTTTGGCCGAGGGGGCAGCCAAAGCCACACACGCCGCTGGCTTCCCTGGAATTTTATGCTACAGAAGGAATATGTCAAAAATGTGTCACGTTTTCGTCAAAACGGATCATATTCATAATAAACCATGAATAATCATAAAATAAAACAATGGGCAAACAGCGTTAAAAAGTGAAAAGTGGAAAGTGAAAAGTGTAATTGTATATTGTCCCACGTCAGATTATGCCGCCCCAAGCGTGGTCTGTTCAAATCTCCACTTTTCACTTTCCAATTTTCACTTTCCGGTTTCTTCGGCTGAACAGGCGAAGAACCGCCGCAAAACTTCATTCCGTAAAGGGCACCGGCTGCACGCCGCGTTCCGGCAGCGGCAGGGCAGGCGTCTCTTCCTCCGCTTCCGCGCTGGCGTCGGCCAGCTCCGGCACGGGGGTGAGCAGCATAGTCAGCACCTCGGACAGCCTGCCGGAGGCCGTTTCCCGCTCCGCCGCCAGCCTGTCCGCCGTCTGGCGCTGGGCCTGGGTTTCCGCCTGGGCGGCCTTCAGCGCTTCCGCCAGAGCGTCCCGCTCTAAGGTCAGGGCCTTGGTATCCCGCAGCAGGGCGTTTTTCTCCTGGGTCAGGGCCGTTTCCTTTTCCGTCCATTCGTCCTTCAGCTGGTCGTACAGGGTCTGGAGTACCTGATTTTTCCGGGTTTCGCTGTCCACTTCCCGCCGCAGGGCATATTTCTGCCCGGACAGGGAAATGAGCATCACCGCACACACCATCAGCCCCAGCCACAAAATCACCGTCATCGCCTTGCGCATGTTCTTCTCCTCCTCGCTTGGTTTCCATGGTATAAACTGGCCGCCTTTCCCGCAAAATATGCCCGGAAAACGAAAAAAGGAGGCTGGAAAACCGTGGAAACCAAGCAAACCGCCCGCCCCTCCCGCGGCCTGACCGAACTGCTTCGCCGCCGCCGCGATCCGGCGGGAGACCTTCCCTTCGACCCGGACGCCGAGCCGCCCATGGAGGACGGAAGACCGGAAAGTGAAAAGTGAAAATCGAAAAGGACGGAAAGACGCTCCGTCCTTTGTTTTTGGGGCGGAATACCGTCGAAAAAGAAAATTTTGTATTTTGTTAAAATTTCATATAAAAACAGGTAGACTTTCGGACAATTCTGTGCTATAATACATCCACATCGGCAGATGAAATTCCGGAACGGAAGGAAACAAACCGAAAACGCCCCTCTTTCTATGATTCTTGCGCGAGATCGCGTGGAATAAATAAAGAAAAGGAGAATTCAACATGAAAAAGGTACTCGCTCTGGTTCTTGCTCTGGCGCTGTTCATGATGGCGACCGGCGCTCTGGCGGACATCGTGATCTGCCAGAACAAGGTGGAAATCGACCCCGCGATGCAGGAGTACGCCAAGCTGTACACCGAAAAGACCGGCGTGCCCGTAAAGGTCATCACCGGCGGCGGCTCCTCCGACTACAACACCGTGCTGAAGGCCGAAATGCAGTCCGGCCGCGAACCCGACATCTGGGTCATCGAAGGCTCCACCGGCTACGAGCTGTGGAAGGACAAGATCGCTGACCTGGCCGGTTCTGAATGGATTCAGTACACTGACAGAGCCTATATGGACGGCGACAAGGTGGTCGGCTTCCCCGTGGCCCTGGAAGGCTACGGCCTGGCCTATAACGCCGACATCCTGGCCAAGGCCGGCATCGACCCCGCTACCCTGACCAACTTCGACGCCATCAAGGCCGCCTTTGAAAAGATTGATTCCATGAAGGCCGAGCTGGGCCTGGACATGGTGGTTTCCATGGTGGCCGGCACCACCACCGGTATGACCTGGGTAACCGGTCTGCATAACTTCAACCTGTACCTGACCGTAGGCACCCCCCGTGACGATCAGACCTATATCAGCCAGGTTTTGCAGGGCAAAGTGGATGAAGATCGCTTCCATCAGTATTGCCAGTATGTGGGCCTGCTGTTCCAGTACAGCACCCAGGACATGCTGCTCAACGGCACCCAGGACGCCCAGATGGTCGCTTTCCTCAACGGCAAGGCTGCTTTCTATCATCAGGGCAACTGGATGGATCCCAACATTTTGAAGCTGCCGCCCGTCGACTTTGAAATCGGCTATTGCCCCCACGCTTTCCTGCATGAAGATACTGACGGCGTCATCGCGTTCACGCCTTCCTGGTATGTGGTGAACGTTAATGGCAACGTGGACGAAGCGAAAGCCTACCTGGACGCCCTTGTCACCACCGAAGAAGGCCGTTCCTACATGGTTGAAAAGGCTGGCATGGTGTCCGCTTACTCCAACATCAACCTCAATCCCGTCGGCCCCCTGTCCCTGGCTTTGATGAAGTGGACCGCGGCAGACAAGGTATACGGTGCGGAACAGTACCAGCTGCCCGACGGCTTCGGCATGGGCACTCTGGGCCAGATTTACGAGCTGTTCGCCGCTCAGGCCATCGACGCGGACACCTTCGAGATCATGATGAAGGACGCCATCGCTGGCATCGCCAAGTAATTTTTCCAACAGGATCAACATAACCAACCGATCAGGGGGCTGCGCCCGGAGAACCTTTTCTTGGACGCGGCCCCCTTTTCAACAGATAATAAAGGGGGGAATACGCCATGACCAGCAAACAAAAGCGCAAGCTGACGGAATTCCTGTTTCTGGTGCCGACGCTGCTTGCGTTTCTGATGGTCATTATCATCCCGTTCATCTACGGTATCTTCTATTCCTTCACCGACTGGCAGGGCACCGGCACCTTCTCCAAAATGGTGGGCTTTGACAACTACAAGGTCATTTTCAATGAACCGGCGTTCCTGCACTCCTTTCTGGTGACGCTGAAATTCACCGTCATCAACATCGTTACCGTCAACGTGGTGGCTTTCCTCATCTCCCTGCTGGTGACCAGCGAGATTCGGGGCCGCAACGTGTACCGCGCGGGCTTCTTCGTACCCAATCTGATCGGCGGTATCGTGCTGGGTCTGATCTGGCAGTTCATTTTCAGCAGCATCCTGCCCTCCGTGGGCCAGGCCATCGGCTGGGATTTGATTTCCAAATCCCTGATTTCCAATAAGGACACCGTCATGTTCACCATGGTCACCGTGAACACCTGGCAGTATGCCGGTTACATCATGCTGATCTACGTGGCGGCCATCCAGAGCATTTCCAAGTCCGTCATGGAGGCGGCGGAGGTGGACGGCGCCCGGTACTGGACGCGGATCACCAAAATTCAGATCCCCCTCATGGCCAACGCCTTCACCATTTCCCTGTTCCTCACCCTGACCAACAGCTTCAAGATGTACGACGTGAACGTGGCCCTGACCAACGGCGGCCCCGTGGGCATC
>JAFSNT010000050.1 GCA_017443295.1 Clostridia bacterium
ATCAGTTGGCCCATGCTGCACAGCGCGCCGTTTCGGTCGATCAGGTAGGCAAAGAGTTCTTTTGTTTTTCTGCGCTGGAAAACGACGGGCTTGTCGCCGCACCAGACTTCAAACTGTCCAAAGCACTGCGCTTTGAGCCGTGTGGGAAACGCTCTGGCTGATGTGGAAACGGGATAGCGCAGGTGCCGCAGCGCTTCGCCAAGCTGTTCTTCCGAGATGGGCTTGAGCAGAAAGCCGCTGGCGTACAGCTCCAAAGCGGAGAGGGCATACTCCGCGTGGCCGGTAATAAAGACGATATTGGTCTGGGGCCGGAAAGTGTTCAGCCACTGGGCGACCTCCAAGCCATTCAGGCCCGGCATTTCCACATCCAAAAAGATCACGTCTGGCGGAAACTGCGCCACCAGCTCCAGCGCCTCGTCCCCGGAATCGGCGATCCGATGGGTTCCGTTGGGTTCCAGCCGAAGCAGCCCGTCCCGCACGGATTGAAGGACATTTGGGTTATCGTCAACCGTCAGCGTAATCACTTTTTTTCCCTCCTGTTGGGATCAGCACTACCGCGCGAACGCCGTTTTCATCGCTGTTCAAATGAAGAGAGCCGCCCTGGGATTCCAGCCGGAGGCGCACATTATCCAACCCATGGGCCTTGTGTTCACGCTGCTCTGCTGTCATGGCCTTGGGAAAGCCCGTGCCATTATCCTCCACGATCACCCGGATCGCTTCCCCCTGCCGCTCGGTGGTCAGGATCACGACAGCGCCGCTGCTCCGGGAGCGCACGCTATATCGGATGGCGTTCTCCACCAGCGGCTGGATGGACAGAGCGGGAACGAAGAAGTTTTTCACCGACAGATCATAAACCATTTCAAACTGCTGGGTCTGGTTCAGCATTTCCAGCGCTACATACTGCCTGATATGCTCCAATTCTTTGGTGAACGGAATCATATCGGGGCTGGAAAGCGCGTCCAGGTTTTTCCTCAGATAGCCGGCGAAGCTGTCCAGTTCTTTGGCCGCCGCGGAGGGATCGGAGAGGCAAAGGTTTCGGATGGAGGTGAGGGAATTGAAAATGAAATGAGGACGCATTTGCTCCTGAAACAGCGTCATTTGGATCCTTTTGATCTCCTCGGCCCTGCGTTTTAATTCCGCCTCCGCTTCCCGCTGATACAGAAACCAGGCCAGCAGCAGGGAGAGCGTCAGCGCCTCCGTAAACTGAAAAGCATTCTGTGACAGGACGCTGACCAGTCCGTACAGCCAGGGCGGAGTACACACGAGCAGAAATTCTTTCCAGAGAAACAGGCCGTTTTTGCGGTATTCCAGAAAAAAGGCCGTCAGCAGCGCGGCGGCGCACAGGACGGCCAGCCCGGCGCACATCGCGGAAATCGCTGGGATTTGGATATCGAATCCGGCTTCTTCATAGTATGTTTTCAGGATTTGCAGCACCGCCGCGCCCAGCAGCGCGGACAGATCAAGGTCAGCGCCTTCTTCGCCTTCACCGGCTTCACTGCCCAGCAGTCCGCCCAGCAGACCCAGCAGTTCGCCCATGTCGGCTTCCTCAAATCTGCGTATTGAAATCATCCTGATTTTATATTGTCGCTAAACCATCGGCGTAACCGAATTAACGTGCCGCTGTACCTGTTTTACTTCCTTATTTTGACTTTTGTAATGTTTATTTCCAGTTTCAAACTTGTTTTACATTTGTTGGATCTTTTGCAGCCTTGTGAGTATTTCATTTTTGAATCATTATGATGTGATCTATATTGACATGACGGGCGTAAAACCTGCCACCGATGGTTTTCACTCGCTTGTTCTTTTTTTGACAGAACGGCTGACAGTCGAATTGATGAAAGCTTATCCCGGGATACCTGTTTCTGCTGATTTTTCTTCTAAGCTTGTAAATGCGGTGGAACGTGCCGGCAACCGTTTTATTGCCATCATTGACGAATGGGACGCGCCGATCCGTGAAGCGCCTGAAACGCAAAAGGAGTACCTTGAATTTCTGCGCTCTCTGTTCAAAAACAGCGGCGTCACCTCCAAGGTATTCGCTGCTGCGTATATGACGGGAATCCTGCCCATCAAAAAAGACGGCTCTCAATCCGCTATTTCCGATTTTCAGGGGGCTGTGAATCAGACAACTGTTTTCTGCCTTTTTTCACAGCCCCTTCCCTCAGACATACCCGAATTATGCGCGATGGTTCCGGTTGGGTCCCCGCAGGAAATCCCCTTCCCCGGCGGGGGGCGAAGGGATCCGCACCCGCTGGCCGGCGACGGACACGGTGTCCGCCTGTTCGCCGGTATCGCAAAGGGTGATGCTTTCCACCGGGAAGGATACGGGGCCTTGGGGACGCAATAAATCCAGGGTATCGCCCACGTAGAAGCGATTTTTCACGTGGAGGGTGGCGACGCCGTCTTTCCATTCCTCCACACGGGCCACATACTCCATTTCCTGGGTGAATCCCGCCGCCCCGGACGCGGGCTGGGGCGGGCCGAAGTAAAAGCCGGTGTTGAAATCCCGGTGGCTGGCCTTGCGCAGTTCCCCTTCCAATTCTGGCAGCAAAGCGCGGTACGCTTCCTCGCTTTCCCTGAAAGCGTCCAGCGCCCGGCGGTATGCGCCCACCACGGTGGCAACGTAATATTCCGTTTTCATGCGGCCCTCGATTTTGAGGCTGGCAATGCCCGCCCGAATCAACTCCGGCAAATGGGACAGCATGTTGAGATCATAGGCGGATAAAAGATAGGTGCCCCGGTCGTCTTCCTCAATGGGCCAGTATTCGCCGGGGCGCTTTTTCTCCACCAGCGCGTATTCCCACCGGCAGGGCTGGGCACAGGCCCCCCGGTTGCCGCCCCGGCCCGTCAAATGGTCGGACAGCATGCAGCGCCCCGAATAGCTCATGCACATTGCCCCGTGAACGAAGGCTTCGATTTCCAGGGCCGGGGGCAGGTTTTCCCGCAGGGCGGCGATGCGTTCCAAGGATAGCTCCCGGGCCAGCACGATCCGCTCCGCCCCGTGTTCATAATAAAATCGGGCGGCCTCGGCGTTCAGGGTGTTGGCCTGGGTGCTGATATGCAGTTTCAGTCCCGGCGCTTCCCGCCGCAGGGCAAGGAACGCGCCCAAATCGCTGACCAGGGCCGCGTCCACGCCCATTTCTTCAGCCCGGCGGGCGGCGCCGATCAGGGCGGGCAATTCGTCTTCATAAGGCAAAATGTTCAGGGTAAGATAAAACTTTTTTCCCCGCGCGTGTGCCAAAGAAAGGGCCTGCCTTAGTTCCTCCCAGGTAAAATTCCCCGCGAAGGCCCGCAGGCCAAATTGAGGCAGCGCGCCGTAGACCGCGTCCGCCCCGAAGCGCAGGGCGGCCTTCAATTGGGACATGCCCCCGGCGGGGGCCAGCAATTCCGGTAAAGCCATGCTTTCCTCCAGGTTTCTGTTTTCATCATCATGATAAAACACGAACCGGGGAAAAGCAAGCGGGAAAATCATCGCAGGACGAAAAAACGCAAAAGGCTGTCCCACAGTGGCCAGACGAACACCACCGCCGCTTCGTCCTCCGGCGGTTCCCCGTCGGCTTTTGCCAGCAGCAAAGCGTCCCCGTACATCGCGCCCCACCAGGCGCGGTTTCCGTCCTCCGCCCGGCGGTATTCTCCCAGCGCCCTGCCCGCCATACCCACGGCCAGCGTGAGGGCCAGCGTTCCCGCCGCAATCCGAAGCTTCCGCACAGCGCTCCCCCCCTTCCGTGTTTCAGCATGCCCGGAAGGAGGAAAAATATACCGTTTATTCCCCAATTTCTACCGTTTAAGTCAAAGCTATTGAACGCTTCGCGTTTTTGTGTATAATAAAAAGCGCATGATTTTTATTCATTCGCGTGAATGTTCATTCCTCCCGCACTGAAAATACGCGGAAGCGACACTCACGGTTTTTTATATCGCGCGGAAGAAAGGGGGGATATTCCGCCCATGAAAAAAATGGACGTTCGTTTTGAACGCGACCCCGGCCTGGATCACATTGAGGTTTTGATCCGCGCCCCGGCGGAGGACGAGGACGTGACGGCGCTGCTCAGGCAGCTGAAAAAGACGGATCCCATCACGTTCTTCGACGGCGACGGCGCGGTGCGAAGCGTGGAAACGGATGAAATCATCCTCGCCTCCGTGATGGGAAAGCTGGTGAACATCATCACGGCGGAGGGAAACCTGTATACCCGCCGCACGCTGCAGGCGCTGGAGGCGGTGCTGGACGAGAGGCGTTTCCTGCGCATTTCCCGGTATGAGATCGTGAATTTAGACAAGGTGATGCGCTACGACTTTACCGTGACGGGCACGCTGCGGCTGGAGCTGGCGGGCGGGATAGAGACCTGGGCCTCCCGGCGCTGCATCCCGGCCATCCGCAAACGGCTGATGGGAAAGGAGTGAGAGCAATGCGAAAGAAAATCCTGATCCGGGCCGCCGCCGGCTTTTTGCTGGGCATTGCGGTGTCTGTGGTGATCTCCTTACTCTTTAACCGCACAGCCGACGGCGCGGTGCATTTTTACAGCAGCGCCCTTCTAAACCGCGTGGGGAATGCCACCGCCGCCGCGCTGCTGCAGCTCGCGGTGTGCGGCCTGTATGGCGCGGCCTGCATGTGCGGCACGCTGCTCTATGAAATCGAGCGCTGGCCCCTGGCCCTGGCTACCGCCGTACACTATTTGATCATCAGCCTCCTATACGCGCAGGTGGCTTCGCTGCTGGAATGGGAACTGACGCTGCATACGCTGCTGTTTATTGAAGGACTAATGACGGCGGGTTTCCTGGCGATCTGGCTGATCATGTACTTTCTCTATAAGGCGGAGGTGCGCAAGCTGAACGAACTGATGAAAAAACGAAACGAAGAAAAGGAAAAAAACGGCTGAAAAAGGAAAGCCGCATTTCAAAAGCACCCCGTCATGCCCATGGCGTCCACGGGCGCGCCGGCATAAGGCAAGGACGAGGCATGCTGAATATGAAGGGGAGTTTCGCTTCGGCGGGACTCTTTTTTTGCTTGAAATAATTTTTTTCATGTTGCGTTTTTCGTGCTATGCTGTGTCTAATGGATGAAAGGTGGTGAGGCTGCCGTGGAAACTGTCAAGGGCCCTGACAGCAAGGAAGAAAGAATGGCGCGCATGGTGGCCCTGTACCAGCTTCCCCTGCTTCGGCTGTGCATCCTGTATCTGCACGATGAAGAGCTGGCGAAGGACGCTGTGCAGGAAACCTTCATCAAAGCCTATCGGAATTTGGACGGCTTTCGGGCGGAAGCGAGCGAAAAAACCTGGCTGACCCGCATCGCCGTGAACACCTGCAAAAACGTGTACCGGTCGGGCTGGTTCCGGCATGTGGACCGCTCGGTTACCCCGGATATGCTCGCGGAAAAGTTTGCTTCCGCCAACCATGAAGACAATACGCTGACAGAAGCGATCATGCGTCTTCCCATGAAACTAAAGGAAGCCGCCCTGCTCTGCTGGCTGCAAGGAATGACATACGAGGAAGCCGCCGCGGCCTTGGGCATCTCCCGCCAGGCCGTGGGCAGCCGATTGAACCGCGCAAGACGAAAGCTGCGCTTTGCTTTGGAAGGAAGTGACGATCATGACCCTGCATGAGGAACAGGAAAGGGTACAAAAAGCCGTGAGCAATTCTCTTTCTTTTGTGCGGGAAGATCCATGGCTCGCGCGGCGGGTGCTTGCCAACGTGAAAGGAGAAAAAACCGTGAAAAAGAAAATATCCGCCGCGCTTGTGTTCTGTATTCTGTTGGGCCTTTCCATTATCGGGACGGCTTACGCCTTGTCTTCCTCTCAAGTGGCTGAATTTTTCGGCCTGCACTGGAATCAGGAATTAGGGGAATCCCTGAAGGAGGGAAAAATCGCCCAGATCGGCGAATCGGTGACCATCGGGGACGTGGTGTTTACCCTGGATGAAATCGTATACAAGAACCGCGCTTTGTACGGTGTGGGCACGGCCCGCCCGGTCCACGAAAACGACGTGATCGTTCCCATGGATATCGCGGAGAACCCGGAGTATTTTACGATCAATGAGGAAGCGCGGGCGCTTGTTGAGAAAGCAAAAGCCTCCGGGGGGAAATTGCTGACGACGGATTCCATGCCCACCAAAATCGGCGTGGACGAGGGCACCATGCTCACGCCCGGCTGCATCGGCTACTATGATATTCCCAACGGCGACGGCTCCGTGACCTTCTCCTTTGAGGCGTCGGACGGGTTCGCCGTCAACGAGGGCACCAGCTACCAGATTCTGATGGAAAGCTGGGTCTGGCAGATGAACGAAAACGGTGAAAAGATCGAAGGAACCAGAATGCAGGGGGATTGGACGGTTTCCTGCGTCCCGATCGTTCTGAACCCCTCCGGCGAAAAAACCGAAACGCCTCCTGTGACCGTTATTGAACAGGACGGCTATGCGCTGGCGGTGCCCGAAGCGTACCGGGAAACGGGAACACTGCCCGTCTATCGGGCGGTGGAAACGGATTTCACCAAAGCAGCAAACCCGGAATGGTTTAACGGCACGGGCGCGAAGGACGGCGCGGACGCCTTGGATATTCGCTATAAAGATGACAAGGATGTATTGTTTGCGGACAACGCCAGACTGTTCCTTTCCCCGGAAGCCCTGTTCTACAACGAATACGCGGACGAAGCTTACGCCGAAGCGGATTCCGGCGTGATCGTCGAACTCATCTGGATGCGGAAATGGGAAAACCATCGGGGAGAGTTCAATCTGGAAAAAACGGAACTGTCCGGTATCACGCTGGCGGAGGCCCAGGCCCAGGCGGAAGCATTGATGGAGAAATTGGGCATCGCCTGCAACCAGTATATCTGCGACGAAGCGCTGGATATGAGTTTGGAACGCATCCAAACCATGGGTGCGATTTGGGAAAAGGCCATCACGGACGGGGAGCTGTTGGTGGACGACGATTACCAGCCCTATGATTACAGCGCCATTCCCGCCAGTGAAGAAGGCTACTATCTGCATTACAGTCCCTTGGGCGTGGAAACCACAGCGGCGGGGGGCCGGTACGGCGCGATCTTCTACGTAAACCTCCGGGGCATCGTATACGCCAATATCCGGAATCAATTCAACCGGGGCGAAATCGTCTATACGCCGGAAAAGCTGATCACGCCCGACGCTGCCGTCGAAAAGCTTGCGAAGGAGATGAGCCATTCCCGGTACGATAAAGAGATCAAATCCATTCAGCGGGTGGCGCTGACCTATGAGGCCGTCCGCGCTGAAAACAAATCGGAGGGGATGGTGTTCGTGCCGGTGTGGATGATCCTGTATCAGGACGCGTCCGCCGCCCGGCAGAACTATTCCTGCTATGCCCTGATGAACGCCGTGGACGGAACGCTGATCGACGCTTCCTTCCAATAAACCGTATAACGACAAAAACTCCCGCGAGCTTCATCAAGCCTGCGGGAGCATTCAATTCGCTTGATCCTGCGACATCGGATCATTCAGCAACGCTTTTTGCAGTTTTCCATCGAACGTCATAACATCCAGCCCATCCAAATGATGATAGCCCGCCAAAACGCAGTCCACAAAATCCAGCTTCCTGTTCTTGTACAGGCGGAACGCATATTGAATGGCGGCTTTGTGGGGAACATCCACTTCCTGAATAAAAGCGCCAAGCGCGTCTGCGATCATGGTTCTGTCGGCTTTATATACGCCCGCCAGGACATACACGACCTCAGCCAGTACTTCCGCCGTTGTGGACGCGCCCGCCAGAACCGCGGCCCGCGCTTCTTCCGCTTTGTCGGGGAGATCCTTCAGCAGATAGCGCAGAATCACATTTGCGTCAAGGATGGGCATGCTTCGCCACCATCGCTTTCTCAAACGCTCCGCTTTCCTGCGGGATCAGCGCGGGATCAGCCAGGGAAGACAGCGCACCAAAGCTCTTGCCGCGAGCGTCGGAAGGGGTAAAAGGCATGCCCTGCTCCCGGATACTCTGAACGGCGAAAATCCTGACCGCTTCGGCAAAGGTCGTGCCCAATTTGCGGTACAGCGCTTCCACCTGTTCTTTCACTTCTTCATCCATCCGAACTTGGTAAATTGCCTGTTTTGCCATAAGAAACGCCTCCTTGCAATACGATTGTAATGCAAATGACGCTCAAAGTCAAGAAAAAATTCCGGCAAGCCTTATCGCCCTGCGGGAAAGAAATTTTCAAATAAACTGTGTTCCCTTTTCTGGCTTTCTTGGAAGGGGGTGTGGGGGAAATCATTCTATGGCCTCCAAAGAATGGTTTCCCCCACCTATATCACGATCCTAAGTACGCCTTCTGCACCGCGTCGTTATGCAGCAGTTCTTCCGCCGGACCCTGCATGGTGATGAGGCCCGTTTCCATCACGTAGGCCCGGTTGGCGACGCGGAGGGCCATTTGGGCGTTTTGCTCCACCAGCAGGATGGTGGCCCCGCCTTCGTGCAGCTCGGTGATGATGTCGAAAATCTGTTCCACCAGGATGGGGGCCAGGCCCATGGAGGGTTCGTCCAGCATGAGCAGCTTGGGGCGGCTCATGAGGGCCCGGGCCATGGCAAGCATCTGCTGTTCGCCGCCGGACAGAGTGCCCGCGATTTGCTTTTCGCGCTCCTTGAGGCGCGGGAAGCGCTGGAACATTTCTTCCAAAGAACCTTCGATTTCCGTGTTGGGGCGGCTGAACGCGCCCATTTCAAGGTTTTCCTTCACCGTCATCTGCTGGAAGATACGGCGGCCTTCGGGGCAGAGGGCCAGGCCCTGGAATACCATTTTGCTGGCCCCAACGCCCTGGATGGGCGCGCCGTTCAGCTCGATGGCGCCCTGCCGGGGCTTGAGCAGCCCGGCGATGGTGTTCAGGGTGGTAGTTTTGCCCGCGCCGTTGGCCCCGATCAGGGTGACGATCTCGTTTTCATACACTTCCAGGGAAATGCCCTTGATGGCGTGGATGGCGCCGTAATAGACGTGAATATCGTTGACCCGAAGCAGCGGGGCCGCCTGTTGGATGTCCGTCATGGTCAGCCCTCCTTCTTCTTGCCCAAATAGGCTTCAATCACCACGGGATTGGCCTGAATCTCGCTGGCGGTGCCCTTGGCGATGACGCGGCCGAAGTTCAGCACGCAGATGCCCTCGCACACGCCCATGACCAGATTCATGTCATGCTCAATGAGCAGGATGGCGATTTGGAACTGGTCGCGGATTTTGGCGATGTTTTCCATCAGCTCCTCGGTTTCCCGGGGGTTCATGCCCGCCGCCGGTTCGTCGAGCAAAAGGAGCTTCGGGTCCGTCGCCAATGCGCGTACGATTTCCAGGCGGCGCTGGGCGCCGTAGGGCAGGCTGCCCGCTTCCTCGTCGGCCAGCTTTTCCATATCGAAGATGTGCAGCAGCTCCAGGGCCTTTTCGTGCTGCTTGTTTTCCTGGATCCAGTACCGGGGCAGGCGCAGGATGCCGCTGAACATATCGTATTTGATGCGGTTGTGCAGGCCGATGCGCACGTTTTCCTCCACCGTCATTTTATCGAACAGGCGGATGTTCTGGAACGTGCGGGCGATGCCTAACTTGCTGGCCTGGGTGATGCTCAGGCCGTGCAGGTCGCGTCCGTTGATGAGGGCCGCGCCGCTGGTGGGTTCGTACACCTTGGTGATCAGGTTGAACACGGTGGTTTTGCCCGCGCCGTTGGGGCCGATCAGCCCGGCGATTTCCGTTCTGCCGATGGTCAGGTTGAAATCGTCCACGGCCTTGAGACCGCCGAACTCAATGCCCAAATGACGGGTTTCCAATACGGGAATATCGTTGATGTCGCGCTCCGGCACGATGCTTTGGGAAGGGACGGGCACCATTTTGGTGTCGCTGCGATGCTTCGTTTTTTGCTGGCTCATTGCGCGTCACCTCCCGGCGTGGATTCTTTCTTTTTGAAGGGCGCGATCAGCCGATCCACGAAGGAACGGATGGTGGGGTTGTTGGTGAAAATCATCACCAGGATCAGCACCACGGCGTACACCAGCATGCGGTAATCCGCGAAGGCACGCAATGTTTCGGGCAGGATGGTGAGGAAGGTAGCGGAAATGACGCTGCCCAGCACGTTGCCCAGGCCGCCCAGCACCACGAACACCAGCACGTTGATGCTCTGGTTGAAGGTAAACTGGGTGGGCACCACCGTGGAGGACTTGAGGCCGTACAGCGCCCCGGCCATGCCCGCCAGCACGGCGGCGGTGACAAAGGCCGTCATTTTGTACTTGGTCACGTTGACGCCCATGGATTCGGCGGCGATGCGGTTGTCCCGGCAGGCCTTGATGGCCCGGCCTGCCCGGGAATTGATCAGGTTCAAAACCACCACCAGGGTGATCAGCACCAGGATGAACCCGGCGGTAAAGGTGGAAATGGGCTTGATCTTCACCGCGCCCTTGGCCCCGTCCACCAGCATCACCACGCCCTCGGGCAGCTTCTTGGTCAGGAAGGAAAAATACAGCCGCCCGTCGCCCGCGCCAATGTACAACACGTTCACCAGATTGCGGATGATTTCACCGAAAGCCAAGGTCACGATGGCCAAATAGTCGCCCCGCAGGCGCAGCACCGGAATGCCGATCAGCGCGCCGATGATTCCGGCCATCAGGCCGCCCGCCACAATGGCGATTGCCAAACGGGCGGTGGTATCCTCGATTTGATACACGTTCAAAAGCAGGCCGCTGACCACCGCGCCGGTGTAGGCCCCCACGCTCATGAAGCCCGCGTGGCCCAGAGAAAGCTCGCCGGAAATACCGACCACCAGATTCAGGGAAACGGCCATGACGATCCAGCAGCAGATGGGCACCAACTGCCCTTTCAGGGAGCGGGTGATGGTCTTGTTCTCGATCATGGATTGCAGCACGATAAAGGCGATGATCACCAGAGCGAAGGTGACGATGTTGTAAATCAGGCGGTTGCGCTTGGCTTTTGTCATCTTCATCCGATCACACCTTCTCTCTCACCGGCTTGCCCAGCAGTCCGGAGGGCTTCACCAGCAGCACCACGATCAGCACCGCGAACACGATGGCGTCGCCAAGCTCCGTGGAAATATACGCTTTGCCGAAAATCTCGATCACGCCCAGCAGCACGCCGCCGAGCATGGCCCCGGGAATGGAGCCGATGCCGCCGAACACGGCCGCCGTGAACGCCTTGATGCCCGGCATGGAGCCGGTGGTGGGCTGCAAAATGGGATAGGAGGAACACAGCAGCACCCCGGCGATGGCCGCCAGGGCCGAGCCGATGGCGAAGGTGACGGAAATGGTGCGGTTCACGTTGATGCCCATCAGCTCCGCCGCGCCCCGATCCTCGCTGACGCAGCGCATGGCCTTGCCCATTTTGGTTTTGGCCGTGAACAGCGTCAGGGCTACCATGATGAGTACGTTGGCCAGGATGGTGATGATGGTGGCGCTGGAGATGCTCATATCGCCTAAGTTCAGCGTAGCCCCGTTGATGAAGGTCTGGGGGAAGGTTTTGGGATTGGCCCCCCAGATCATCAGCGCCACGTTTTGCAGCAGATAGCTCATGCCGATGGCGGTGATCAGCACCGCTAAGCTGGCCGCCTGCCGCAGGGGGCGGTAGGCCAGCCCCTCGATGGTGATGCCCAGCACCGTGCATACCAGCATGGCGGTCAGGATGGACGCTACCGGGGGAAAGCCCCAATACTGCATGCCGCAGTAGGAAATGTACGCGCCGACCATGATGACATCGCCGTGGGCGAAGTTCAGCATTTTGGCGATGCCGTACACCATGGTGTAGCCCAAAGCGATGATGGCATACACGCTGCCCAAGCTCACGCCGTTAATGAGAAAACGCAGGAACGCCGTCACGATTTTCCAACTCCTCACAATACAGAAAAGTAATCAACCCCGGGCCTCAAACCGCCCGTCCGTTGATTACTGTTTCTGTTTTCAAGAACAGTAAATAAAGATATTCCGGTCCCGGGCGTACCGGGACCGGTTGGCTGCATAAACGGGAATTACTTGGCGAAGGGCACGTAAGCGCCGTTCTGGATGACGTAAGCGGCGGGCAGCTTGTTGACCGCGCCGGTCTCGTCCCACTGCATGGTGCCGGTCAGGCCGGTGTATTCCATCTGGGAGAACTGTTCGATGAGCAGTTCGCAGGCGTCTTCCGCGGAGGTTTCGCCGGTGATGCCGGCGTTCACGCAGGCCTGGTACAGAGCGCCCACGGCGTCATAAGCGTCCGCGCCGAACTGGTTGGGCACCACGCCGCCGGAAACGGCGGTGTACTTTTCAACGAAGTTCACCACGGTTTCATCCGTGTCAAAGGCGGAGAAGGGGGTCAGCAGGATCACGCCCTCGGCCAGGGAAGCGTCAAAGTTTTCCAGGGCCAGGATGCCGTCCATGCCGTCCACGCCGAAGAACACGGGCGCGTAGTTGATATCCTTCGCGGCGCGCAGGATCATGGAAGCGGGGGTGTAGTAGATGGGCAGGAACACCAGGTCGGCGCCGGCGGTCATGGCCTTGTCCACCTGGGTCTTATAGTCGGTGTCGCCTTCGGTGAAGGTGGTCACGGACACGATTTCCAGGCCCACTTTTTCGGCTTCGGCCTTAAAGGCTTCGTAGATGCCGGTGGAGTAGTCGTCGGAAATGTTGTAGATGATGGCGATCTTGGTGCCCAGCTTCTTTTCCGCGATCATATCGGCGGGGATGATGCCCATCTGGGGATCCTGGAAGCAGATCTGATACATGTTGTCCTTATCGGCAACAACCAGGTCGCTGGAGGCGGAGGGGGTGAGCATGAACACGCGGTCTTCATACGCCTGGGCGCTCACGGCCAGGCAGGGGCTGGTGGTGGTGGTGCCGGCGATCATCTGGGCGCCCTTGTCCATGGCGTAGGTGTAAGCGTTCACGGACTTTTCGGGGTCATGCTCGTCGTCCACG
>JAFSNT010000051.1 GCA_017443295.1 Clostridia bacterium
AGTGCCTCTATTACGTGTGCCGGGCATGGCACAATTCTTGCAGGTGAAAGTCCTGCCACGGGTATTTACCGCCAAGTGTAGTGAACCGCAAGCTGCTGTCAGCAATGACAGGAGGGGAGGAAGCGGAGTACTTGAAATCAAAAACGTCTCCAAAATCTATGGCGAATTAAAGGCCCTGGACAACGTGAGCATCCATGTGGACAAGGGCGAATGGGTGGCTATCATGGGTCCCAGCGGCAGCGGCAAAAGCACCATGATGAATATTATCGGCTGTATGGATAAGCCCACCTCCGGCGAAGTGCTGCTGGACGGGGTGGATATATCCAAGGAAACAAGCCGGCATCTCACCGACATCCGCAGGGACAAGATCGGCCTGATCTTCCAGCAGTTCCACATGGTCAACTACCTGACGGCTGTGGAAAACGTGATGGTATCCCAATACTATCATTCCATGCCTGATGAAAAGGAGGCGCTGGAAGCGCTGGAGCGGGTTGGCCTTCGGGAACGCGCCCGGCACCTGCCCAGCCAGCTTTCCGGCGGCGAGCAGCAGCGCGTCTGCGTGGCGCGGGCGCTGATCAACCATCCTGAACTGATCCTGGCCGACGAACCCACCGGCAACTTAGACGAGGCCAACGAAAACATTGTGCTAGCGCTTTTCGCCCAGCTGCACAGGGAAGGCACCACCCTCATCGTCGTTACCCACGACCCGGAGGTGGCCGAAGCGGCCCAGCGCACCATTGTGCTGGAGCATGGCAAAGTGGCCCGTGAGGTCATTAACGAGAATTTTGGGAAGTGACGGCAGGGGGAACCATTCTTTGGAGGGGCCGAAGCGCCCGGAAAATCATCCAGTGGATGATTTTCAGCGGAGGCCGGGCGGTAGCCCCGGGCAAAGAACGGTTCCCCCCAGTCCGCAGCCTCAATGGTCGCAACTCTCCTTCATGGAGAGATTGCTCCCTTTCGGCTGATCTCACCGCCGATGAAATTCCCGCCACAGGCAGTCATCGGCGGTTCGTCCCCCTCCGAGAAAGCTATATTTGGGAGGTTTTTATGAAAAAGCAGATGATTCCCGCCATGATTCTACTGGTTTTGTCGCTCATGATCACCATCGGCAGCCAGAGCTTTCTTTCTCCCTGTGTGCATGAGGACGGTTCCTTTGGCCCCTGCCATTGGGCGGGGCAGACACTGATGGGATTGGGCTGTGTGGTCGGCATTCTGGCGATTCTCTCGCTGTGCGTTCAAAAAGCCCGATTGGGGACGTACATGAGTGCCTTGCCCGTCTGCGGCTTGGGCATCCTGCCCCCGGCACGCTCATTGATCTTTGTCACATGAGTACCATGCGGTGCCGTATGGTCATGCAGCCCGCTATGATCCTTCTGTTCTCTGCGGCGCTTCTTTGCGCCCTGACCGGCGCGATTTTTACCGCGAGAAAGTAATCCAGCGATGAAAAACTTTTCTCTGTCTGTGAAAAACCTCATTCGCAAGCCTGGCCGTACAGCGGCGCTGGCGCTGCTCACCGCGTTTCTGGCCTTGGCTGTGTTCGGTGGGTCGGTGGTGGTGCTGTCCCTGCGCAAGGGACTTAACAGTTTAGAGGCCCGTTTGGGCGCCGACATCATTTTAGTGCCTTCCGAAGCCCAAAGAAAAGTAAGCTTCCAGAACATGTTTCTGCAAGGGATGACCGGCGCGTTTTATATAGACGCCTCCGCCCTGGAAAAAGCCCTGGAAGTGGAAGGCGTAGAGAAAGCCGCGCCGCAGACCTTCCTGGCCTCCTTAAAAGCGGACTGCTGTTCCATCAAAATCCAGGTGATCGGCATTGACCCGGAAAAGGATTTCACGGTACAGCCATGGATCGCACGGAGCCTCACCCGGGCATTGGGCGATATGGACGTGGCTGTGGGCTGCAAAGTGGAAGCGGGTATGGGCGAGATCATCCGTATCTATGAACAGCGGTGCAAGGTAGTGGCCCGATTGGAAGCCACAGGCACCGGATTGGATACGGCAGTTTACTGCAACATGAACACCATGCATCAGCTTTTGAAAGCCGCTGAGGAAAAGGGCATGAGCCACAAGATGGCAAGCGGCGATGATTTGATTTCAGCCGTTTATATCAAGGTGAAGGACGGCTATGAAATCGACACCGTAAACAGCCAGCTGAACAGCCGCGTGCGCAAAGCCACTGCCGTTCGTACCCGTAGCATGATTACCGGCGTATCCGACAGCCTGGCAGGCGTCAGCCGCACGGTGACGATCCTGATCATCGCGGTGTGGGCGCTGGCTTTCATCATCCTTCTGCTGGCCTTTGTGCTGATCATCCGGGAGAGGGCCAGGGAATTTGCCGTACTGCGTTTGCTCGGCGCGTCCAGAGGAATGTTGGGGCGCACGGTACTGCTGGAATCCGCCCTGTGCGGGCTGCTTGGCGGCGTGACAGGCGTGGGGCTTTCGGCACTGCTGCTCTTCCCCTTTGCGCAATTGATCGAAAGCGCCCTGCAGCTGCCTTATCTCATGCCGGATGTGAAAAACGTCGTATGGCTGGGAATGGGTACGGTGCTTTTGTCCGTGATCGTCGCGGCCCTTTCCAGTGTGATCGCGGCTTATCGCTTAAGCCGCGTCGATCCCGGATCTGCCCTGCGGGAGGGAAACTGAAATGACCATCAAAGCTGAAAACATCTCCAAACGGTATTTCCGCAAAACGGGCAGCGCCAATTATTTCTATGCCGTCAGTCCCTTGAGCCTGGAAATCAGGGGCGGCGAGGTGACATTGCTCATGGGCCGCAGCGGAAGCGGGAAAACTACGCTGCTGAATATGCTCGCCGGACTGCTGGCTCCAACGGAAGGAAGGGTATGGATCGGGGAAACCGACCTGTACAGTTTAGACGACAAAGCCCTTTCCCGCCTGCGGAGCGAAAAAATCGGCGTGATCCCCCAGGGCCGAAGCGCCATCGACACCCTGACGGTCATGGAAAACATACTGCTCCCCGCGAAGCTGTACGGAAAACCGCTCCCCGCTGAATCCCCCGGCAATGGATGGACCATCTCGGCATCGCGCATTTGGCCGAATCCCGGCCCGCAGAGTTATCCGGCGGCGAGCTTCGCCGAATGGCCATTGCCCGCGCCATGATCCAGGGGAGCGATATCCTGCTGGCGGATGAGCCTACCGGCGACCTGGATGATGAAAACACGGCCCTGGTTCTCTCCTCCTTTCGCGCCGCTGCCCATGCGGGTAAGGCCGTGCTGCTGGTGACCCATGAAAAAGACGCTTTGAACTATGCTGATCAGGCGTATCAGATGAGCGCAGGGATGATCCAGCCCGTTGGGCAGAACAAAGAGCAGCCGTAACACGACCTTCTGTAATCAGCCAACGACAGGAGAGGATTGTTTTTTCACAGTTTTGCGATTCGATCTGTGATCATTGACGCTTGACAGCCCGGCAAAATGGTGATATGATTTCATTGTTAGAAGCTTCTAACTCTGCTGCTTCCTGATGGAATTCCTCCCGAAGCAGCATATTTTCAGAGCATAAGTTAGCTATATCTAACTATGGAGGGAAGCATGTCGGAAGAAACCGTGATCCGCTGCTGTGCGCCGACGCTGGCGGCCATCAAAACAGGCAGCCTGTTCAACTATCCCTTTGAAAGCCGGGAGGAATTGACGGAAAGCCTGCGCATGGTCAATCGGTGCCTCATTCATAAGGACGTGCGTGCTTTCCCGCTGCGGTATCAGAATGGCCGGGCGTTGATTTATCTGTACCGTCCGCAGATGCTGGAGCGTGATTTGCAAAACCCTGTTGCGGAGGACATACTGCAAGAAACTGGCTATCCCAAAGGAAAAGCGATTGAAAAGATCGCTTATCTGATCCGTCGGCTGCGGGAGTGCGATTCCTTCCCCCATGAGATCGGCCTGTTCTTAGGCTATCCTGCTGTGGACGTGAAAGGATTCATCGAGCACAAGGAATGTAAATGCACGGGCTTGTGGAAGGTGTTTGAAAGCGACGAAACGGAAGCACAGCGATATTTTGCCCGGTGCCGCCGCTGTACCGAAGGATATCTGCGGCGCAAACAGGAAGGATGGGACCTGTCCCGGCTGACGATCCAGCCCCGGCAGTTTTCATACAAATCAATTGCCTGAGAAAGGATGGTTCTGAATATGAAGAAAGCATTGTCTCTGATCCTGACCCTCTGTCTCCTGTTGGCCACCGCCGCGCTTGGCGCCGCGGAAGCGCCGAACGATTCTGCCGAAGCGCTGGCCCTGCTGGAGAATATCAAGGGCACCTATGAAGCGCTGTTCCCGGTGATCACCGCCCCGGAATATGATTCAATTTGGCTTGCCCCCTGCGCTGCTGTGCTGGGCGAGGAAATGGGCCCGGTCGTTGCCGAAATGCTGAAGGCCGCCTGCAACGGAACCATCTACGGTCAGGAAGCCATTGACGCTTTCGGGGACGGTTCCAACGGTGCGCAGTTCGACTGCCAGTTCATCAGCGGTGTGGATCAGATCACATTCGACGGAACGGCCATCAGCGGCTCCTTTGAAGGCAAGGAAGTATTCAGTCACGAGTATGCCTATGTCGGCCCGCTCTCCCTGGCCGGGATGATGGACGGTTACCTCTTTGAAACCGCGGATGAAGACGCGGGCGAGTTCCGGTACTTCTACCTGATGCCCGACACGCCCGCCACCACTTACCATCTGGAATTCCGCTATGGCAGCGATGTGGACGCCCTGGCCCAATACAATGAAGGGCCCTACGCCTACTGGCTGGCCGCCGGTTTCCCCGTGGATGCGGGCGAAGAAATGATTCGGAATGTCATCACCCTGTTCTGCGAAGAAAACCTGGCAGAATTGCAGGCTGACGACGCGGCCTGATCACACAAAGAGGGCGGCGCGGTGCGGGCTGTATCGCGCCGCCTTCTTCTGCGCTGCCGGTGGGAAAAAGTAACGTGAGGGGGCTGTCATATGGCTGCAAAGAAAGAAAAGAAATCACCGTCAGCATTTGGCCGTCTGATGGAATACGCTGGCCGCTTCCGGGTGCTGACCTATCTGTCACTGATCCTGTCGGCGCTGAGCAGCGTGCTGGCACTGTTGCCCTTCGTCTGCCTGTGGCGCATCATCTGGGAAGTGCTGGAAGTGCAGCCGGACTTTTCA
>JAFSNT010000052.1 GCA_017443295.1 Clostridia bacterium
ATGTATTCCATGATTTTCTTCTGCCGTTCGGCTGGGATGTAGGTGTTCTTTTCCATCGGGCAGCACCTCCGCGCTTGGTATTGAAAGGTGTTCCGGGCCGCAACCGATTATACTATACAATACTTTCCTGGATTTGTAAAGCATTGCCCCGGAATCTGTTTCCGGGGCAAGGAAATCTGTCACGATGGAATTTTAATCTTTCATCCCGTTACATTTTTCTGATCGTTTCGGTGAGCAGCGCGGCAAATTCGCCCCGCACATGACGGCCCATAGCCATCACTTCTTCATGGTTGATGGGTTCACGGAACACGCCCGCGGCCATGTTGGTGATGCAGCTGATGCCCAGCACCTTCATGCCGCAGTGCCGCGCCACGATGGTTTCCGGCACGGTGGACATGCCCACGGCGTCCGCGCCTAAGGTCCGGGCCATGCGCACCTCCGCCGGAGTCTCGTAGGTGGGGCCGTTCATCCAGCAGTACACGCCCCGGCGCAGGTCGATATCCAGCTGGCGGGCGGCGTGCATGGTCAGCTCCCGGAGCGTCCGGTCATAAGCGTCGGTCATATCGGGGAAGCGGGGGCCGAAGGCGTCGAAATTGGGGCCGATCAGGGGATTCTTGCCGGTCAGGTTGATGAAATCGGAAATCAGCATCAACACGCCGGGCCGGAAATCAATGTTCACGCCCCCCGCCGCGTTGGTGAGGATCAGGTTTTTGACGCCCAGCCGCGCCATGACCCGGATGGGCAGCACCACGTCCTCTAAGGGGTGGCCCTCATAGCAGTGGAACCGGCCGCTCATCATCAGCACCTTTTTGCCCGCTAAGGTGCCCATGATGAATTTGCCCGCGTGGCCCTGAACGGTGGCCCGGGGGAAGCCGGGAATATCGGCGTAGCTGATTTCCCTGGGGTTTTCCAGATCGTTGCCGAAATCGCCAAGGCCGCTGCCCAGCACCACGGCGATGTCCGCCCGGCCTAAGGCCGTTTCCACGGCGTCCGCCGCCCGCTGGATGCGGCGCATTTCTTCCTCGCAGCCCGCGTCGATTTCCTTTAAATAGGAATTCGCGCCGAACCGTTCCGGCAGGCCGAAGAAATCGCAGATGGTGGCGGCGGTGTCGGCGAAGGTCTCCCGGGTGCCGATGGGGTGCTGGCCCGTCAGGCTCTTTTTCCAGATCAAAAGGGGCGCGTATTCCCGGGTGTGGTCGGTGCCCTTATAGGTGGGGTCGCAGCCGTGGTCGGCGGTGATGATCATCAGGTCGTCGTCGCCCATTTTCTTTTGGAATTCGGGCAGCTTTTCGTCGAAGTATTCCAGGGCTTTGCCGTAGCCCTCCACGTCCCGGCGGTGGCCGTAAATGGAATCGGTGTCCACTAAGTTAATGAACAGCACGCCGTCAAAGTCCTTGTCCATGTACTCCAGGGCGGCTTCGATGCAGGCCGGGTTCCCGGCGGCGTGGTTGCTGCCCGTCAGGCCCTGGTGGGCGAAAATATCCTCGATTTTGCCCACGCCCAAAGTCTCATAGCCCGCTTCCTTGAGTACGTCCAGCACGGTGGGGGCGATGGGCGTTAAGGAGAAATCCCGCCGTCCGCCGGTGCGTTGGAAATGCCCCTTGCCGGTGCCGATGAAGGGACGGGCGATCACGCGGCCCACACCGTGCTTGCCTTGCAATTGCTTCCGGGCGATCTCGCACATTTCGTACAGCTTGGGCAGGGGATACAGGTCTTCGTGGCAGGCGATCTGGAACACGCTGTCCCCGGAGGTATAGACGATGGGATAGCCGGTGCGCAGGTGCTCTTCGCCAAGCTCGTCCAAAATCACGGTGCCGGAGGCGGGCTTATTGCCGATGGTCTTGGTGCCGATGGCCGCTTCAAAGGCGTCGATCACGTCCTTGGGGAAGCCGTCCGGGTACAGGGGGAAGGGCTGCTCCACGGTGACGCCCGCCATTTCCCAGTGGCCGGTGGTGGTGTCCTTGCCCGCGGACTTTTCCAGGGCGCGGCCATAGGCTCCGTTGCCGTACACCGGCGGCAGGTTCAGCCCCGGCAGCTGGCCTAAGCCCATGGAAAGCATGTGGGGAATATTCAGGCTCATTTTTTCGGCGATGTGGCCCAAGGTGTTGGCCCCCTCGTCTCCGAAATCTGCCGCGTCGGGCAGATATCCGGCCCCGACGCTGTCCAGTACGATCCAGATAACGCGCTTCATACCATCCAACTCCAATCCTTTATTCTTTTACGTGATTATGCGTCGTAGCCCGCGAAATACCGGGCGTAATCCTTCGTTTTTTCGATTTGGGACACTAACAGCTTTCCCGGCAGCAGCAGAAGGAGGACGGAAAGAACGAGGCAGAGAATGAAAAATACCACCCGTTCGTTCACCATCCACAGGGCGGCCAGCGCCCACAAAAGATAGCACAGGTACCGGCAGCCCGCCACCAGGGCGGCATATTTTGGTTTTAAACGCCAGGATTCCCCGCATCCTTTGCACACCAGCCGGATGTGGGCCAGCCGGTAATTCACCGTCGCGTCAAGCATGGGGTGATGAACATGCGAACCTGTCATTTTCTTCCCCCTTACAGTACCCGGTTTTTCACGCCCTGAAAATAATCCCGCAGCGCTTCCCGATAGTCCTCGGAGGGCAGATCGGGCAAATCTTCTTTGCTGAAAAAACGAAGCTCCAGGGATTCGTCGTCGATCCGGGGCTCCCCGGAAAGGATGCTGGCCTTGTACACAGCGCACACCACATGGGCTTTGTCCCCATTGGGCCATTGAGCGTGGCGGTTGTGATATACGCCCACCAGATAATCCAGCTTCACTTCCAGCCCGGTTTCTTCCCGTACCTCGCGAAGCACTGTCTCGGCAAAGGTTTCGTCCAATTCCATCAGCCCGCCGATCAGGCTCCAATTGCCGTTATCGCTGCGCCGCTGCAACAGGATTTGATCGCCTTTTGTGATAATGGCCCCGGCGGCGGTCAGGATGATTTTTCTGTGGCCCACCAGCGGGCGGATTTCCTTGATATAGTCCATAGTGTTATCACTTTGTCGCGACGCGTCGCGACTTTTTAAATTCATTAAAAATTTGAATCTACTACGGCACCAGCGGGTCGTTTTCCGCCGCCTCGTCGTTCTTGGGTTCCGGCGGCGCGGGAAGCTGATCCAGGGAGGACAGGCCGAAATGAGACAAAAACTTATCCGTGGTGCCGTACAGGATGGGGCGGCCCAGGGCTTCCTTGCGGCCCACTTCCTCAATGAGGCCCTTATTGACTAAACTTTGCACGGAATAATCGCACTTGACCCCGCGCACGGCCTCGATTTCCAACCGGGTGACGGGCTGCTTGTACGCAACCACCGCCAACGTTTCCAGGGCGGACTGGGAAAGGCTCTGCTTCTGGATGGGCTGCAACAGGCGCTCCACATAGGGCGCGTATTCGGCGCGGGTGGAAAGCTGGATGTGCTGGCCGAAGCGCTTCAGGGTAATGCCCCGGCGGTGGTAGCTGTAATCGCTTTCCAGGGCGTCGATAGCCTGCCGGGTCTCGTCCTCGGTCACTTCCAGGGCGCGCTGGATTTCCCGCACGTTCACCGGCTCCCCGGCCACAAAAAGGATGGCCTCGATCACGTGGGCCAGTTCAGGTATATCCATCAATCTGCAATTCTCCCTCCGTGGGTTCTCCCTGCCGGGGTTTCAGCACCATATCCCCGAAAACGCCGTCCTGCATGACCGCCGCCCGGCCTAAGCGAAGCAGTTCCAGCAGGGCCAGGAATAGCGTCACCACCTCGTCCCTTGAAGGCTGGGGCGAAAACAGCTCCTCAAAGCGCACGGGGCCTTTTTTCAGCCGTTTCAGGATGTGGGCGGTACACCGGGGCACGGTGTATTCGTCCCGCACGATGCGCCGGGCGGCATGAACGGCTTCTTCCTCTTCCTCCGGCACACGGGCCATCACCCTGGCAAAAGCCGCCAGCAGCCCTTCCATGGTCAGGTTTTTCAGCTCCAGCGTGGGCGGGGGCAGGGGATATTCCTCCGGCAGCTTTTCAAACATCAGCGCCGCCGCTTTTTCAAAGCCCTGCATGTTCTGGGCGATTTCCTTGAACCGCTGGTATTCCTCCAGCTGGCGGATCAAAGCCTGCTCCGGGTCTTCCTCGTCCTCCTTGGGCGGCTTGGGCAGCAATGCCCGGCTTTTGATTTCCAGCAGCGTGGCCGCCATGGAAATAAAGGCGCTGGCGTCGTCCATGTCTAAATCCGGGGCGTTCTGCACCGACTGGATATACTGATCCGTCACCTCGGACACGAAAATGTCCTTGATGTCGATTTTCGCCTTGCCGATCAGGAACAGCAGCATGTCTAGCGGCCCGTCAAACTGGCTTAAATGCAATGTAAGCGCCATGATTGTTTATTCTCTGGGGGAAACCATTCTTTGGTCAAACTTCGCACGCCCTGCGCTTCGCTTGTTCGTGCTGTGGTTCAAATTAACCTGTTTGATACCGCGCCATACGTCCGAAGGCCGTATGGCTAAAAGAACGGTTTCCCCCAGACCCCCTTCCAAGAAAGACATAAGGAAGTCTGATAGATTCTTTCCTGTTTTTTGGCTGTCAACCAAGGCCAAATACCCACAGGATGGCGTTCAGCACGCCGCCCTGCACGAAGTAGACCGCCGTGCTGATGGCGGTGGAAAAAATATTGGTGAAATAGAACAGAGCCAGCATGCCGATCATGAGAACGTTCATGACCTTGGCCGGGATGTGCAGCCTGCCCCGGAGGAAAATGTCGTTCACCACGTGGTAGCCGTCCAGCGGCGGAATGGGGATCAGGTTGAAAACGGCCAAGCTCAAATTGACACGGGCAAAGAACATGAGGAACCTTTGCACGTAAATCAGCCAGGGGGAGCGCAGGTAATCGGATAAGCCCTCCAACGCGAAATAATACGCCCCCGCGCCGTCGGTCACGATGCTCATATTCTGGAATTTGGCGGGGGTCAGCAGGCTCATATAGACGGAACTGCCGCTGACGCTGCGGATATACTGGGTGGCGTTTTCCACGACGAGGGTGTTGTCGCCGCTTAAAACGGCATAAAAATTCATGCCCTGAAAGCTCAAAAATTCCTTGGGCGTGGTCATGCCGCCCAGCGTCCATAATTCCGGCTTCCACAAAAGCTGATTGAGGCCGGTCAGCAGCAGCATGGTGCAGAAAAACAGGCAGAAATTCATGGTGATGCCCGCGATGGACACCAGCAGGTCGTCCCGCCGGTAATGCTTATAATTCCGGGGGTTCACCGGCACGGGCCGCGCCCAGCCGAAGCCGAACAGCAGCATGAACAGGGTGCCGATGGGGTCTAAGTGCTTCAAGGGATTGAAGGACAGCCGCCCCATCATCTGGGCCGTGGGGTCGCCGCAGCGGTAAGCCACATAGCCGTGGCTCAATTCGTGCAGCGTCAGGGCGATCAGGATGGCGGGAATCTGATACAGCAAAATAATGATCGTACCCCGTGGATCGCTCTGCAAGGCGGATAAAATGCCCAAGTTTTCTTGATCTCCTTCCATTTATATACGCCCTTGATTATAGCCGAAATCGGGGGAAAACACAAGCCCCCCATTTCTTCATTTACATTCCATGGAATTTGCGCTATAATGAAACAATCAAAATCGGGCCGGAAAAGGAGGAACCGCCATGGCGTTTGCGCATCTGCACCTGCATACGGAATACAGCCTGCTGGACGGCGCGTGCCGCATCAAAAAGCTGGTGCGGCAGGTGAAGGAGCTGGGCATGGACGCCTGCGCCATCACCGACCACGGCGTGCTCTACGGCGCGGTGGAGTTTTATCAGGCGTGCAAGGACGCGGGGATTCATCCCGTCATCGGCTGCGAAGCCTACGTTTGCCCCGATATGGAGGACAAGCGGGTATTGAGCCGGGAATACAGCCATTTGATTTTGCTGTGCGAAAACGAAACGGGCTATCAGAATTTGATGTACCTGGTCAGCGAAGCGTTCACGCGGGGCTTTTATTACCGCCCTCGGATGGATTACAATTTGATCAGGCAGCACCACGAGGGCCTGATTTGCCTGTCCGCCTGCATTTCCGGCGACCTGCCCAAAATGCTGCTGGAGGAAAGGTATAACGACGCGGAACAGTACGTCCGGGACATGGCGGAGCTGTTCGGCCCCGATCACTTTTATATCGAACTCATGGATCACGGCCTCATGGAAGAAAAGACCGTGCTGCCCCGGCTGATCGACATGAGCAAAAAAACCGGCGTGCCCCTGGTGACCACCAACGACTGCCATTATCTCCGGCGGGAGGACGCCGACGCCCAGGAAGTGCTTATGTGCATCCAAATGGGCAAGACCTTAGAGGACGACAACCGCATGCGGCAGCACACCCCGGAGCTATACGTGAAATCCGAGGCGGAAATGCGCGCCCTGTTCCCCGATTTGGACGAGGCCATTCAGCGCACGGAGGAAATCGCCCAGCGCTGCCAGGTGGAGTTCGATTTCCATACCGTCCACCTGCCCCGGTACGACGTGCCGGAAGGGGAGACGCCCGATTCCATGCTCCGCCGCCTGTGCGAGGAAGGGTTCGCAAAGCGCTACGATAAGGACGACCAAACCGCCCGGGAACGCTTGGAATACGAGCTTTCCGTCATCACGCGGATGGGCTACGTGGATTATTTTCTCATTGTGTGGGATTTCATCAAGTACGCCAAGGACAACGGCATCATGGTGGGGCCGGGGCGCGGCAGCGGCGCGGGGAGCATCGTGGCCTACTGCCTGAATATCACCATGCTGGATCCCCTGAAATATCAACTGCTGTTTGAACGCTTCCTGAACCCCGAGCGCGTTTCCATGCCCGATATCGACGTGGATTTCTGCTACGAGCGGCGGCAGGAGGTCATCGACTACGTGGCCCGGAAGTACGGCCACGATCACGTGTGCCAGATCATCACCTTCGGCACCATGGCCGCAAGGGGCGTACTTCGGGACGTGGGCCGGGTGCTGGGCTACCCCTACGCCGAGGTGGACACGGTAGCCAAGGCCGTGCCCATGGCCCTGGACATGACCCTGGAAAAGGCCATGGAGCAGAACAAAGAGCTGCGGGACATGTACGAAACCGACGACCGGGTGAAACGCCTGATCGACACCGCCCTGACCCTGGAGGGCATGCCCCGCCACGCCTCCACCCACGCTGCCGGGGTGCTCATTACCCGTGAACCGGCGGTCAAGTACGTGCCCCTGCAAAAGAACGACGAAGTGATCACCACCCAGTTCCCCATGGGCATCATCGAAAAGCTTGGCCTGCTGAAAATGGACTTTTTGGGCCTGCGCACGCTGACGGTGATCCGGGATACGCTGGACATGATCGCCCAGCGGGGCATTCATTTAAAGCCCGAGGACATTCCCCTGGACGACGAAGGGGTGTTCGACATGATCTGCGCCGGGGACACGGACGGCGTGTTCCAGCTGGAAGGCGGCGGCATGCGGAATTTCCTCACCAATATGCGGCCCCGCAGCTTTGAGGACATCATCGCCGCCATTTCCCTGTACCGCCCCGGCCCCATGGAATCCATTCCCCGCTACATCCGGGGCAAGCAGCACCCGGAAACGGTGCAGTACAAAACGCCCCTGCTGGCCCCCATTCTGGACGTGACCTACGGCTGCATGGTGTACCAGGAGCAGGTGATGCAGATCGTGCGCGACCTGGCGGGCTATTCCTACGGCCGCAGCGATTTGGTGCGCCGCGCCATGGCGAAAAAGAAAAAGGACGTCATGGCGAAGGAGCGGAAAAACTTCGTCTACGGATCCCAGGACGACCACATTCCCGGCGCGGTTTCCAAGGGCGTATCGGCGGAAGTGGCGGAATCCATCTTCGATGAAATGACCTCCTTTGCTTCCTACGCCTTCAACAAGCCCCACGCCGCCTGCTACGCCGTGGTGGCCCTTCAAACGGGATATTTAAAGTATCATTACCCCGCCGAATTCATGGCCGCGCTGATGAACTCCGTCACCGGCAACAGCGCCAAGATCGCGGGCTATATCTACTATTGCAGGCAGAAGGGCATTCCCATCCTGCCGCCGAACATCAATTCCTCCTTCCGTCCCTTTACGGTGGACGCGCTTCCCGACGGCAGGCGGGGCATCCGCTTCGGCATGGGCGGCGTGAAAAACGTGGGGGAGAAGGCGGTGGAGGCCATCGTCCGGGATCGGTTCAATCACGGCCCCTTCCGGGATATTTTCGATTTCTGCCGCCGGGTGGCGGGGGAGGACGTGAACAAGCGGGCGGTGGAGAGCCTGATCAAGGCGGGCTGCTTCGACGGCCTCGGGGCCAAGCGCGCCCAGTGCATACACGTTTACGAATCCGCCATGGACAGCCAGGCCAACCAGCGCAGGCAGAACGTGACCGGGCAGGTTTCCTTCTTCGATTTCGGCCAGCCCGCCGAGGAGCTGATGACCCGCGAAACCTTCCCCGAACTGCCGGAATACCCCTTAAAAGAATTATTGGCCCAGGAAAAGGAAATGACGGGGGTGTATTGCTCCGCCCACCCCCTGGACGAGTACGCGGAAGCCCTGAAAAAGCTGCCGGTGAACACCGCTTATTTGCAGGAATTATCGGAACAGCCGGATCAGGGCATTTCCGAGGACGGGCGGCGGGTTGCCATGGGCGGCATCATCGTGGAAAGTCACAGCAAGGTGACCCGCAAGGGCGGCATGATGGGCTTTTTCACCTTGGAGGATCAGACCGGACAGGTGGAATGCCTCATGTTCCCCAAGGTGTACGAAAAATACAGCCGAAGCCTTGCGGAGGATCAGGCCGTGCTGGTGACGGGCCGCCTGTCCGTGCGGGAGGAAGAGGATATCAAGCTACTGGCGGACACGGTGGAACCGCTGGAGAACCCCGGCCAGAAAGCCCCGGACACGCGCACCGACGCCCAAATCGCCAAGGAATCGAAAACCAAGATTTATGTGCGCCTGAAACGGTCACAGATGGCGGAGGCGCAAAGGCTGCTGGCCGCCATGCCGGGGAACATCCCCGTGTATTTCAACCTGCCCGAGGAGGGCATCACCCTGCTCTGTCCCCGAGCCCTTTGGGTGAAAAATGCCAGGGACGCCTATTCCACGCTGCTGTACGTGGTGGGCGATCCCGATATCAAGGTGGTGGAAAAAGCATGACGCCCATGACGCTTACGGTTCCCGCCCGGGAAGAATGGGTATTGGTGCTGCGCATGGCCTTAAGCGGCGTCAGCGCCCTGTTCGACGTGCCCGTGGACGTGATGGAGGATTTGAATACCGCCATCGAAGAAAGCTGCGATTTGCTGCTGCACCAGGATTATACCGCCGAAACGCTGACGCTGTGCTGCGAACCCCGGCCCGACGGCCTGCACGTGACCCTGACCGCCCGGGAGGGCGCCCGCCGCCCGGAGGAAGAAAAGGCCGATCCGGAAATCGCCCGGCTGATCATTCAAACCTTAGTGCGGGAAGTGGCATTGGATCAGGACGAAGCGGGCGTACACTGCGTGCGCATGATCCTGCCCGCAAACGCATGACCATGGACGCCCAGCGAATGCACGCCCTGGCGTGCCTGTATGCCCAGGAGAAAACCGAAAAGCGGCTGGAGGATGCGCTGGACGCGTCCCTGCCCCTGTGCGCCCTCATCGCCTGGCGCTTTTCCCAGCGGGGCGGGGAGTACGACGATCTCTATCAGACCGCGTGCTTAGCTTGCGTCCAGGCCCTGCGGGGCTTCGACCCGGACAGGGGCTATAAATTCACTACCTACGTGACGCCCACGATCACCGGCGCGGTGCGCAACCATCTGCGGGACAAGGAAAGCCTGCTGCGCACGCCCCGCGCCCTGCGGGAACAGGCCGCAAGGCTTTCCCAGGCGCGGGAAGCCTATTATGCTCTGCGCCACGAGGAACCCACCCCCCGGCAGCTGGCAAAGGCTTTGGGCTGGACGCTGGAAACGGTGCTTTCCACCTTAGCGGCTCAGAACGCGGGCAGTCTTTTGTCCCTGAACGCGCCGGATGAAAACGGGTTGTCCCTGGCCGACCGCCTGCCCGCCCTGGAAGCGGGCTTTGAATCGGCGGAGCAGCGGGAAGACCTGCGCCGCGCCATGGATACCCTGAACGAAACCGAACGCGAAATGCTGCGCCTGCGTTTTACCCTGCGGCTGAGCCAGCGGGAGACGGCCCAGCGCATGAACCGCACCCAAATGCAGATTTCCCGCATGGAAGCGCGCGTCCTCGCCGCCCTGCGAAAGGAGATGAACCCGGAATCATGAAGATCCAGCGCCAAGTGAACGTCCGCAAGGCGGCCATGTATTCCATCATCATCAACGCCCTGCAAATCATCGCCGTGATCGCCCTGGCGGTGTATATCCTCACCGACGGGGTCAATTCCGCCCTGCAAGGCCCTTTGGGCGACGTGGTGGTGCTGCTGCTGGCGGTGGTGGTCACCTGGGGCGCGGCGGTGGACATTATGGAAGCGTACCGGGCGGGCAAATTGTCCTTTAAGCTCCACGGCCTCAACGAAACCGTGACCCAGATGAGCGACCTGAACGTGGCCATGCGCATTCAGCGCCACGATTTCCTGAACCATTTGCAGGTAGTGTACAGCCTGATCGAAATGCGGGAATACGAGGAAGCCAACCGCTACATCGAGCAGGTGTACGGCGATATCCAGTCCGTCAGCCAGGCGCTGAAAACCGCCTGCGCGCCGGTGAACGCCCTGCTCCGGGCGAAAATGGCCGAGGCCAAGCAGCGGGGCGTCGACGTGGAATTGTCCGTTCACGCGGTGTGGGAAAACCTGCCCCTTCCAGCCTGGGAAATGTGCCGGGTGCTGAGCAACCTGATCGACAACGCCATGGACGCCCTGGAGGGCCAAAGCTCCCCCAGGCTTTTGATCACCCTGAACGAGGACGTGAAGAGCTTTTCCTTCGAGGTGAAAAACAACGGCCCCGCCATCCCCGAAAAGCATCTGAACTCCATTTTCGAGCCGGGCTTTTCCGGCAAGGGCGAGGGCCGGGGCATGGGCCTGCACATCGCGCGGGAAACCATGCGCGGCGAGGGCGGGGATTTGACCGTGGAAAGCAACGAAATCTTTACCGCCTTCCGGGGCTTTATCCCCAAACCGCTGATTAACAAGGAAGAAGAAAAATGACGGGAAGAAATCGTCTTTCCGTATCGTTGAATGAATGGGAGGGAACACTATGCAGGCCATGGAAGCGGCCAGGGAACTGGCGAAGGCCATCCAGGAAACCCCGGAATACCGGGAATACAGCGCGCTCAAAAAGGAAATCGACGCCGACGCCGGCATCAAGGCCCTGATCCAGGAATACCGCAGGCTGCAAACGTCCATGCAGATGCGGATGCTTTCCGGCCAGGGCATGGACGGAGACGAAACCCAGCGCTTCAATTCCCTGAACATGCTTTTGTTCGCCGACAGCCGCACAAGCGGCTTCCTCATGGCGGAAATGAAAATGCAGCGCATGATGGCCGAAATCTTCGGCGTCATCACCCAGGCGTCCGGGCTGGATATTCCCATGCCGGGCTGACGGAAGGAAAAAGAGTGGAGAGTTGAGAGCGGAGAGTTGAGATATTGTTAGTGAAATCAAAACACGATGTTCCGACATTATTTCATCTCAACTCTCAACTCCCAACTCTCAACTTCCAACTCTCAACTTCCAACTCTCAACTCTCAGTTTTCCACTCTCTTTCGGTTGAATCGTGTCAGGAGGAAGCTTTGAAGAAGTATCAGGATGACCAGGAATACACCCCGGAAAAACTGCGCAAGGAGCGGGAATACGGCCTGTTCTGGTACAGCTGGCTGTGGAATATCCTGCGGCCCGTGATGCTGGCCCTGTGCGTGCTGCTGGTGGTGGCCGGGGTGACCATGGCGGGCTGGAACTGGGTGGATCGGCACTTTTTCGCGCCGGTGGACGGGTCGGATCATACCGAAACGCTTTTTGTGGTGTCCTCCGGCAACAGCCTGACCCGGGTGGCCAATAACCTGGAAAACGCCGGGCTGATCCAAAACCGCACGGTGTTTAAGTATTACGCCGATTTTCTGGGCTACGGCCAGAAGATCCAGGCGGGGGAATACAAGGTGAGCCGCAGCATGAGCATGCGGGACATTATGGAATTGCTCACCACCGGCGACGGCAACCCCATCACCCGGAACATCACCATCATTCCCGGCTGGACGGTAACGGATATCGCAGCTTACCTGAAAACCTTAGGGGCCATCGAGGATGAAAACGCGTTTCTGGCGCTTTGCCGCTCCGGCCAGGATTTTTCCGCCTACTATTATATTGCGGATGTGCTGGCTTCCCGCGGCGCGTCTTCCCGCCTGTACGCCCTGGAGGGCTATCTGGCCCCGGATACGTATGAGGTTTACACCAGCGCCACCATGGAGGACATCATCAAAAAGCTGCTGAGCCAGACGGAAGCGGTGTTTAAAACGGAATACCATGACCGGGCGGATCAATTGAACATGACCATGGATCAGGTGATCACCCTGGCCTCCATGATCGAAAAAGAGGCCAAGAACGCGGACTTTGCCAAGGTGTCCGCCGTGTTCCACAACCGCCTGAAAAAGAATATGGCCTTAGGCAGCGACGTGACGGTGAAGTACGCCAGCGGCGTCAAGCGCATGGCCCTGACCAACGAGGATTTAAAGGTCAATTCGCCCTACAACACCTACACCAACAAGGGCCTGCCCATCGGCCCCATCTGCTCCCCCTCGGCGGCGGCCATTCAGGCGGCGCTGTACCCCGACGAGCAGTTCATGGCCGACGGTTACCTCTATTTCTGCTCCAAGGATCCCAATACCGGCGAACTGCATTTCAGCCGCACCTTGGAGGAGCATGAATTGGCCGTTTCCATCTACGCGCCCCTGTGGCAGGCGTTTGACCGGGAAAAGGGACTTTAAGCGCGGAGTACAGAGTTCAGATTATATAGCCTAATCTGGAAAAAAGGAATAGAGTTGAGAGTTGAGAGTGAAGAGTTGAGATTTCGTTAGCTTGAAATACTGGCTGGCTGACTGTTTGGGTTATTGTTCGACTATATAAATCTCAACTCTCGACTCTCCGCTCTCAACTCTCTTTGGCGCAACGCGCTCGAATTGGTTACACAACAAAAAAGGCTTTCGGGATTTGTTTCTCCCCAAAGCCATTTTTGTTCTGTCAGAAAAATCAGCGGCGGCCGGCTTCCTTGATCTTGGCAGCCTTGCCCTGCAGATTGCGCAGATAGTACAGCTTCGCCCTGCGGACCTTGCCGCGACGGATCACTTCGATATGATCCACACGGGGGGAATGCAGCGGGAAAGTGCGTTCTACGCCGATGCCGTAGGATACGCGGCGAACGGTAAAGGTCTCGCGACTGGAGCCGTTGCGCTTGGCGATCACGGTGCCCTCAAACGCCTGAAGACGTTCGCGGTTGCCTTCCACAACCTTCACGAATACGCGGAGCGTATCGCCAACGTTGAAGCTGGGCAAATCGGTACGGAGCTGCGCCTGTTCGATCGAACGGATGATTTCGCTCATGGAATGGTGTCCTCCTTCCCTCATAGACGTTCATGCCGGCATTTCCTGCCGGTAGCGGACCGCCCGTTTGTGACAACAGGCCGATTATACCACAAGATCAGGGGCATGGCAAGTATTTTTTTCAAACTTTTTTGAGAAAATCGGCGTCTTTCCGGCGTTTTTTCGGCGCATTTGAAGCGTTTCCGCCTCCGCGAGGCGCTGAACTTCGCCTTGTCAAGCCCGGGCTTTCGTGATAAAATAGAGCATATCAAACACGGGAACGCGCGCGCAAACGGGGAGGAAGACGGCCATGGAACCGCTGGAAACGGTGATTGCCGCGAGGGCGCTGCTGGAAAGCGTGACCCCGCTGAAAATTGACTGCGGACGCGCCTGCGGCGCTGCCTGCTGCCAGAGCGACGAGGACGGCCAAGGCGGCATGCTGCTGTTTCCGGGGGAAGAAGCGCTGTATACCGATCTTCCGGCGGGCTGGCGCATTGAAACGGATGACGCCGTGATCCCCGGCGGGCGGCTGCTGGTGTGCGACGGAACCTGCGAAAGAGAGATGCGGCCTCTGTCCTGCCGCTTGTTTCCCCTCCTGCCCACCCGGACGGGGGCGAAAATGGACCGCCGGGCCTGGGCCGTGTGCCCGCTGATGGAAAGCGGGAAGCGGGGCCTGAATCCCCGGTTTGTGGAGGCGGTGGCCCAGGCGGGGCGGCTCCTGTACGCCCATCCCGCCCACACCGCGTTTTTGGACGCGCTGCACGCTTACAACGAACGGTTGAAAACGCTTTGAGAAAGGGGCTTGCCCATGGTCTGGATACAAACGGACTGCAAACAAGAAACGCACGGCAGCGGCCGCCAGGGAGATTTGCTGCTGCGGGACGCCCGGGGCGATTTCAGCCGCTGGGCCGGGCAGGTTTCCTGCGTGTATCTCGACCCGCCTTTTATGACGGGGGAAGACTTTTTTATGCGCATGCGGGTGGGTGAAAAGGGCTGGGTCACGGGCAAAAATCCCCTGGTGCTGCCCGCGTACAGCGACCGTTTTGCCACCAGGCAGGATTTTTTGAATTTGCTGCGGCCCGTGGTGGAAACGTCCAAGGCGCTGCTCAAGGATACCGGCTCTTTTTTCCTGCATTTGGACAGCCGCATGAACGTGTACGCAAGGCTTTTGTGCGACGAGATTTTCGGCGAAAGCAATTTCGTGAATGAGATCATTTGGGCCTATCAGTCCGGCGGGCGCAGTATGAAGCGCTTTTCCCGCAAGCACGACACCATCCTGTTCTACCGCAAATCCCGCGCCCAGTATTTCGATATCACGGCGGTGCCCCTGCCCCGCAACGAAAACCGCTCCAACCACATGCGCCGGGCGGTGGACGAAAACGGGCGGCCCTACCGTTCCATTCAGTCCGGCGGCAAAACCTACATTTATTATGACGATGATCCCGTGTACCCCGGCGACGTGTGGACGGACGTGAGCCATTTGCAGCAGAAGGATCCCCAGCGCACCGGGTACGATACCCAAAAACCCCTGGCGCTGCTGAACCGCATCATTCTCTGCTCCACCCAGCCGGGGGAGCTGGTGGCGGATCTGTTCGCCGGTTCCGGCACCACCGCCGCCGCCGCGGGCCAGACGAACAGGCGGTTTCTCGCCGCCGATTCCTCGCCGCTGGCCTTATCCGTCAGCCGCAAGCGGCTGCTGGATACGCAAATGACCGTTTCCGCCCCCTGCGGCGCGCCCGGCGCGGCCATGACCGCCGAATTTGAACCGGGCATCGCGTTCCACGACGTGCGCCTGCTGGATTACCGGTCCCCGGAGGGCTGCGAAGTCACCGGCCTGGACGCGGTGGATCAGTGGTCGGTGGGCTTTTATCGGGATGGCGTGTTCCGCAGTCAGGCCAGCGCCGCCCGGCGCAAGCAAACGCCCGCTTTGCAGGAATCGCTGCAATTGCCCCAGCTGCGGGGCCAGCCCGCCATCTTCATTTCCGATGTGTACGGCAACCGCAGCGTGTGGATTCAGGAGGAAAGATAAATGGAACAGAAAAAAAGAAGCGGGCTTCTGCGGCTGCTGGCGCTGCTGGCGGCCCTGGCCGTGATTGGCGGCAGCATCTTCGCCTTCGTATACCCCGGCTTGAACAAGAGCGCGTCCTCCTGGCTGTCCTCCGCTTACGCCGAGGAATGGAAAACTCTGAAAAAGGGTTCCTCCGGCGCGGAGGTGCGCAAGGCCCAAACCGCGCTCAAGGATTTGGGCTATTACAGCGGTAGGATCGACGGCAATTTCAGCAAAGCTTTTGAGGAGGCCGTCATCGCTTTCCAGCAGGACTGGGGCCTGAAAGTCACCGGCGCGCTGGATCAGGACACATACGAGCTGATCACCCAGGACGTGAAGGACGTCCCGCCGGAGGAAACCGATCCGCCCCAAAAAGACGAATCCTTTGTGGTCTATGGCGGCGAATACAGCGATAAGGAACACGTGGCCGCCTACCTGCGGGCGTTTAAGAAGCTTCCGCCCAATTACATCACCAAAGAGCAGGCCCGTACCTTGGGATGGGTCGAAAGCGAAAGAAACCTGTGGAAGGTGGCCCCTGGCAAAAGCATCGGCGGCGACCGCTTCGGCAATTACGAGGGTTTATTGCCCGTTGCCAAAGGACGCCAATACTTCGAGTGCGATATAGATTACGCCCTGGATCAGGCGCGTTACAGGGGCGGCCGCAACGCCAAGCGCATCATTTACAGCTCCGACGGCCTGATCTTCTATACCGAGGATCATTACAACACCTTTGAGGATATTACCCGGGAGGGAAGTGCCAAATGAACCGCGTACAGTTATCCGCCGCCGGGTGGGACACCCCGGAAAAGGCCCATGCCGACCTGGCCAAAGCGCTGAATTTTCCCGAATATTATGGAAAAAACTTGGACGCGCTCCACGACTGCCTGACCGATCTTTCCGATACCCAATTGGTGATCGAGGACTGTGCCAACCCCAGCGATAAAATGGAAAAATGGCCCGGCTTTTTGGCCGTGTTCTTTGACGCGGCGGCGGAAAACCCCCATTTGGACATCAAGCTGCTGCCGGGAAACGGCGATTATGGAGATTAAAACAATCGGAGGAAATATATGAGCAGATTGGGAGATTTGATTCGCTTAGAACGCACCCGTCAGGGCCTGACCCACAAGCAGGTGGCCCGGAAATGCGGCGTCAGCGACAAGTATTTAATGGAAGTGGAAGCGGGCACCCGCATCATTGCCGACGATCAGGCCCGCCGCATCCTGAAAGCCATGGGCATGAAAGAGCAGACCGAAAGCGATTTCACCCTGGACGACATCGCCGCCACCGTGGATTTGCAGTCCGCCGTGCCGCAATTGACCCGGGCGGTGGAAACCAAAAAGCCCGCGAAAGCGGAAAAAGCCGAAGAAAAAACGGAAGCCGCCGACCCCGGCGTGGCGGGTTCCATCTGGCTGGACGCCCTTTCCGGCGTCCTCAAGCACGTGCCGGTGTACAACGCCGTCATGAAAGAGGTGGGCCACCGCCTCCTGCCCATTACCAACGGCAAAATCGAAGGCGCGTCCCCGGACAAGGTGTTCTATTTCATGGCCCCGGACAATGATCTGCGGGGCTTCCGCGTGCAGCGGGGGGACCTTTTGCTCGTCGTTCCCGCCCAGGCTGCCGTGGACGGGGCCATCATGCTCCTTCAGACCCCCCAGGGCCGCGTCCTGCGCAAAGTAAAACGCTACAACGATTATCAGGCCATGCTGCAAAAGTACGACGATACCTTTGAAAGCGAGCTGAAAAATTACAACGAGCTTTCCTTCGTGGGCCGCTGCGTGCGCCTGGAAGCCGAATTGAGCTGAACTTGCCTGAATGCAGCTGTATCTTTCATGCAAGACAGAAAGTGGAAAGTGAAAAGTGGAAAGTGAAAATTTGAATTGTTTGCATATTGCATGACGGCAGTTATTGCAGACTATATAGAATTCCACTTTTCACTTTCCACTTTCCACTTTTGACTGAACCGATACAAGGAGGGTAAAACAAATGAAGCTGGAATACAAGCGCGTGCTGCTCAAGCTCAGCGGCGAAATGTTAGGCGAAAACGGACGGCTGTTCGATCACGGCGTCATCGACCACGTGGCCCAGGTGCTGGTGGAGATCGTGCGCAAGACCCAATTGGGCGTGGTCATCGGCGCCGGCAACATTTGGCGGGGCCGCAGCGGCGGGCAGATGGACCGGGTGACCGCCGATCAGATGGGCATGCTGGGCACCGTCATCAACTGCTTGGCCATGCGGGACGCCGTGCAGCGCGCGGGCGGCAAGGCCGTGGTCATGAGTGCCATCGAAATGCCCCGGGTGTGCGAGGTGTTCAACGCTGAAAAAGCCCGTGCCTACATGGAACAGGGCTGCGTCACCCTCTTCGCGGGCGGCAGCGGCAATCCCTTCTTCTCCACCGACACCGCCGTGGTGCTCCGCGCCGTGGAAGTGGGCGCGGACGCTATTCTGCTGGCCAAGAACATTGACGGCGTGTATACCGCCGACCCCAAACTTGACCCCACCGCCACCCTCATTCGGGAAATCACCTACGAAAAGGCCCAGGAACTGCGCCTCAAGGTGATGGACGCCGCCGCCTTCGCCCTCTGCGCCGAAAACAAGGTGCCCATCGTGCGGGTGTTCGGCCTGTTTGAGCCGGAAAGCATCCTGAAAGTCCTGGACGGCGACGATATGGGCACCGTCCTGCGGCCCGAAGAGTAATGGATTTTTTCTGAGGGAAACCATTCTTTGCTGTCCGGGGCCTTCCGGCCCGTCATAAGCAGCATGTGAAGGATCTTATCGAAACACAAGGAACGCGAAAATGCTTTACACAAAGCCGTTCTTTTCGTACTTTCAAAAATACGCTTCCCCCATGCGTTTGCTTTCGCTATCAATTTCCGGCCATAAAATGAGCGTTCCCGGCGCATCAGGCCGGGAACGCCATTTTACAAGAAATTGATGCAGCCCCTCGAAAGATTGCTTTAGCTGCCTTTCGAGGGCTGTTATTATTTCAGCATCACCCTGGCTTCATAGGGATACAGGAAGCCTTCTTTGTGTTCGGGATAATTGGAAATCAGTTCTTCGCCCATTTCGTCGGAGGACAGGGCGCAGGGGACGGTTTTGTCCGTCCAGTTGCACAGCACGGTCAGTTCCTTGCCGTCCAGCGCCCGGCGGTAGGCGTAGACGCAGGGATCGTTTTCCAGCAGCGGGATAAATTCGCCGTACACGATGATATCGTGGGTGTGGCGCAGGGCGATGAGCTTCTTGTAGTAATAGAACACGCTGTCCGGGTCCTTCAGGGCCTTTTCCGCGTTGATTTCCAGGTAATTGTTATTGACGGGCAGCCAAGGCGTGCCGGTGGTGAAGCCCGCGTTAGGCTGGCTGTTCCACTGCATGGGGGTGCGGGCGTTGTCCCGGGCGATTTTGGCGAACCACCTGAGCATATCCGTGGCGTTGACCCGGCCGGACAGCACCCACTGCTTCCAGGCGTTGTGCACCTCCACGTCCTGGTACTGGTCGATGGATTTAAAGTAGATGTTGGTCATGCCCAGTTCTTCGCCCTGGTACACGTAGGGCGTGCCGCGCATCATGTGGATGAGGGTGCCTAACATCTTGGCGCTCTTTTCCCGCCACAGGGGGCTGTCGTTGCCGAAGCGGCTCACCTGCCGGGGCTGGTCGTGGTTGGTGAGATACACGCTGTTCCAGGCTTTCCCCTGCAAGGCCAGCTGCCAGCGGTTCAGCACCTCCCGCACCTCGTCCAGCGGCCCGCCGTGATCGCTCCACTTGCCCATTTCGGTGTGGTCGCAGATGCCGTCGGTATGCTCGAAGCAGAAGGACATGTTCAGCTCGCTGCCGTCGTCGTTGGAGTAGCGGATGGCGTCCGCCGGGGTGCCGCCGCACTCGCCCACGGTGAGCAGGTCGAACTTATCCAGCACCCGTTCCCGCATTTCCTTCAAATACCGGTGGGTGGTTTCCGTATGCTGGCAGGAGGGCACGAAATCGCCGTACAGCGCGCCGGGGTACACGGGGCCGTCGTTGTAGTTTTCCTTGCCAATCATGCCGATCACGTCCATGCGGAAGCCGTCGATGCCCTTTTTGCACCACCAGGTCATCATATCAAAGATTTCGTCCCGCACCTTGGGGTTGGCCCAGTTCAGATCGGGCTGCTGCTTGGTGAACAGATGCAGATAATACTGGCCGGTGGCCTCGTCCAGCTGCCAGGCGGAGCCGGAAAAACAGCTGCCCCAGTTGTTGGGTTCGCCGCCGTCCACGCCGTCCCGCCAGATATAATAATCCCGGTAAGGATTGTCCCGGCTCTTGCGGCTTTCCACGAACCAGGCGTGTTCCTCGGAGGAATGGTTCACCACCAGATCCATCACCAGCTTCATGCCCCGGGCGTGAATGCCGGCCAGCATCCGGTCAAAATCCTCCATGGTGCCGAATTCCTTCATAATGGCGCGGTAATCGGAAATATCGTAGCCGTTGTCATAGTTGGGGGAGGCAAAAAAGGGACTGCACCAGATCACGTCCACCCCTAATTCCTTCAAATAATCCAGGTGTTCGGTCACGCCGTTCAGGTCGCCAATGCCGTCGCCGTTGGAGTCCGCGAAGGAACGGGGATAAATCTGGTACACCACCGCTTCCTTCCACCAAGCCCACTTGTCCGCTTTCATGGGAAACCTCCTTCATTTTTTTCACTTCAAAAATCCCGGATACGCTTTCATTTTACAGGATAAACCGGGAGAAAACAAGCCCAAAAATACATAAATCGCAAAAGAACTTGAAAAAACATCCAATTTCCGGTATAGTAAGCGCAAACGGCGATTTTATCTTTATGCTGAAAGGACGGACGGCCATGAACGGAGAAATGCTTCTTGAAATCCAGGTAAAGCTCCTTCCCTCCCAGCGGGTAAACGGAAGCACCCGCGATATCCTGATGATCCCCTTTACCGGCGTTGCGGGCGGCCCCTGGTTCACGGGCCAGGTGATCGGCCCCGGCGTGGACACCCAGAACATCAGCAAGGACGGCAAAGCCGCCCTTTCCGCCCGCTATATGCTGGAAGGGACGGACAAAAACGGCCAAAGGTGCCGCATTTTCATCGAAAACCAGGGCAGCTTTGACAGCGGCTTTAAGCCCACGGTGGTCACCGACAGCGTTTTACTGGCAGATTGGGAAAAAGCGGAATTATCCGCCACCGTGGAGGGCGCGCCCGGCGGCGTGCTGGTGCGTATCTTCCGGGAAGGAGCGCGGAAATGAACGCATATCTGCACCGGGTACAGTATTATGAAACGGACATGATGGGCGTGGTGCATCACGCCAACTACATCCGCTGGATGGAGGAAGCGCGCATCGACTTCATGGATCAGCTGGGTTTCCCCTACGCGGCTATGGAGGCGCGGGGCGTGCTTTCCCCCGTGAAATCGGTTTCCTGCGAGTACAAGCGGCCCTGCACCTTCGGCGACGAAATCCGCGTTACCGTTTCCGTGGCGGAGTTCAACGGCGTGGTGCTGGGGATCAAGTATCAAATGGAAAAGGCTTCGGACGGCGAAACGGTGTGCGAAGCCCGCTCCGAACACGTATTTTTGAACAGGGAGGGGCGCTTCGTACGCTTGAAGCGCGAGCTGCCGGCATTCTGCGCCGCCCTGGAAGCGCTGACGCAGGAGGAAAAAGACCGTGAGTAAGATCATCCTTGAAACGGAACGGCTGATCCTGCGGGAATACGAGCAGGCCGATTTTGACGCCCTGTACCCCATCCTGTCCGACCCGGAAACCATGCAATACTACCCCAAGCCCTACGACGCAAAGGGCGTGCAGCGCTGGCTGGAGTGGAGCATGGACAACTATCGGCGGTACGGCTTTGGCCTGTGGGCGTCGATCCTAAAGGAAACCGGGGAATTCGTGGGCGACTGCGGCCTGACCATGCAGCAAATCGACGGGGAAAACCTGCCCGAGGTGGGCTATCACGTCCGCAAGGAACGCTGGCGGCAGGGTCTGGGCAAGGAAGCCGCCCGCGCCGTGCGGGACTGGGCCTTTACCCATACAGGTTTTGATTGCTTATATTCCTATATGAACGCCGCAAACCTCCCTTCCCGCGCGACCGCCGCCGCCAACGGCATGAAGCTGGTCAAAGAATTTTACGATGACAAGTGGGGCCATCATACCGCCGTGTACGCCATTACGCGGAAGGAATGGGAAGCCCTGGGGGCAGAGAGCAGCGTTCAGAGTACGGAGTTCAGGTAATACATACAGGAAACCCAAAAAGCCTTGCGAACAGAAGGATAGCTCCTTATGCCGCAAGGCTTTTATTCTGTCTTGTGTTACAGCTTTCGCACCGGCCGGACGTATTTCCAGAAGCGTTTCGCGTCGTGATAGAAGTAGAAGACGCGGCCCTGGGTTGTATCCAGCTGGTAGCCGTATTTCGCGTAATCCATGGCTTTCATGGCCTCCTCCATCTTTTCCTCCACAGCGCGGTTCTCCGTTTCAAAATCGAAGGGGCCATGCTCAAAAACCACGTATTCCCCTTCCGGCACGTCCATCAATTGCATCTGGCTGGGTACCGGCCCAGCGTAATCGGCGGGGAGCCGCACGCCGTAGGCTTCCGCCAGGGGAATGCCCCAGGAGCAGATGCGGCCCGCCGGTTCGTTGATCCAGGCCATGAGCTGGCCGCTGGATGCGTCCTCCGACCCGCCGCCCACGTCGTCCAGCTTGCCGGGAATGCTGTCCAGCAGGCCGCAGATCGTGCCGCAGTCGCAGCCGGGAACCGTCGCTTCCTTCTGCCAGAAATCCCAGTACCCGATGCTTTCATAGTTCCGGATGTGCAGGAACTTGTGGGCCGGGATGTTCACAAAGTACGTTTTTACATCCTGTTTGCTTTCTTCCATGCCGTTTGCGTCTCCTTCCAGCAGATAGCAGTCGAAAGGCCGCAGGATGGTTTGCAGCACCACCGGCACGGGGCTTTTCCGGTATTCGGCGGGAGTGATCCCGTAGGCCGCCTTGAACGCCCGGGTGAACGCCTCCTGGGAGGAAAAGCCGTACTTCACCGCGATGTTCAAAATCCCGTCCCTGCCGTCCCGCAAATCCTTGAGCGCGAAGGCCAGCCGCCGAAGGCGCAGATAATCCCGAAACTGCATGCCGGAGATTTCCGAAAACCGCCGGGACATATGGTATTCCGAATACCCCATGCGCTCCGAAAGCGCTTTCAGCGCCAGGGCTTCGTCGTCCTCCTTTTTGATTGCGGCGTCCACCTCGTCGATGATCTCCTGAACGGTTCTGTGCCACGCTGTCATTTTCAGCGCTCCTTTCGTCTGCTTCGGCCTTATGATACAGCGGAAAAGGGCCGCTTTTTTGATTTGAGTTGCGGTATTCCTGAAAGAATCAAAACGCCCTGCAAATCGTCGATTCGCAGGGCAAAAATACAGTCGAAGTGGTGGGATTCGAACCCACGGCCTTTTGGTCCCGAACCAAACGCGCTACCAGACTGCGCTACACCTCGAAAAAAATGGAGCCGATAAAGGGACTCGAACCCTTGACCTGATGATTACGAATCAGCCGCTCTACCAACTGAGCTATATCGGCACACTGGCCTTTCCGCCAGCAACGGATATTATACCAGAGACGGGGCGGATTGTCAATCCATTTCTTTTGTAAAGTTTTGGAATATTTTGGTAATTTCATTGAGGCCACCGCCCCAAAACGGGCACATCCCCGCCCTCTTCCGAAAGCGGGGATGTACACATGGGTGGAACGGGCGCCGTTCACTCGATCGTCACTTCTTCTTCGGCCGTAACCACGTACTTGGCGTCGAACGTATAGAATTCCACGCTGACGACGCTCCGCCCCTTGAGCAGGGAATAGATTTCCGAATCGAAGTTGAAGCCGGAGAAGGTTTTGAGCCAGATGTTTTCCACGTGCTTCATGCCGAGCCTTGTGCCGTCGTTCGCCACCAATACCATGGCGTTGACCTCCACTCCGTTCAGCACCTCTTCCACGCCCTCCACGCTCAGGCACACCTGGGCGAAAGGATCGGAAATCAGGCTGACCGTGCCGTCGAGCATGACCACAAGCCCCTCCATGGGGCCGAAGGTGCTGTCCCAGCCCAGGCGCTTGAACACCGCCGGAACCTCGCTCAGCCGGTAATAGGAGAAGGGATAGGACTGGAATAGCGCGGCCTTGCCTTTGAAGGTGGTGGTTGTTTGCTCGCCCTTGTCGTTCACGATGACGTCAACGGAGGAATCGTCGGTGATTTCCTCGCCGCCGTACATGGCGAGCATTTCCTCGCTTTCCGCGTACACGGGAAAAATCACGCCGGTGATTTCCCGCCCGTCGGGCATGTAATGGAACGAACCGCCCGCGTAAACCATCATCAGGGGCTTCACGCGGGTGGCGGAGGACACGGAATCGTAATGGCCCGCCGTGGTCTCCGCCTCGTAGAACAGCTCGTATGGGATGGTCATCAGGACAAACACGCCGTCGAAGTCCGCATCTTCCGCGGGTTCTTCGGCGGCTGCGCCAAAGCAGCAGCCCAGTGCGGCCAGGGTAAGCAGCAGCGCAAGCATCCTTTTCATCAGCACGGTTCCCCTTTCAGTGTGCGGTATCTCCTCGCCGCGCGTGACGCCGGGAAAGTCCCCGCCGGGGGAAGCTTCATTAACGCTTCACCCGGGCGCTGCCGTTCTTCATGATGGATTCCACTTCTTCCTTGCTGGCCATGGAAGTGTCGCCGGGGGTGGTCATGGCGAGCGCGCCGTGGGCCGCGCCGTAGTTCACGGCCAGCTCGGGGTCGCCGGTGGTGATCAGGCCGTACACCAGGCCGGAAGCGAAGGAATCGCCGCCGCCCACGCGGTCCAGGATCTCCAGGCCGTTGTATTCCTTGGACATATGCACCTTGCCGTCCGCCCAGCAGATGGCCTTCCAGTCGTTGATGGTGGCGGTTTTCACGGTGCGCAGGGTGGTGGCGATGGCCTTGAAGTTGGGATACTGCCGGGCGGCTTCTTCGATCATCTTGTAATAGCCGTCTAAGTTCAGTTCCTTCAGGTTTTCATCGTTGCCCTCTACCTGCAGGCCTAAGCAGGCGGTGAAGTCTTCCTCGTTGCCGATCATCACGTCCACGTACTGGGCCACTTCCTTGTTGACCTGCCGGGCTTTTTCCAGGCCGCCGATGGCAGACCACATGGAGGGACGGTAGTTCAGGTCGTAGGAGATCATGGTGCCGTACTTCTTGGCAATCTTGCAGGCTTCGATGACGGTTTCGCAGCTCTGTTCGGACAGGGCCGCGTAAATGCCGCCGGTGTGCAGCCAGCGAACGCCCAGCGTGCCGAAGACGTATTCAAAATCGAAGTCCTCGGGCTTGGCCTGGGAGATGGCGGTGTTGGCGCGGTCGGAGCAGCCCACGGCGCCGCGGATGCCATAGCCGCGTTCGGTGAAGTTCAGGCCGTTGCGGCACAGGCGGCCGATGCCGTCCGTCTTCTTCCAGCAGATCAGGCTGGTGTCCACGCCGCCCTGCTCGATCAGGTCCTTGAGCAGCTTGCCCACTTCGTTGTCGGCAAAGGCGGTCAGCACGCCGGTGCGCATGCCGAAGCACTTATGCAGGCCGCGCACCACGTTGTATTCGCCGCCGCCCTCCCAGGCCTTGAATTCCCGGGCGGTGCGGATGCGGCCCTCGCCGGGATCCAGGCGCAGCATGATTTCGCCCAAGGATACGGCGTCGTATTTGCATTCGTTGGCAGGCTTCACGTTCAGATTCAGCATGATTGGTCCCTCCTGATTGATTTTTTATGCTTTGTTCAATTGATCAAGCAGCTGTTCCTGTGCCTCAAGCGTCATATTGCCGAAGGAAACGAAGGTGCGAAGCGGCATATAACGCATCATGGCCATGCTCATTTCGGCGTTGATGGCGGCGTCCTCCCCCGCGTCTTCCCCGCCGCCCATCACGCCCATGGCCGCCTGCATGGTGTTCTGGAGGATGGCCAGGGCCTTTTCGTCCAGATCCATCACGATGGTGTCGGCGTCGTAGTGCCGGGGCAGCGCTTTGGTGCCGGTCACGTGCAGATTGACCGCCAGCTCCACGTCTTCCGCGTTGCGGCAGATTTCAATATCGTAATCGCCGGTCACCACGTGCCAGTCGTGAAGCGCCGTGTTCCAGTAGGCAAAGGAATGCTGATCCAAAGTGAAGGATACGGTTTTGGTTTCGCCGGGCTGAAGCTCCACCTTTTCAAAGCCCTTGAGTTCCCGGATGGGGCGGATCAGATCGGTCTTGGGCGGGGCCACGTACAGCTGCACCACTTCCTTGCCGGGCAGCGCGCCCACGTTTTTTACGTCCACCTGCACGGTCACGGTATCGGTATCTTTGATGCTGTCCGCAGACAGGCGCAGGTTGGCATACTTGAATTGCGTGTAGCTCAGGCCGTAGCCGAAGGGGAACAGCACGGGCTGCAGCTTGCTGGTGTACCAGCGATAGCCCACGAACACACCCTCCGTGTATTCCGCCCGGTTGCCCTCGCCGCCGTAGGTCAGATAGCAGGGCGTATCCTCCAAATGCTCCGGCAGGGTTTCGGGCAGGCGGCCGCAGGGGTTCACCTCGCCGTACAGCACGGCGCGGCTGGCATAGCCCACGTTCTGGCCGCCCAAATACCCCTCGATCACGCCCTTCGCGCAGTCGATCCAGGGCATTTCCACGGGGGAGCCGTTGTACAAAAGCACCACCGTGTTGGGGTTGGCCTTGGCCACCGCTTCGATCAGCGCCACCTGGTTTTCCGGCATGCGCATGTGGGTGCGGTCGTAGCCTTCGCTTTCAAAGCTGTCCGGCAGACCGGCCACCACCACGGCCTTGTCCGCCGCTTTGGCCGCTTCCACGGCCTGGGCCAGCAGGGCGTCGTCGGTGACTTCGGCTTTGATGGCATAGCCTTGGGCATAGGTGATGTTCTGTTCACCCGCCAGGGCGTCCAAAAGGGACGTGACCTTGAAGCTGTTGATATGGGAGCTGCCGCCGCCCTGATAACGGGGCTTCGCCGCGAATTCGCCAATGACGGCCACTTTTTCTTCTTTCCTGAAGGGCAGAATGCCGTCCTCGTTTTTCAGCAGCACCATGCACTCGGCGGCGGCCCGGCCTGCCAGGGCGTGGTCGGCTTCCTTGTCCCAGGGCGTTTCGGGCTTGGCGTTGTTCAGATAGCGCAGGTTCACGTCCAGGATGCGCTCCACGGCCTGATCCACATATTTTTCATCCAGACGGCCTTCCTGAACGGCTTTCATGACCGCCCGATCCCGCTCCCCATTGCTGGAGGGCATTTCCAAATCGAGGCCCGCTTCCACGCCCTTCACCCGGTCGCTTACCGCGCCCCAGTCGCTCATAACGTAGCCGTCAAAGCCCCATTCGTTGCGCAGCAGGTCGGTGAGCAGCCATTGATGCTGGCTGGCGTATTCGCCGTTCAGCTTATTGTAGGAACACATGAAGGTCCAGGCGTGGCCCCGCTTGGCGGAGGCTTCAAAGGCGGGCAGGTAAATTTCCCGCAGGGTGCGTTCGTCCACCACGCTATCGCTGGACATGCGGCGGTGTTCCTGGTTGTTGGCGGCGAAATGCTTCACGCTGACGCCCACGTTTTTGCTCTGCACCCCCTGGATCAGGCTGACGGCCAATTCGCCCGCCAGATAGGGGTCTTCGCTCATGTATTCAAAGTTCCGGCCGCACAGGGGGGAGCGCTTGATGTTGATGGCGGGACCCAGGTTCACGCCCACCTGCTCGTGCTGGCACTGGTCGCCCATGGCTTCGCCCACCCGGCGGAGAAGCTTTCGGTCAAAGCTGGCCGCCATGGCGCAGGCGGCGGGGAAACACACGGCGGGGATGCTTTCGTTGAGGCCCAGATGGTCGCTCTTTTCCGCCTGCTTGCGCAGGCCGTGGGGGCCGTCGGACACCATCACGGATTCGATGCCGAGGCGCGGGATGGGCTGGGTATGCCAGAAATCCAGGCCGGACAGCATGGAGCATTTTTCCTCCAAGGTCATTTGCCGGACGAGTTCTTTGGCGGTTTTCTTTTCGTTCATATCATTTGACCTCCCAGCGTTTTTTCATGGTGTAGGCGGCGTCCTTGGGCTGGCGGGCGCGGGTGAACAGGCCCTTTTTGTTGCCGTTGACCCGGAAAACGCCCTGGCCCGTCTGGAAATCGGCGAAGTTCCAGGCCAATTCGCCCTGGACGAAGGCATAGCGGTCAAAGACGCTGAAATTCATATCCATGTATTCGCTCTGGTATTCCTGGCTCCACATGACGCTGGGCAGCTTGTGCAGCGTGTCCAGCGTGTCGGTGCCGAATTCGGTGAACACGAAGGGCACGCGCAGGTTCTTTTCGGCCCACTGATCCATTTCCTCGATGAACTGGGCCTCCGCGCCTTTCAGATCGCCGCCGCTGATGTACCAGCCGTAATACCGGTTCAGGCAGATGAAATCCATGAGGGGGTAGCACTGGCAGCGGTCGAGGCTGCTGGTCTTTTCCAGCACGCCGGTGACGGGGCGGTGCTGGGGGTCGATCTCCCTGGCCAGGTCAAAGAGCGGCGCGAAGTAATCGTGGGAGGCCTGGGTGATGGTTTCGGCCTCGTTGAAGATGCTCCAGCCCAGGACGGATGGATGGTTCTTGTCCCGGCGTATCATTTCCTCCACCGCGGCCTTGTGGTTTTTGAGCAGCAGATTTACGTCGGGGCAGTCGCCGAAGAAGCCGTTGGACTTGCCCGCGCCCGACGCCAGGAAGTTGGCGATAGAGCGCATCATGCCAACGCCGGGCACCTCGTCGATGATGAGGAAGCCCTCCTCGTCCGCCATGCGGTACCATTCTTCGGCGTAAGGATAATGGCTGGTGCGGAAGCAGTTGGCGTTCAGCCACTTCATGCACTCAAAATCCCGCTTGGCCACGGCGTAGCTGAAGCCCCGGCCGATGATATCCGCGTCCTCATGCTTGCCGAAGCCCTTCAAATAGACGGGCTGGCCGTTGACGAGGATTTTTTCGTTTTCGATGGCGACAGTGCGGATGCCGATCTTCCCGTCGTACCGGTCCACGGTCTGGGCGCCCTTTTTCAGCAGAACGGTCAGGGTATAGAGGTAAGCGTTCCGCACCTGCCACAGGCGGGGATTTTCTACGATCAGTTCCCCGGTTTTGCCCTGAGCGGAAGCAACGAGTGCGCCGTCCCGATCCCTTAATTCGACACAAACGCCATAATCTCCTTCGGCGTCCACAGAATAATTGATGAAAGCGCGGTTTTCTTCCAGGCGGTAGGTCAGGTCGTAATCCTGAATGGCCTCCTCCGGCGTCCGCACCAGGCACACGCTGCGGTGAATGCCGGAATAATTGAAGAAATCAAAATACCCCGCCGCCTGCTTGCTGCCGTCCGCCCGGCGAAGCACCGTGCCGCAGGGGATGCTGGTTTCGTTCAGCTCGTTGTTGGCTTTGACGGACAGCAGGTTGCGCCCGGGACGCAGCAGGGCCGTCACCTCCGCCACCACGGGCAGGAAGCCGCCTTCGTGTTCCGCCGCCGGCACGCCGTTCATGTACACCCGGCAGCGGTGGGTCACGCTGCCGAAGCGGATGAAGTACCTTTGTCCGGGCCGGATCTCCTGGGCATACACGTCGGTTTCATACCAGAAATCGCCGCAGTAATCCCGCTGCCACGCTTCGGTGAACACATCGGCAAAGCTGGCGGGCACGGGCATGGAAATGGGCGCGGGCAGGCCCCGGGCCGCCCACTGTTCCTTTTCGCCCGCTTCCTGGGGATCGAACTGGAAGCGCCACAGGCCGTCGAGCAATTGGGCCTGGCGGATCTCGTTGCTGACGGGATATAATTCAGAGAAGTTCAGCATGGTTCACGCTCCTTCTTTGTATCAGTTCAATCATACCTCTTAAAACACTTTGCGTAAGCAAGAGTGTTGAGAGTTGGGAGTTGAGAGTTGAGATATAATGATTGCTTTCATTCCGTTCACTGGATTTCCAAGGCAAAGAGTGAAAACCATAATAATCTCAACTCTCCGCTCTCAACTCTGACTGAGAGCGTCTATAAAAGGACGATCAACCTACATAATGCTTTCTGAGTTCTGCTGGGTGGCGGTTTCATCGCTGAAAACCATGATTTTGTCGGGGGCTTCCCCGTGGGTCTGCCACAGGGGAAGATTTTCGCCGTTGGGGTCGCCGGTCTTGGCGAAGTTGGTCAGATAGGCGGCCATGCGCCGGGAAAGCTCCCGATCCCAATCGGTGTTGGGCCGCCAGCTGTTTTGCAAAGTGCCGCACCAGTACCAGAGGTCAGCGCTGTGGAACGCGCCCCGGTCGTCGCCGGGCAGGTGTCGGCTGAAATGGGCGGCGTAGCAGGGGCCGATGCCCTGGGCTTCCGCCTCGTCCTCCCATTTCAGGATGGCGTGGTACAGCTCCGGCTGCCATAAGTCCTGGCCGGTGGAACAGAGGATGTAAGGAATGTTGTGAAGCAGCCTGGTTTCGATGGCCTTGCTCACCGGGCAGGGGATCAGATCACCGTCGATGACGGGAGAGGTCACGGCCAGACCGCGATTCGCTTTCATAAGCAATTCGCCAAAAGTCTTTTGAATCCTCCACGCGCTGACGCGGCGCATATCCTCCATGGTTTTGCAGCCCAGCGCCTCCATCACCGCGTCGCCGAAGGACAGGTTTTCTTCCATGGTGTTTTTCCCGTCAAAGAACTCGCTGCGGCCCGCGCCGGAACACAGCACCGCCCGGCGGAACAGCCTCTTGGCCTTGGGGGAAATGCACAGCATTTGGACGCTCATGCAGCCCGCGCTTTGGCCCATGAGGGTCACGTTGTCCGGGTCGCCGCCGAAGGCCGCAATGTTGTCCCGCACCCATCGCAGGGCGGCCAGCTGGTCGTAAATGCCATAGTTGCCGGTATGGCCGCTTTCTCGCACGCCCTCGGAGGCGCAGAGGAAGCCGAATGGCCCTAAACGGTAATTGAGGGAAACGGCGATGACCCCCGCTTCCGTCCAGCAGGGGGGAGCCAAGTGCTTTTCCCCGCTGCTGCCGCCCAAGAACGCGCCGCCGTGAATGTACACGATCACGGGCAAAGGTTTATCCGGCTTTTCCACCGGCGTCCAGATGTTCAGCCGCTGGCAGTCGTCGCCGTAGCGGAAGGGGATGTCCTTGCGGAACTCGTTGTAATAGAAGGGGTCTTCGCCTAAGGCTTCCGAACGGAAGGAGCGGAACTGCCAGCTGCACGGGCCAAAGTCCGTGGCGTCCAAGGTTTCTTCCCAGTGGGTGGTGACGGTGGGATAGGCAAAGCGCTCCGCGCTGGCATAGGGGATGCCTAAGTAGGCGCAACGCTTTTCATCCACCAAGCCCTTCACAGGGCCGCAGGGCGTTTCGGTCACGACGGTGTTTTCGTCGTCATGCAGCAGCTTGCCGAAGAGCTTTTCCGCGTTTTCATAGCAGATTTTCCGCATCACGGCTTCGGAAATCAGGCCCGCGGCGCATTTTTCCTCCAGCCAGTCGGCCAGGGGCGGCTGCCAGGGGCTATGTACGTCCACGGTGTCGGTGCCGAAGAGCAATTGATCCTGGAATTCCGCTAAGAATTTCAATCCAAACGCTTCGTCCCGGACGACGGCGCAGAACCCGCTGCCCGCCGACAGGTCGGCGTACAGGTTGGGGTATTTCCGCAAAAGCTCCACCACCCGGCCGCCGGGGGCCACCGGGCCTTCGCCCCGGCTGTTGCGGCCCTCTTTGTCCGTAGGCGCGCCGCCGGAAATTTCGATCCAGAAGGGCTGGCTGTGGCCGATGATCTTCAAATGGGGGTGCTTTTTCAGGGTTTCTTCCAAAAGCGGCAGGCCCGGTTCGTCCACGATGCCGTACTGGAAGCCCACTTCCGGACTCATATGGAACAGCACGGGCATTTCCATGCTCTCCGCCGCCCCGAACAGCGCTTGCAGGAAGGGGCCGTCCATGCGCTGGTTCACGCTCAGCTCGCCCACGCCGATGGCTCCCGCTTCCTTGTATTCCGCCAGCCGGTCGAACACGGTTTCAGCGCTTTCCCCGTCCAGGCCGCACATCCAGTGCAGGCCGGGAACCTGGGCGCAGATGTCCCGGCACAGGCCGGTTTCCTCCACGCTCATCAAAACGGCGTGAGCAACGCCCTTTTTCCGCAGGTAATCCAGGCTTTCCCGCGCCTGTTCGGCGGAGGAAGCGTGCAGGTGAACGTCGATTTTTTTCATAGCGTTTTCCCCTTTAGTGACAGAGCCGGAGCAGTTTTGCCCCGGCTCTGTGTGTTTGGACGGCAATCAGCCCTTGACGCCGCCCAGCGTGATGCCCTTTACGAAGTTCTTCTGAATGAAGGGGTAAATGATGATGACCGGCAGGATGCCCACCACGGCGATAGCCATGCGGATGGACACGGCGGGCATGTTGGCGATGGCGCCTTCGGTGTTGACCACGTTGGCGTTCTGCTGCAGCGCCTGAATGTTTTTGATCATGCGGTTCAGCAGGTTTTGGATGGAGAACAGGTCGGTGCGCTTGGTCAGGTAAATGTAGCCGTTGTTCCAGTCGTTCCAGTAGGCGATGCCCACGAACAGCGCGATGGTGGCGATGATGGGCTTGGCCAGGGGCAGGCTGATGCGGTAGAAGGTCTGGAACTCGGTGGCGCCGTCGATGAACGCCGCTTCCAGAATTTCTTCCGGCACGGCGGAGGCGAAGTAGGATTTCACCATCATCACGTTGAAGGCGTTCATGAGGAGGCTGGGGATCATCAGCGCCCAGAAGGTATTTTTGATCCCGAACACGGTGGTGTAGTTCATGTAGGTGGGCACCAGACCGCCGTTAAAGAGCATGGTGAAGAACACCAGGAAGTTCAGGATGCCTTTGCCGGGCAGCCCCTTTTTCGCCAGGGCGTAGGCCAGCATGGTGGTGATGGTGACGGAGACCAGGGTGCCGCAGAGGGTCAGCACGATGGAAATGCCGTAGGCCCGAAGCACCGTATCGCTGGAGGAGAAAATGTAGGTGTAAGCCGCCGTACTCATGATGCGGGGGAAGAAGCGGTAGCCGTCCTGGATGAGGGCGGTGTCGTCCGTCAGGGAAGCCATCAGGATCAGGATCAGCGGCAGCATGGCAAAGAGGGTGAGGATGATCATGACCGCGTGGCCGATGACCTGAAACGCCTTTTTATCATTTAAATGCATATCAGCGCCTCCCTTCTCAGAACAGCGCGCTGTCGCGGTCGTATTTGCGAACCAGCAAATTCGCGCCCAGCACCAGGATGAAGCCCACGATGGACTGATAGAAGCCCGCGGCGGCGGACATGGAGATGTTGCCGGATTCCAGCAGGCCGCGGTACACGTAGGTGTCGATGGTATTGGTCACGTCGTACAGCGCGCCGGAGTTCTGGGGCACCTGATAGAACAGGCCGAAGTCGGAGTAGAAGATGCGGCCGACAGCCATCATGGTGAGCATGATGATCGTGGGCCGAAGCAGCGGCAGGGTGATCAGCCTGATCTGCTGCCATACGGTAGCGCCGTCCAGGTCGGCGGCCTCGTAGTAGGAGCGGTCAAAGCCCAGCAGGGTGGCGAGGTAAATGATGCACTGATAGCCGATGCTCTTCCAGGCGTTGACGAACACCAGAATGTAGGGCCAATACTGCTTTTCGGCGTACCAGGCGATGGGTTCCGCGCCGAAGAGGCGGCCGAGGGTATTGTTGAAGAAGCCGGATTCGGTGGACAGGAAGGCGAACACGATGTAGCTGATGATAACGGCGGAAATCAAGTGGGGCAGCAGGATCACGGACTGATAGAAGTTCTTGACCTTGTTTTTCAGCTCGCTTAGGATGATGGCGACCGCGATGGCCAGCACCGTGTTCACCACGATGAACGCTAAGTTGTACAGGATGGTGTTGCGGGTGATGACGTACGCGTCGCTGGTAGTGAACAGGTAGGTGAAGTTGCTCAGGCCCGCCCAGGCGGAACCCCAGATGCCCTTGCGGGCGTTGTAGTTTTTGAACGCCAGCACCAGGCCGGGCAGGGGCATGTAGTTATTGATGAACAGATAGATGAGGCCGGGCAGCGCCATCAGATAGAGGGGGATGCACCGTTTCATCATTTGCAGCGTTTTCTGTCCGCGCGTTTTGGTGCGCAGCGCAGGGGCGCTCACCGTTTTTGTACTCATGCTGTCTCCTTTCTATCGAAGGGGGCGCCGCACGGCTGGCGCGGCGCCCCGCAGATTCGGTCGTTCTATGGCCTTTTTAACCGAGGAAGGAGAGGATCACTGAATGCCCTTTTCGGCAGCCCATTCGTTCAGGGCGGCTTGCTTGGCGTCCATGTAGCGCTGCAGGCCCGCACTGTACAGCTTCTGGTTCATTTCGGCGATGCCCGCTTCGGGTTCCACGAAGCCTAAGATGATCTGATTGATGTACTGGTTGTATACGTTGGTCAGGGCGGTGTATTCGTTGATCACGGCGGAGTTGTCGAAGGTGAAGCCCATGGCGATGGACTTGATGGACTCGTCGTTGAACTTTTCAGTCTGCTCGTAGATGTCGATGGCGTTGCCTTCCCAGACGCCGGTGATGAACTGGTTGGGCATAAGCCAGTTGAGAATGCTGTACTGCTGGTTGGAGGCGTCGATGCCGTCGGCGTAGGTCAGGAAGCCTTCTTCGGTCTTCTTATAGTCCACGCCCTCTTCGCCCCAGGCCAGCAGGGTGGCGGCTTCGGCGTCGGTGTAGAGCAGGTTCAGCACCTTCATAGCTTCCTCGGCCAGCTCGGTGTTGGCGTTGATGGCCCAGTTCATGCTGGTCACGGCGGCGGACTTGGTGAACACGCCCATGGTCTTGAACACGACTACATTCACATCGGAACCCAGCTGCGCCACCTGCTCCATCTTGGTGCCGGGCTTATAGGCGGCCAGGGTGGACATGCCCAAACCGGCCTTCATGTTCTGCTGGGGGGTGTTGCTGTCGGTCAGCACGTCCTTGGAGATGTAGCCGGCCTGGTTCCATTCGTAGAACATTTTGCAGGCGTCCAGGAATTCCTGGCTCTCAAACAGGTTGCTCACGGTCAGGCTGTTGGCGGGGTTCATCAGCACGCCGAACACGTCGTTGCCGATGTCGTCGAAGAACACGGTGTTGTTCAGCTGGGTGCCCTTGTTGGGGCAGAGGACGAACATGTTGGGTTCTTTTTCATGCAGCTTGGCGAAAATGTCCTTGATTTCTTCGATGTCCACGTAGATGGATTCGCCGTCGGCGTCCAGCTTGCTCTGCCAGTCGTAGCCGATTTCGTCCAGGTACTTGGTGATGACCACGTAAGCGCCCTTGCCCTGGGCGATGTCGCGCTGCTGGGGCAGGCCGAAGATGTAGCCGTCCACCCGGCAGGCTTCGATGTAAGCGGGGTTCATGGTTTCCAGGATGCCCTGGCCGAATTCATTCAGCAGGTCGTCCAGCTCCAGGGCGTAGCCCTTGCTGACGCAGGTGGAATAGCCCAGGCCTAAGGTGTTGAAGATATCCACCTGCTCGCCGCTGTTCAGCATCAGGGTCATGCTCTGGTTCCAGGAGCCGTAGTCGAGGATTTCCAGCTCCAGCTTCACGCCGAGCTTTTCTTCGGTGATGGCGCTCAGCTTGGCCTGGATGCGGTCAGCCCCGGCGGGACGGCCCGTCCATGTAGGGAAGGCCATGACCACGGTGGGCATTTCTGCGTTGGCCACGCAGAAGGCGGGAACGATCATCATGAGGCACAGAAGCATCGCAATCAGCTTTTTCATGTTCAGGTTCTCCTTTCATCGTCAAGCGCGTCCGGCTCACAAAACCGGCTTGTGCTTTTTGTGAGATTAGTATATAATATTGTCCATGGACGGGTAAGCAACATTCCTTAGAAATTTGTGTACTATTCTTAGCTCTTTTTCCCGTATGTGAGGGCGTTTATGGAAGATTTAAGACCGGAAGAAACAGCTTTGACCGCTCAAGCGCCGAAAAAGCGCCGCTTTTCCTATTCCATCGCCAGCATCGGCGTCTTCGCCGCGCTGCTCATGTTCCTGATCGCGGTGGGGGTGCTGGGCTTCATTTCCTACTATTATCAGGAGCAGCTTCGCAGGCAATACCTGGATTACAGCGTGCGGGTGCAGTCCCAGATCAACGCCGATACCGCCGCCAACTTTCAAACGCTGGAGCGGCAGTTATTCATGCTGGGCATTTCCGACAGCGATATTTCCCTTATCAATACCACCCAGGACGAGCAGGCTTTTTACCGGGCGAAAATGGCCATATACGACGAACTGTCCAACCTATGGCCGCCCTTTCCGAACGTGGACGGCCTGTTTTTCTATTCCCCCTCGGCGGACGACTATACGCCCTACGTGGTGCGCACGGCCTCAACGGAATGCTCCGCTTACATCAAAAATATATTAGTGGAAGAAAAAGCCTTTCTCCGCAGCCGCGGCGAAATCTTCGATAACTGGAAGCTGACGGCGCTGGACGGGGACATGTATCTGGTGCGGTTCATCACCACCGGCAGCAGCGTATTGGGGGCGTGGGCCAGCCTGCCTAAGCTTTTGGATTCCTTTCGCCAATCGCTGCCGGAGGAATGCGTGGTGTGCATGCTGGACGAAAACCATCAGCTTCTGCAAACCGACCTGTTCCCCGATTACCGGTTTGACGCCGCGGCGGAGGAGCATTACCAGCAATACAAGGCCAAGGACGGCGCTTCCTATATCGTCAACGTATACAAAACGCCGTACAGCGATTGTTACTTGGCGCTGTTTGCCCCCGTTTCCCTGGTGGACAGCCGCTTGCTGCCCATTTACCGGGGCGCGCTGGTGATCGCCCTGGTGATCATCGCCGCCGTGGCGGTCATTGCCGTCACGCTCAAGCGGGTGATCGACGTGCCGCTGCTGCCCCTCAAGCAGGCGGCCTCGCTGCTGCAAAGCGGGAAAAAAGGCACCGTGCATTTGACCACCGAAAGCCGCTGCCGGGAGGTCCAGCAGCTTTTCCGCGCGTCCAACGCCCTGCTTTCGGATATTCAAACATTGGAGGAACGCATTTACGAGGAAAAGCTGGCCCAGAGCCGATTAGAGCTGCAATTTCTCAAATCCCAGATCACGCCCCATTTCCTGGTCAACTGTCTGAACGCCTTTTCCTATCTGGCGGCCTCCCCGGAGGAAACCGACCGGGCCGCCGCCCAGCGCCTGACGCAGACCCTGTCCCAGCACATCCGCTATTCCTTCGTTTCCGCCGAAATGATTCCCCTATCCCAGGAATTTGACCACCTGGAAAACTATTTAGAACTGGCCTGCATCCGCTATCCGGGCAGCATGGCCTACGACCTGTCCCTGCCCCGGGAGTGCCGCGCCGCCCAAATTCCCCCCATGACGCTTTTGACCCTGTGCGAAAACAGCGTGAAGCACAACCTGATCATGGGCGAATGGCTGAAAATCCGCGTTTCGGCGGAGCTTACGGAATGGAAGGGCAATCCGTCCATTCACATTTGCTATTTAGACAACGGCACCGGCTATCCCCCGGAAATGTTAGAGCATTGCAATCACATTCTGGAACACCCGGAGGACGTGCGGGACGGGCACCACATCGGCATTTACAACATCGTGAAGGCCACCAGCCTGCTGTACCGGGATAAGGCCGTTTTTCTGTTCTCCAATGAACCGGACGCCGGGGCGCGGGTGGATCTGTACATTCCGGCAAACTGTTCAGGCGTATCGGATTGATGGACGCTTTAAGTAAGGTTGGAAGTAGGAGGTAGGAGGTAGGAAGTATATATAGTCCACAAAAAGGACGGGAGCATGCATCTTGATGAACAAGATAAAACCTCCTACCTCCTACTTCCTACCTCCTACCTGATTTAAAGTGTTCTTTCATGAACAATGACCCTTCCGGCAAAAAGGAGGAAGATAAAGTGAATCTGCTGATCGTTGACGACGAATATTTTATTGTGCAGTCTATTGTCTCGGCCCTGGATTTTGACGCCTTGGGCATCACGTCCGTTTCCACCGCGTTCAGCGTGAAGCAGGCCCAGGCGGTATTCGCCGAAAAGCGCATTGATATCCTGCTGGCGGACATCGAAATGCCCCGGCAGTCCGGCCTGGACCTGATCGAATGGACGTATCAGGAGGGCTATAAGCCCATCGCCCTGATCCTGACGGGCCACCCCCTGTTCGATTACGCCCATCGGGCCTTAAAGCTGCATTGCTTCGGCTATATCCTAAAGCCCGTGACCGCCGATATCCTCACGGAAGAACTGAAAAGCGCGGTGGAGGCCGTGCGGCTCAGCCAGGAAGAAACGGAAATCCCGCCGGACCAGTCCGCCTTCCTGTCCAGCGTGAAAAAGTGCATTGCCGCCAACATGGATAAGGAAGAGCTGAACCGCGCTTTTATCGCGGAACAGATCCATATGAACCCCGATTACCTGTCCTTCCTGTTCCATAAGGAATCCGGCCAGGCCCTCAGCACCTACATCATGAACGAGCGCATCGAGCTGGCCAAAAAGCTGCTGACCTCCTCCTCCCTCACCATTCAGAGCATCACGGAAAAATGCGGCTTTTCCAACACGTCCTATTTCCATAAGCTGTTCAAGCGCTTCACCGGCATGACCCCCCAGCAATACAAAACGGTTCATTCCGTTTGACCGCGCGTCCTGATCGCGGACGGGGAACCGCCCCGCCGGACGCACGAAAAAACCGCCGTAAATCCAAGATTTATGACGGCTCTGGGGAACTGTATTACAATTGAATTGAGAACGGCTATTCCGCGTGTGGCTCAATGAGCCTTTACACACAATTCATACAGCTTCTGCGTATCCGTAAATTTTCCGTAGTAGCTGCTGTTCATCACAATACAGAGGTAGCGTTCATCCTCAACGATGAAAACGGAAACGAGGCAGTTACCGGCCTTGGAGGTTGTTCCGGTTTTCACGCCCTCCACATCCTCGTTATAATACCCGCTTCCCGCGAGAAGCATTTTATTCGTGTTCTTGAGGGAAATGGTTTTGCCGTTTTCGCTGGTGATTTTTGCCGTGGGCAGGCTGCAAATCTCCGAAAGGACCGGATTATCCAGAAAGACTTTGGCGATGGTCAGGATGTCCTCGGCGGTGGTCTGCTGCTTCTTATCATCCAGGCCCACCACGTTGACGGCGGTGGTATGCGACGCGCCGATGGCCGCCGCTTTTTGGTTCATCGCCGCGATGAAGGTCTTTACCGCATCCTGGATGCTCGTTTCATCGCTGCCCTTTAGCTTCCGCCCGCAGGAAACGCCCAAGGTATAAGCCGCGTCCGCGCCGGAGGGCAGAAGCAAACCTTTCAGCAGATCCCGGACGGAAAGCTTCATCCCGTATTCTAAACTGGCGCGGGAGGCGTCCAGCGGCGGAATATAGATTTCCGCGCCCACCTCCACCATCTCATCCGGCCCCGCGATATCCAGGACGGTCAGGGCGGTCAGCATTTTCAGGGTGGAGGCCGGATAGATGGACTTTTCGCTGTTCACGGCATAGATCGTCTGCTCGCTTGAAGCATCGTCCGCCAGCCGCACAAGGAGGACGTTCCGCGCCTCCAGCGCCAAATTCGCGGTATCATAGACCCTCGGGGTGGGCGACGGAACGGCGGTCACGGCCGCGGCAGCCAGCTCCGGTTCAGGGGTGGACGCCGCCCGCGTTTCCGGCTCCGCCGTGGCGGCAGGCAGCGCCATGGCCACCTGCGCGGCGGTGTTTTCCCGCACCTGGGGCTTGGGAATGGTGAGAATATAGTTGGCGGCAACGATGAAGATTTCCATTGTGACGACCAGCAGCACGCAGAAGCGGTTCAGCAGCGCGTGGCGGCGCCAGGAACGGGGGATTTGGGGCAGCAGCACGCGGCCCACCCGCGTCCTGTCAAAGCCTAAGCGCTGTTGGAGCATGCACAGCAGCGAACCGAGCGAAGCGCCGATGGTGTTCAGGATGATATCGTCCACGTCCGGCACCCGGTAGTTGAAGCACTGGGCGAACTCCAAAAAGAGCGAAAGAACGAAAGCGGTCGCCGCTGAAAACAGCAGCTGCCATTTCCGGGAACGGTCCGGATGCAGCAGCACCTGGAAAAAGCCGATGGGCATGAAAAACAGCACGCTGCCGAAGAAGTTGATCGGATTGGCGAGCCATTCTTTCAAGGCCCGGAAGGGCACAAGGTTAACCCGCTCCGTGGAAAAAGCGAAGCGACGGAAAAAGTACGTGGGACTGAGGAACACATAGAACAGATGGGCCAAATACATGGCCAGCATGACGAGCAGAATTTTCAGCCAGACGTTTTTTCTTTCTTCCGCCATGGGCTTGCGAAAAACAAAGGCCAGCAGCGCCACCGCGTAAGCCTCCGTCAGCGCGAAGCGTATCCAGGAATCAATATTCAGCATAGCGGTTTCCCCCTCGAAATGCGATATCTTTTATTATATACTTTTCAATTCTTCCGCGAAGTGGCAGGCGGCCTGCACGCCGTCCAGCTCCCGCAGGGGCGGTTCCTGCTCGGAACAGCACGCCTTGGCGAAAGGGCAGCGGGTGCGGAAGCGGCAGCCGGAGGGCGGATTGGCCGGGCTGGGCGGGTCGCCGCGCAAAAGGCGGATTTCTTTTCCCCTGAGGCGCGGGTCCGGCTGGGGCACGGCGTCCAGCAGAAAACGGGTATAGGGATGCCGGGGATGGTTGTATACTTCCTCCGTGGGGCCGATTTCGCACACCTTGCCCAGGAACATGACGCACACCCGGTCGGACAGATATCGCACCACCGACAGATCGTGGCTGATGAACAGATAGGTCAGCTTCCGGGAGGATTTGAGTTCCTTCAATAGATTCAATATTTGGTTCTGCACCGACACGTCCAGGGCGGACACCGGCTCGTCGCACACGATGAAGGAGGGTTCAGCGGCAATGGCCCGGGCGATGCCGATGCGCTGCCGCTGGCCGCCGGAAAACTGGTGGGGGTAGCGGTACAAAAATTCCTCCGGCACGCCCACGGCGTGCAGCAGCTCCTGCACCCGCCCGGTCACGGCCTGCCGGTTTTCGCACAGTCTCCAGGTTTCGATGGGTTCGGCGATCAGGTCCCGCACCGACATGCGGGGATCCAGGGAAGCGTAGGGGTCCTGAAATACCAGCTGCATTTCCCGCCGGAAGGGGGCAAATTCCTTTTCCCCCATGGCGGTAATGTTCTTGCCCCGGAACAGCACGTCCCCGGCGGTGGGCTTTAGCAGCCGGATCATGAGGCGGCCTAAGGTGCTTTTGCCGCAGCCCGATTCGCCCACCAGGCCCAGCGTCTCCCCCTCCCGCACGCCGATGGACACATCGGATACGGCCTGAACGGTCTTTTTCCCGGCGGCAGGAAACACGCGGGACAGGTTTTTCGCTTCCAGCAGATATTCGCTCATTCCTCGCCCTCCTTTTCCGTCCGGAAACAGCGCGCGAAATGGCCGGGCGCGATTTCCCGAAACTCCGGCGCGTTCTGTTCGCAGTCCGCCCCGCACTGGCCGCAGCGCAGGGAAAAGGCGCAGCCCTTGGACAGATGCAGCAGATTCGGCACCACGCCGGGGATGGTTTGCAGCGTTTCGCCCCCCGCCCGCAGGGACGCCACGGAGCGAAGCAGGCCCCGGGTGTAGGGGTGCAGGGGCTTTTCAAACAGCGCCGCCGTTTCCCCATGCTCCACGATCCGGCCCGCGTACATGACGGAAACCTCGTCGCAGGTGCGGGCGATCACGCCCAAATTGTGGCTGATGAGCAGCACGCTGGTGCCGCCGTCCCGCAGCTTTTCCAGCAGCTTCAAAATCTGGGCCTCCACGGTCACGTCCAGGGCGGTGGTGGGTTCGTCGGCGATCAGCAGCCGGGGGCGGCAGATCATGGCCATGGCGATCATCACCCGCTGCCGCAGGCCCCCGGACAGCTGGTGGGGATAGCAATTGTACCGGGTTTCCGGCTCGGGGATTTCCACCTCCCGGAACATTTCAAGGGTTTTCCGCTTCGCCTCCGCCCGGGTACAATGGGTATGCAGGCGCACGGCCTCGTCCACCTGCCTGCCCACCTTCACCACGGGATTCAGGCTGGTCATGGGTTCCTGAAAGATCATGGAGATTTCCGCGCCCCGCAGGGCCCGGCGCTGCTTTTCCGGCAGGACGGCAATATTCCGCCCGTCCAGCAGGATTTCTCCCCCGGTCACCTTGCCGGGAAACTTGATAAGGCCCATAATGGCCCGGGCGGTCATGCTTTTTCCGCAGCCCGATTCCCCCACCACGCCCACGATCTTCCCCGCGGGTACCCGCAGCCATACGCCGTTCACCGGCGTGATCACACCCTTTTCCGTGTGAAAGCTGACGGTGAGGTTTTTGACCTCCAGCACAGTCTGTTCCATCGCCGCGTCCCCCTACTGTTTTTTCTGCCGGGGATCCAGCACGTCCAGCAGGCCGTTGCCAAGGAAATTAAAGGCCAGCACGATCAGCATGATCGCCGCGCCGGGCACAAAGCACAGCCAGGGCGCGTTGTACAGGTATTGCCGCCCCGCGTTGATCATCAGCCCCCAGGAGGCGTTGGGCGGCTGAATGCCAAGGCCTAAGAAGCTCAGGCTGCTTTCGGTCAGGATGGAAGCGGGGATATTCAGCGTAAACAGCACCAGCAGCGAAGGCAGGCAGTTGGGCAGGATATGCCGCCGCATGATCTTCCCGCCGGGCACGCCGATGGCCCGGGCCGCCTCCACAAACTCGCTGTTTTTGAGCCGCAAGGTATGGGCGCGAACCACCCTGGCCACGTTGGCCCAGTTGACCAGGGTCAGGGTCAGAAACACGTTCATGATGCCGCCGCCTAAGGAATACATGATCACCATGGCCAGCAGCATGGAAGGGAAGGCTAAGGTCACGTCGGCGACGCGCATGATCACCGCGTCGGTCAGCCCGCCCTTATACCCGGCCAGCACACCTAAGGCCGCGCCCAGTAATAGGCTTAACAGCGCGGGCACCACGCCGATGAGCAGGGAAACCCGCGCCCCGAAGAGCAGGCGGGTCAGCACGTCCCTGCCGCCCTCGTCGGTGCCCAGCAGGTGCTTGGCCGACGGAGCCGCCAGCCGGTTCATCAAATCCATTTGCTTTTCGGTGTAGGGGGTGAGCAGGGGCGCGAACACCGCCGCCAGGGTCATCAGCACGATCACAATAAAGGAAAGAACGGCGGTTTTGTTTTCCCGCGCCATGCGGCGCATCAAATCCCAAAAGCGCTCTTCCTCGCCGATCTGGCTTTGCAGGCGGATATCGGCGATTTTCTTCATTTGTTCCCGCTTTTTGCCTATCATGCCTCACCCCTCCTTCCTGATCCGGGGATCCAGCACGGCGTACAGGCAGTCCGCCAGCAGGCTGCCGATGATCACCACGGCGGTGGCCAGCAGGGAGGTACCCTGCAAAAGCGGAATATCCCGGCCCGAAATGGCCTGCACCATGAGCCTGCCCACGCCGTTGATGGAAAACACCGTTTCGGTGATCACCGCGCCGGAGAGCAGGCCGGAGAACTGAATGGTCATCATGGTCATCACCGGCAGCATGGCGTTGCGCAGGGCGTGCAGCACCACCACCCCCGCCGGCCCCCGCCCCTTGGCCCGGGCGGTGTCGATATACTCCTCCCGCATGGTTTCCAGCAGGGAGGTGCGGGTCATCTGGGCCACCTGCCCGGCGGAATTCCAGCCTAAGGCCACGGCGGGCAGGATGAAGCCCTTCCAGCTCTCCACGCCGGAAATGGGCAGCCAGCGCAGCCGGAAGGCGAACACGTATTGCAGCAGCATAGCCGCCATGAACACGGGCAGAGAAATGCCCAGCAGGGAAAAGCCCATGAACAGCCGATCCGACAGACGGTTCTTCCGCAGCGCGGAAAAAATGCCGCAGCCGATGCCCACGATCCAGGCGAACAGCGCGGCAAACAGCGCCAACGTCAGCGTATTGGCGAAGGCGCTGTTCAGCAATTGCTTCACCGGCTTTCCCAGGGAGTAGCTGGTGCCGAAATCTCCCCGGAAAGCGGAAGCAACATATTTGAAGAATTGAACGTACAGCGGCTGATCCAGCCCCATTTCGGCGGTCATGCGCTGGATGGTGGCGGCGTCCGCGTGCTCGCCCATCATGGTTTCGATGGGGTTGCCGGGCACCACGCGCAGCATCACGAAGGTGAGCAGCACCACGCCGGTGAGGACGATGACGGCCTGAATCAGCCGCTGCAAAAGCGTATGCTTCATGTTATTTCAGCACGAAGTCTGCGGCGTAGAAATCGGAGAAGCCCGCCCAGTGAGGCGTGAAGGAGGCGACACGATCCCCGATGGCGTACAGGTGCAGCTCCGTGAACATGGGGATCCAGGCCGCGTCTTCCTGAATCAGCTTCTTTTCCAGGGCCTGATATTCCGCTTCGCGCTCCTGATCGTCCACGATGGCGCGAGCCGCCGCAACCCGGGCCATGGTTTCCGCATCCGCGTAATTGAGGCTGCGGCCCTTGGCGGCTTCCGCGCTTCCGAAGAAGGTATACATGATGTTGGCCGGGTCGTTGTAGTCCATGCCCCAGCGGGCCACGAAGGAATCCATTTCGCCGGAGGAACGCAGGGCCAGCCACGCGGAATGCTCATGGCTGACGATCTCCGCCCGGATGCCCACGGCTTCCAGCTGCTGGCTGATAAAGGCGTAAACCAGCTGGGTGCTGGTGTTGGCGGTGGA
>JAFSNT010000053.1 GCA_017443295.1 Clostridia bacterium
CACGCCCCCGCGCAGCAGCCCATTCCCAAGACCGGGGATTCCGCCGTGGACACCTTGGTGGAGAAGGGCCAGGAAATGATGGCGCAGATCCGGCACGAAAACGACCTGATCCCCGACGCGGAGCTTTCCAGCCAGATGGATCAACTGGAGGACGTGGCCAACCGCATTTTCCGCACCGTGGCCGAAAAGCCCGATAAAGCGCCCCAGATTCGCCGATTCATGGATTATTATATGCCCACCACCCTGAAAATGCTGGAGGGCTACCGCAAAATGGACGAACGCCAGGTGAAGGGCCAGGAAGCCCAGGCCACCCGCGCCCAGATCCGCGAGGCCATGAGTACCGTACTCAAAGCCTTCGACAAGCAGCTGAACGCCCTGTATCAGGACGATATGCTGGACCTGTCCACCGACATCGACGTGATGGAAACCATGCTCAGGCAGGACGGCCTGATTGATTCCGGCATGAAGCAGCAGCAGGCAGCCGCGCAGGCACAGCAAACCGCCCAGGCAACCGCCCAGGCGCAGGCCCAGCAGCGGACGTAAGGAATAGAGTGGAGAGTTGAGAGTGGAGAGTTGAGATAGCACAGTCTGCTTTCTCTGAACGCTTTTCAATAGACCATATAAATCTCAACTCTCAACTCCCAACTCTCAACTCTCCTTTGTACCCGAATGTAAATTTTCTACATATAGATAGCGGAAAGGAGCCTCCCCATGACTGAAAACAACTTCGCCGAAGCCCAGCACAGCGCCCCCGTCCTGACCCTGCATCCCGAGCAGGAAGCCCGGCAGACCGTGGAAAAGGCCGTGGACATGCTGGAGGATTTGAAAAACGCCCCCCAGGCCCCGGACGCCCGGGAAGCGGTGGCGGCCCTGGATTCCTCCCTCACCGACGAGGAAAAGATTCAGGTGGCGGCATTCTCCAAGACCATCGACCTGACCAACCCGGATCACGTGATGCTCTACGGCGCGGACGCCCAGAAGAAGATTTCCGGCTTCGCGGACACCGTGCTGTCCAACGTAAAAACGGGCGATACCGGCGAAGTGGGCGATATCCTGACCAAGCTGATCACCGAACTCAAGGGCTTCAACGCCGCCGGGGAAAAGCCCAAGGGCCTCAAGGGCCTGTTCTTCGGCGCGAAGCAGCAGATCGCTTCCATCCAGGCCAAGTATGAGGACGTGGCCAAGAACGTGGAGGGCATCGCGGGCAACCTGGAAAACCATCAGGTGCAGCTGCTCAAGGACGTGGCCATGTTCAATAAGCTCTACGACATGAACCTGCAATACTTCCACGAGCTGACCATGTACATCGTGGCGGGCGAGCAGCGGCTGCAGGAGGTGCGGGATACCGACCTCAAGCGCCTCCAGGACGCCGCCGCCGCCAGCGGCGACGCTATGGACGCCCAGAAGGCCAACGACCTGGCCGCCCAGTGCGACCGGTTTGAAAAGAAGCTGCACGACTTAAAGCTCACCCGCCAGATTTCCATGCAGATGGCGCCCCAGATTCGCCTGCTGCAAAACAACAATTCCCTGCTGGTGGAGCGCATTCAGTCCACCCTGGTGAACACCCTGCCCCTGTGGAAGAATCAGATGGTGCTGGCCTTGGGCCTGCATCACAGCCAGCAGGCCATGCAGGCCCAGCGCGCCGTGACCGATATGACCAACGCCCTGCTCAAAAAGAACGCCGAAACCCTGAAAATGGGCACCATCGAAACGGCCAAGGAATCCGAGCGCGGCATCATTGATCTGGAAACCCTGGTGCAGACCAACCAGAGCCTGATCGACACCATCAACGAGGTCAGCCGCATCCAGGCGGAAGGCCGCCAGAAGCGCGCCGAGGCCGAAAAGACCCTGGCCCATATGGAAAAGGAACTCAAGGAAAAGCTTTTAACCATGTAACCTATGTAAAAGGAGGCCGATGAACCGATGAAACTGAAAACGGGTTGGGCCATTGCGATCATGGTGATCCTGATCGTGGTCGGTGTGGTCTTTGGCGCGTTCCGCGGCTGGACCGACGAACGCGCGCTGGTGAACGAGACTCGCGCGGGCCTGGACAGCATGCTGCAGACGCGCGTGGAATCGGCCTACAACGTACTGGCGGTAGCCAAGCGCCATCTGCCGGAAACAGACGAAGCCTATCTGCGGGTGGTGCGGGACAGAAACGACTTGGAGGGCGGCAGCAAGGGCACGGACGATAATCTGGCCCAGAAGGCCGCCGCCAACGACGCCCTCACCGTGGACGCCGCCGCACTGCTGGACAAGCTTTCCCAGCTGGACAGCGTAAAAAATGACAGCCGGGACAATATGTACGTGACCAGCTATCTGCCCCAGATGCTGGCCCAAAGCGAGCAGAAAACCGCCGGGGCCGCCTACAACCAGGCGGCGGCTGACTTTAACAGCCGCATGAGCAAAACCTTTTCCGGCTGGCTGGCCCGCACTTTGCTCGGCATCAAGCCCGCCGTGGAATTTAAAGCGCAGTAAGGAAGGAGGAGGAACATGAACAGCCTGTTTACAAAAATGGGCGCGCTGATCTTAGCGCTGGCCCTGTGCTTCGGCATCGTCTCCCTGGCGAACGCCGAAACGGAATATCCTCCCCGTCCTGACGGCGCCGCCGCCGATCTGGCCGGGGTGCTGGGCGAAAAAACCCTGGAGGATCTGGAAACCCTGAACGATCGGCTGCTGGACGCCGCCGAGGGCCGCGTTTTCGTGCTGACCCGTCATTTCTTAGGCGGCGCGGACGCCCAGCAGTACGCCGATCAGGTGTTCAAGATATGGAATCTGGAAAAGGACGACGCCCTGCTGCTCATGGTCATCGGCGAGGAAGAATTCGCTCTGTCCCTTGGCGCGAACAGCAAAAACGCCCTGTCCACCGAAAGTCGCAATACCCTGCTGGGCGCTTTCCGCAACGCCTACAAGGCCCGGAAGTACGACGAAGCCCTGGCGAGCCTCGCCGTCAGCTTAGGCCAGGCCCTGGCAAAAGCCAAGGGGAACACGCTCAGCGACACGGGCCTGTTCGGAACAGCCGCCATTCAGTCCACCCCCCAGCCCAAAACCGTGGACGATTCCTGGTACGGCATGTTTGCCCGGGACGATTACGACGCCCGGGAAAGCAGCGACGAAGTCTTCTGGGAGGATTGGCAGAATACCTGGCGCAGCGAAGAAACCCGCACCAACTGGCGCAGCGTGATCATCTGGGGCCTGGTGATTTACTTCCTGTTCTTCCGCAGGAGAAGAAGGAGCCGCAGATAAGTTACTGCTTCGCAGTAACGCGCGGGCGGGTATTGCATACCCCCCGCGTGCCCCCCGCACGGTTTTTCCTAAAATTCCTACGCAATTTCCGGGCGGAAAAACCGCAAGGTAGAAAAATTTCTTTCAGTCGTCTACGCTCCTTGCAGAAATTTTTCGTCCTCGCGGCGTACACGCCGCCGCTGCGGATTTCAGTCAAGGGGAGTCCCCCTTGACAATCCCCCCCTTTGATACCGTCGCTACATTGAGAGGCTTAGTGGTAACGATGCGCCTTTGTATGATTTCCCTGGATGCCGTAGCGAATCCCGACGCGGACAGGTTACTCAGCCTGCCCGCGCTTTCTGCTCTTGCGGATGCGGGCGTGTTCTGCGGCAACGTGAAAACGGTGTACCCCACCATCACCTACCCCATCCACGCCAGCCTGCTCACCGGCTGCTATCCGGAAACCCACGGCATCGGCCATAACCAGCCCTTCCAGCCGGACACGGCCCCGGAAATGCGGGCATGGTATTGGAGCATCGGGGATATCAGGGTGAAAACCCTGCATCAGGCCGCCAGGGAAAAGGGCCTGGACGTGGCCTCCATCCTGTGGCCCGTCACCGGGAAAAACCCCTATGCGCGCCGGAATTTCCCGGAGGTGCTGCCCCTGCCGGGCGAAAGCGCCGTGGTGAAAATGCTGCGCTATGCCTCCCCCGTGTGGATTTTGCGCATGGAAGCGCTCTACGGCCGGACCCGGAAAAGCATTTTGCAGCCCGATTTAGACGATTACGCCGCCCTGCTCTGCGAAAAGCTGTACGCCAGCCGCCGTCCCCCGGACGTGCTTACCGTGCATTTGGTGGACTGCGATTCCATGCGCCACTGGCACGGAACGGACAGCCAGGAGGCCCGCGACGCCATGAAGCGCCTGGACGCGCGGGTGGGCCGCATTGTGGAAGCGGTGAAAAAGCGGGGGCTTCTGGATGAAACTCTCTTCTGCGTCGTCAGCGACCACGGCCAGCAGGACGCGCCCAACGGCGTGCTGCTGGACGCCAAGCTGAAAGCCGCCTGCGGCGCTCGCGCCCAGAGCTTAGGCATGGGGGCCTATATCTTCGGCCCGGACCTGGACAAGGCCCGCCGCGTCCTGGAGGAAAATGGAACGAAATGGGGCGTCGGGCGGATCTTTATCGACCAGGAGCTGCGCGCCTTGCACGTCCCCGCGGACGTACACCTGGCCGTGGACGCCCTGCCGGGCTGCTGCTTCATCGACAAGATCGAAAAAACCTTCGGGGAACACGGCTTTTCCCTGGACTGCCCCCAGGCCCGCACCCTGCTGTGGCTGAAAGGCCCCGGCATCCGGCAGGGCCAGCGCCTTGCAGCCGCCAACCTGGTGGATATCGCGCCCACCCTGGCCAAAGCGCTGGGCCTTGACTTGCCCCAGGCGGAGGGGAAAGCGCTAAAGGAAGTATTTTCTGTCAACAGCAAGGAGAAAAAAGTGGAAATTGAAAAGTGAAAAGTGAAAATTTGAATAGTCAGCGCTTTTCCAGAACGGCATTTATCGCGGGCTATATAAAAATTCCACTTTTCACTTTCCACTTTTCACTTTTTCATTCCGCCTCGACGATTATTTTTTTGAAAAACAACTGATTCTGTCAGGAGGATCTCATGGAAAAAACAGCCATCGTCACCTATTTTCATCATTCCGGGTTCACGGTGGAGGTGATGGACACGCTGCTGGTGTTCGATTACTGGCGGGGGGAAAACGGGGACCTGCCGGAGAGCGCCCAGCTGCGGAATCAGGATTTTGCGGGCTACAAGCGGGTGCTGGTGTTCGTATCCCACGATCACGAGGATCACTTTGACGAGATCATTTATAAATGGGATCATCACACGCTGCCCATCACCTATATCGTTTCGGACGACCTGCCCATCGGGAAGCGCGGCAAGCGGATGAAGCCCGGCGACACGCTGGAGGTGGGCGACGTAAAGATCCGGGCGTTCGATTCCACGGACAAGGGCGTGTCCTTCTATGTGTCGCTGTACGGGCTGAACATCTTCCACGCGGGAGATTTGAACCTGTGGCACTGGCGGGAGGAAAGCACCCTGCGGGAAATCGCCCAGGCGGAAAAGGATTTTTATGCCGCCATGACGCCCATCGAACACCTGCCCATGGACATCGCCATGTTCCCGGTGGATCCCCGCATGGGCGGCCTGTACGAGGCGGGGGCCAATTACTTCGTCATGTCCGTAAAGCCCCGGTTTTTCCTGCCCATGCACTGGCAGGGCCGGCCCGAGGTGGCCCAGAGCTACGCCCGCAAAAACAGGACCCGCTACACCGAGGTGGTGGCCCTCACCGAACCCCGGGAACAGGCGGAGCTGACCTTCCTGGACGACCGCGAACAGCACGTCCGCATCATCAAGCCCATGCCGGAAGTCAGTCCCGAGGAGGGCGAAGGGAAGCTGGACGCCTTTGCGGGCGACGATCCCTTTGCCGACTCCGATCTGCCGGTGCAGCTGTAAAAAACGCCGATAAATCGCCGGAAAACGCCGGAAAAACGCCGAAAAAAACGCCGGGGGCTTCATGGCCTCCGGCGCTTCATTATTGAATATTTTCAAACAGGTCCTTGTGGAGCGTATCCGGCCCAACGGAAGAATAATACAGGCCGAAGACGCTGCAATTCAGCTTGCCCGCGTCGGACACGGTATAGCGGCCCTTCTGCTGGGAAACATGCTTTTTGAACGCGTCCTTGGCTACCTGCAGGGACGTTTTTCCATCGAAGCAATCCTGGGGCTGCCGCCAGTCAAAAATGATCTGGTTCTCCGGATAGAGATGCAGATACAGCTTCCTGGGCGCCCACGCCCCATAGAGGGCGGCGGTTTCCGGGGCATAGGTCTCGTCCGCCGAAAGCGCCGTCACCGCCTGAATGGCCGCCTCCACGGTGACAATATGATGGAAATGGCCGTATTCGCCGTGGATATCCTGGGTCACGACCACGTCCGGGCGGTATTTTCGCAGCATTTCAACGATGCGTTTTTCCGCCTCCCCCTCGCCCCAGTTCCGGATCACGCTGTCATGGGAGGACGCGCCCATATCGGGGAAGCAGCCGATTTCCGGGTAATACCGCACGCCGCAGGTCCACAGCCCGTCCAGCAGCTCGTTTTTCCGCTTGGGGTTGTTGCCGCCCACCATGTATACCACCATGACCTTTTTGCCCAGCGCGCGGGAATAGGTGGGCAGCATGCCGCCGAACCACAGCAGCTCGTCGTCCGGGTGGGTGGAGATCAGCATCATGTCGGCTTTTTCTTCCAGGATATCCCACGTTTGCACCCAGGAAGGCAGTTCGCCCGCCTGCACCACCTGCAGCTTGCTGATTTCCACCGTGTTTTCGTCCGCGTTGGTCAGCGTAAAGCCCTGCACTGGCCGGTCAAAGGCGATGTAGTCGTTTTCAAACCGGGCGCTGCCGCGTCCGATCACGTTGCCGTCCAAATCCCTGGCCGTCAGGGCGGCGGGGGCGCTGTGGAAGGAAACGCACACGCCCTGGGCCGCGTCGCCGCCTTTCGTTTTTACGGTGATCACGCTGCCCGGCTTCCCTTGCCAGAAAGAGGCGTAATTGCTGCCCGTCATGTTTTTCAGGCTGTTCTTGTTCTCGCTCACCGTAATGGAGCAGCGGGAGGTCATGTCCCCCGGCTCCTTTTCGGCCGCGGAAGCGGCGCTTCCCGACAGAAGCAGGAGGACGGCAAGGGCGGCGATCACAAAGCGGCGTATGCTTTTCACTGCGTTTCTCCTAACCAGGTTTCATCCAAAAAGCCTTGGCGCTCCCGGATGAAATTCTTCAAATAAGTAATGTTCGCTTCAAAGGTGTTGCCCGTCTGGGCCGCCGTGGAGGAGCTTTTCGGGATGGGCCACCGGGTGAAATTCATTTCCGCGCTTTTTTGAATGTCCTTCGCGTACTCGTCAATGGAGCGCAGCGTGCCCGTTTCATCCGTTTCCGTGCCCAGCAGAATGTTCATCGCTTTGCGAAACACGTCCCGATACCGGGCCGTCACCGCCGCGTAAAAATCGGCCTGCTTGTACAGGGCGGGCCACCAGAGCCTGCCGCCGGTGGCGTTGCCGATCCACAGCTTTTTCCCGGTCAGCACGTTTTTGGCGTTGTCCTCCCGGGCGTAGCTGGCGTAGGCGCTGTCATAGTCCCAGCAGGGACCGGCGTACATCATGGGGTCGATTTCGTCCCGATCCTTATAGAAGAACATGCTGGAGGAATTGCCGTCGTAATTCTTGCTCACTTCCTCCACCAGGTATTTATTCACCAGGGAATCAAAATCCACAAATTCGGCATAGTGCTTCCCGCTGGCGGGATCGACGCCGTCCCTGGCGAAGATGGCGTTTTCAAAGCCCTGCATATAGGCGGAGATATACTTCATCTGCGCCACGGAGCAGTATTCCGGGCTTTTGACGGCCAGGGTGTTTTTCTTGGCGGTGTGATAAACGCTTTCGTTTTCCTTGTAGCGCACGGCGTAGCTTTCAAACTCCACCAGATAGCCGCCGGTGATGTCCTCGGGGTCGTTGGGGATATTGTAGGCCTTATACTGCCCGGCCTTGGCTGTTTTGGAACCGGCCAGGCTGTAGGCGGACAGCGCCTTTTCGTTCAGCCCCTCGGTGATTTCCTCCAGATCCGTAATGGGCACCCGGTCGTCGTCCACCATCACTTTTTCACCGAACAGATAAAAGCCCATGTATTCATGATTGACGTACAGCTCCGCGCCGATATGCTCGGGGGTGTATTTCATCCCGGCGTAGGCCGCCATGTCCAGGGTGATCTGGTTGCGCAGCAGGCTCTTGTCCCGGGAATTGCCGGTCAGCACCCAGGTTTTGCATTTGCCCATGCCCGCCAGATTCGCGCCCTCCGTCAGCTTGATCTGATAATTCTTCTTTTTGAAGGTGGTGGAGGAATTGCCGCGCATCCGGATATATTTCAGCTCGCCGTCGTATTCCGTTTCCCCCTTGGCGGAAACAAACAGCAGCGCGCCCGGTTCCTTGTTCGCCTTGTTTTTGTGGATGGCCGTCAGCCGCCCCGATTGGGTGGTGATATACACCGCCGGAAACCCCGGGCTGCCCTGCATCACGTGCAGGGTATACTTTTTCCCGGCGGTCAGGGTATACTGCTGCCCCGGCTTCAAAAAATCGGCGGAATCGCCGCTGTGTACCTTTTTGCCCTGAACGGTAATTGCTTTCGCGCCCGTGAACCCGATTTTCAGGGAGGCGATATCCACGTTGCCCGGCAGGAACAGATAAAAGGTGTAGTTCTTGTTTTCCGCCTTGCACCACGCGATGGCGTCGCTGCCCTTGCTCCCGTCCGACGAAACCCAGAAATCCGTGATGCTCTCCGCCGCCACGCAGGGAACGGCCGACAGCAGAAGCATCAGCGCGCACAGGAGCGCCGCCGCCTTTTTCAGCATGCTCATTCCTCCTCGATCACTCCGATCAGCCCGGAAACGTAACGAATATCCTTTTTCTGCACGTTTTCGGGCCGATTGAGGAGCTTGTTCATGAAGATCAGGCTGCACGTATTGCCGCCGTCCAAATTCAGCGCTTCCACCGCGCCCTTTTCAAGCATTTTTTCGGCCAGCCACTGGAACGACGCGCCCTTGCTGTTGGTGCGCCTGCCCACCGCCGTCAGCACCAGATACTGGCGCGGCGCGATCATGCCGATGGCGGTGCGCGGTTCCCGCCGGGTTTTGTCGTAGGTGTAAATGTCCGCCCGGATTTCGCCGTTCTGCACCAGGATGGGGCCGAAAGCGAAGGTGTCGGTCACGCCCATGTCCAGGTATTCCCGGGCCGTTTTTTCGTCGCTTTCAAAGGTCTTCATGGAGCCGTCCTCGAACAGCGCCAAAATCTCCAGGGGCGGGAATTTTTTGCTGGACGCCTTCACCGTGGATTCGGCGACGATCTGCCCGTCCCGGATGATAATGCCCTCGTGCTTTCCCTCGTACCGCGTCCGGTAGCCGTAAAAATCGTCGCTGAACGCCAGCACCACGTTTTCGTATTTGGCCAGGATATCCGCGGGCTGCCTGAAGGTGCCGCTCTTTTTTTCGGACACTCGGAGGGAACGGAGCTTCACCCGTTCGTTCAGCGCGATGGATGTTTCAAACCACATCAGCTTGATGGACGTATCCTCATACCGGCGAATCTCGATATGGATATTTGGGCTGATATAGGCCCACAGCCCCTCCGCGGCGTTTTCATAGACAAAGGGTTCGGCGCCTTCCGCCAAAAAGCCCTGCTCGTCCACCTCCGGCCAGGAAGCCCCTTCCGTTTGCACGGCAGCCGTCTGCGGCTTGGGGGTGGCCGCAGGTTTCGGCGTGGGGGCTTGGAACACGCAGGCGTCGGAGAAGATCAGCGCCTGCAATTCCGGGGTAGCGATCCCGTCCTGCTTCAAGCCGTTCTTCTTTTGCAGCTGCTTCACCCGCTCCACGGTGGTCTGGTTATAGGTATCGGAAAAGTTCAGCGATTTGAAGTAGCCCAATTCGTACATCCTGGTTTTTAAGCGGATCACGTCCTGCCCGGAATCGCCTTCCCGCAGGGTGCGGTATTCCTCCGCCAGCGCGGGGCATAAAAACAGGCCCGCCAGCAGGACCGCCGCGCAGAAAAACGCCGCCAGACGAGTGCTTTTGTGTATCATCAGCGCTTCACCTTTCCCGGATAACGGCAAAAAATTTCGCTGTCTCCCGTGCCGTTTTTTGTCTGAAAGCGTCCCTTTTCAGCGGTTTTTCCGCAATCAGCCGGTGACAATTTTACCATAAGCAGCCGCTTTTTTCAACTGCGTTTTAAAGGGGCTGCCTCATGCGAGGAAGCCCCGGGGTTATGGTTTCGGAAAGAATCAGCTGCCCGCTATCCGCTTGCAGCTGGCAAAAAGAGGGGGCGTGGCCTCCTCTTCATCGAACCACGAAGCTAATATTTTTTTTCTTTGTTTTGGCGATAACGAAACCGAAAGCAAGCGTAACGAGAACCGTGAGAATAAATAACGGCGTTGAAGATATCTGCTCGATTCCCAGGAAGCGCTGTGAAGCGGCGGATATTCCCGTTATAACGAGCGGATGCACATAATAAGAAAAATTCGCAATGACCCTGCAATGACGCGCTATTTGGGCGTATGGTTGCAGTGGATAATGCAAAAGCAAGTTGATTATGGCAATGACAAACGGATACAGGCCAAAGGTCATAAAAATGTTGTCCTGCACCTGAGCGCGTTCAACAAGAGCGATTTCAAATAACCATAGCAGAAGCGAAAGAACAAACAAGAGAACGGGTTTCTCCAAAAAACGCCATTCCTTTGTTCTCAGCCTGGAAAAACAATAGCCGCTGGTGAAGAAAGGGAAACCCATCAGCAGGACTCGGCGAATCAATTTGAAGTACGAAGACGAATATAAAATGGACAATACCGGAATATGGATGCCGATTTTATTGTAAGCACAGCCAATCGTCCCCATGATATAGCATATCAGGCTGATGGGAATCAGCGCTTTTTTCAGCCCTGATTTAAATAACAAGGTAGTTAAGCATACCGAAAAAATAACGGCGGGGAAAAACCAAAAATGATAGGCGGTGCCTGCGGCGAGAAATCCATAGACGGAATCTATGAAAAAGCCGCGTATGTCCTTGTATCCATACGAGAAAAAATCCAACAGGAAATAGGGAACCGACCAGATGGCATACGTCAGCAGCAGCCTGGTAAAATACGTTTTGAACGGCTTTTTGCCAGCTTCAAGCTTTTCAATATAAAAATATCCCGCAATACAAAAGAAAAAAGGAACGGTGATTCTCGGCATGAGTTGGACGGCGATATATCCAAGGACAGGATTGATATCTTCCAATGGGTGCGTATGACCGGCGATTACGAAAATTGCGCAAAAATATCTGAATAAATCAATCGACGGATACGTTAGTTTCCTTGCATCTTTTTCCGGCATATACTCCCCCCAAATATATCGTCCTTGAAATCATTCCCCTGGTGGGGTGCGGGGCAAAGCCCCGCCGGATTCCTCCCCTTACAAATCCCAATTTGTTATTATGCGTAAGCCATGAAAGGGGCTGCCTCATGCGAGGCAGCCCCGGGGTTATGGTTCCGGAAAGAATCAGTTGCCAGCCATCCGCTTGTAGTTGGCAAGACGGACCTTGGCGTCCTCTTCGTTCTGGGCAAAGAGCTTTTCGGCGGCGTCGGGGAACATCTTCAGCAGCGTCTGGTAACGGGTCTCGCCGCGAATGAAGTCCTGATAGCTTTCGGTGGGATCTTTGCTGTCGATGGTGAGAGGCTGATCCAGATCGGGATTGTAGCGGTACAGCGGCCAGTAACCGGCAGCCACAGCCTTCCTGATTTCGGCCTGGGCCTTGCTCATGTTGATACCATGGTTGATGCAGGGCGCGTAAGCGATGATCAGGGACGGGCCGTGATACTTCTCGGCTTCGATCATGGCCTTGATCAGCTGGGCGGGATTGGCGCTCATGGCGACGGTGGCAACGTACACGTAGCCGTAGCTCATGGCCATCATGCCCAGATCCTTCTTCTTGGTGCGCTTACCGGCGGCGGCGAACTTCGCGACCGAGCCGGTGGGGGTGGACTTGGAGGCCTGTCCGCCGGTGTTGGAGTACACTTCGGTATCCAGAACGAGGACGTTGACGTCCTGATTCTGGGCCAGCACGTGATCCACACCGCCGTAACCGATGTCATAGGCCCAGCCGTCGCCGCCGAAGATCCAGATGGACTTCTTGGTGAGCAGGTCGGCGTCCGCGATGACCTTGCGGGCCAGCTCGCAGGCTTCGCAATGGCATTCGGTACCAGTCAGATCCTTGCCCTCATACACAACGCCGGTCATGTCGATGCCGTCCTTGCAGGCGGCCAGCAGCTTTTCGCCAGCGGCGCGGCTGCCTTCGGCGTCGTCCATGTTCTCCAGCCATTCCTTGCCGGCGTCCTTGATGGACTGCTGCGCCCATTCCACGGCGATCAGCTTTTCCACGTTTTCGGCCAGCTTGGCGCGGCGCTGAGCGGTGGCCAGGTTCATGCCGAAGCCGAACTCGGCGTTGTCTTCAAACAGGCTGTTGGCCCAGGCGGGACCGTGGCCCTTTTCGTTCACGGTGTAGGGGCAGGTGGGGGCGGAGCCGCCGTAGATGGAGGAGCAGCCGGTGGCGTTGGCAATGATCATCCTGTCGCCGAAGAGCTGGGTAACGAGCTTCACATAGGGAGTCTCGCCGCAGCCCGCGCAGGCGCCGGAGAACTCAAACAGCGGCTTGAGGGCCTGGCTGTTCTTGATGGTCGCTTTGTTTTCGATGCGGTCGGCGATTTCGGGCACCGTCATGGCGAATTCCCAATTGGCTTCTTCTTTGCGCTGGGAATCCAGGGACTTCATGGTGAGGGCCTTCTGAGTGGGATCGTCCTTCTTCTTGCCCAAGCAGACTTCCACGCAGTTGGCGCAGCCGGTGCAATCCAGGGGAGATACCTGCACACGCAGCTGCAGGCCCGCGAATTCCTTGCCGACGGCTTTCTTGGTCACATAGCCTTCGGGCACCTGCGCGCCCTCGGCGGTGTAGATGGTGCGGATGGCGGCGTGGGGGCACACGATGGAACACATGGCGCAGCCGATGCACAGGCTGGGATCCCATTCGGGCACCTTCACGGCGATGCCGCGCTTCTCGTACTTGGTGGTGCCGGTTTCCACGAAGCCGCGGGGGTCGAACGCGCTGACGGGCAGCTGGTCGCCCTCCTGGGCCAGGATGGGCCGGATCAGGGTGTCGAAGTATTCGCTGGCTTCCACCTTCACAGGCACAGCGCCGGTGGTGGCGTCGGCCCATTCAGCGGGAACCTTGACTTCCTTCAGGCCGGAGATAGCGATGTCGATGGCGTCCCAGTTCTTCTGGACAACCGCGTCGCCCTTCTTGCCGTAGGTCTTCTTGGCATACGCCTTCATGTACTGGTCGGCATCCTCGTAGGGGATGATGTTGGCCAGCTTGAAGAACGCGGCCTGCATGATGGTGTTGATGCGTCCGCCCATGCCCACCTTCGCGGCCAGCTCGATGGCGTTGATGGTGTAGAACTTGGCGTGCTTCTTGGCCAGCAGCTGTTTCATGGCGGCGGGCAGATGCTCGTCCATGTCCTCGGGCGCCCACTGGGAGTTGAGCAGGAAGGTGCCGCCGTCCTTGAGGGAGGAAACCATGTCGTACATGGTCACATAGGCGGGATTGTGGCAGGCGATGAAGTCGGCCGCGTCGATCAGGTAGGTGCTGCGGATGGGCACGTCGCCGAAACGCAGATGGCTTACCGTCAGACCGCCGGACTTCTTGGAGTCATAGGCGAAGTACGCCTGCGCATACTTATCGGTATGGTCGCCGATGATCTTGATGGAGTTCTTGTTGGCGCCCACGGTGCCGTCGGAGCCCAGGCCGTAGAACTTGCAGCACACGGTGCCGGCGGGAGCGGCGATGAGCAGGTCGCCCAGCTCGAGGCTGGTGCCGGTCACGTCGTCGTTGATGCCGACGGTGAAGTGGTTCTTGGGCTGCGCCTTGGCCAGGTTGTCATACACAGCCTTGACCATGGTGGGGTTGAATTCCTTGCTGCCCAGACCGTAGCGGCCGCCCACGACTTCGATGTCCTTGCGGCCGTTTTCGGCCAGCACGGCCACCACGTCTTCAAACAGAGGCTCGCCCAGGGAGCCGGGCTCCTTGGTGCGGTCCAGCACCGCGATCTTCTTGCAGGTGGCGGGCACGGCGGCAAGGAAGTGCTTGGCAGAGAAGGGAC
>JAFSNT010000008.1 GCA_017443295.1 Clostridia bacterium
CCAGGGGCAGGCCGTCAGATGCTTACGCCTTTTTTTCTTCAGATGGCCGATTTTTCGGGTCTCCCCGTCGCCCATCATCACAAATTCGGCGTCCAACGTATATAATACCACAAAGTACCTGCCTTTGTCACGCCCTTTTTTTGAAAAAACTACGATTCCCGGCAAAATAGATGGTTTCAAGCTTCTTCCTCCTTCCATTTGAAGCCAGGAAGCGTCAAAATCTCGGGAAGTCCCCTGGGTGTGACCGCAATCGTATGCTCATAATGGGCAGCGGGGCTGTGGTCGTTGGTCACCATGGTCCAGCCGTCGCTCAGCTGATGCACCTGCCAGCGCCCCATAGCGATCATGGGTTCCACGCAGAACGTCATGCCGGGGCGGATCCGGGGGCCGTGACCCGCCGCGCCGAAGTTGGGCACGGACGGATCCTCGTGCATGTCCTTGCCGATGCCGTGGCCCGTCAGGTCCCGCACCACGCCGTAGCCATGGGCTTCCGCGTGGCTCTGCACGGCGGCGCTCACGTCGCCGATGCGGTTGCCGTTGACGGCCTGACGCACGCCTAACCAGAAGCATTCTTCCGTCACTTCCACCAGCCGCTTCTTTTCCGCGCTGATCTTGCCCACCGGCGCGGTAAAGCAGCTGTCCGCCTGCCAGCCGTCCAGGGCCAGCGTCACGTCGATGGAAATGATGGATCCTTCCTTCAATTCCACGTGGGGCGAGGGGATGCCATGCACCACTTCATCGTCGATGGACGCGCAGATGGACGCGGGATACCCGCAGTAGCCCAGCTCCGTGGGGATGCCCCCGCCCTTGCGGATATGTTCCTCCACAAAGGCGTTGATGTCCATGGTGGTCATGCCCGGGCGAATGATTTCCTTCGTCGCCGCCAGCACGTCATGGAGCAGGTGCCCCGCGCTGCGCATCTTTGCCAGTTGGATGGGGTTTTTGATACTGATCATTTCAGGCCCAGCGTTTCCCGCACCATGGCGTAGTTTTCCTGCACCGTAGCGGCAGGGGGACAATCCACAGTACGAAGAATGCCCTTCTTCTGGTAGTAGTCGATCAGGGGAGCCGTCTGCGCCGCGTACACGCTCAGGCGGTTCTGCACCGTTTCAGGGGCGTCGTCCTTGCGCTGCACCAGCTTTTCGCCGCACACCGCGCAGTCTTCCTTCCCATTCAGGGTGCTGATATGGTACGTCGCGCCGCACTTTAAGCACACGCGCCGCCCGCTGAGGCGCTTCACGATCACTTCGTCGTCCAGGGCGATATTCAGCGCCACGTCGATGTGGGCGAATCCGTCCAGCGCTTCGGCCTGCTTCACCGTCCGGGGGAACCCGTCTAAGATGTAGCCGTTCTTGCAGTCATCCGCCTGCAAGCGATCCTTCACGATGCCGATCACCACTTCGTCGGGCACCAGTTCGCCCGCTTCGATATACCGCTTGGCCGCAAGCCCCATTTCGGTGCCCGCTTTCATGGCCTGTCGGAGCATATCGCCGGTGGAAATCTGGGGAATGCCCAGTTCGTTCATCAGCAGCTGCGCATGGGTGCCTTTGCCTGCGCCGGGAGGTCCTAAGAAAATCAGGTTCATATCAGCGCCTCCTTTGGTGAGATTTAATTGCTGGGGAAACCGCTCTTTGTAGCCAAAGAGCGGTTTCCCCCTTATGCCGCAGCCTCAATCGTCGCAAGTCCGCACAGCGGACATTGCTCGTTTCGGCTGATCTCACCGCGGACAAAATTTCCGCCACTGGCGGTTGTCCGCGGTTCGTCCCTTCCGAGAAAGCTATAAGGAAGAGGTTCGGGAACATACACGCGCTTTGACTGCAAATGATCGTAATCTGACCTATTCTTTGAAAATATGCCAGTCTTTCCCTTAGACACAAGAGTGGAATGTCGGCCCGGAAGAAACGGAATTGTTTCTTCCGGGGGACATTCCGCACATTCCTTGGATTGATTTTGCAATCAGCCCAGGAAACCTTTGTAGTTGCGCATCACCAGCTGGCTTTCCACCTGGCGCACGGTTTCGATGGCCACGCTCACGGCGATCAGGATAGAAGACGCGCCGAAGGGGATCTGCACCTGCTGCCACACCGTCAGCACGGAGGGGATGGTGGACAGGATGGCCAGGAACAGGGCGGCGAACAGGGTCAGGCGGTTGGAAGTCCGCTTGAGGAATTCCACGGTCTTGCTGCCGGTACGGATACCGGGGATGTGACCGCCCTGCTGCTGGATATTCTTGGCGATATCCTCAGGATTGAAGGTGATGGAGGTGTAGAAGTAGCTGAACGCGATGATCAGCAGGGCGCACACGATCATGTACCAGGGAGAAGTCTGGTTCATGTAGGTACTCCACCACTTGTACGCGCCGCTGTTGGTGCCGAACATGGCGAAAATGGTGCCCGGGAACGCCATGAAGGAGTAGGCAAAGATCAGGGGCAGCACGCCGACGCTCAGCAGCTTCAGCGGGATATGGGTGCTTTGGCCGCCGTACATCTTCCGGCCCACCACGCGCTTGGCGTACATGACCGGGATGCGGCGTTCCGCCATATCCACGAAGGTGACGACCACCAGGATGATCACAGTGGTCAGCAGGATCACAGCCAGGTTGCCCACGGTGGCGGTGCCGTTGAAGATGCCCGCGGTGGTGGACACGATGCCGTTGAACAGGTTGGAGATGATGCCGGCAAAGATCAGCAGGGAGATGCCGTTGCCGATACCGTTCTTGGTGATCCTTTCACCGATCCACATAGCCAGGGCGGTACCGCCGGCCATGATGATGCCGATGGAGGCATAACCGAAGAAGTTCTTATAGGAGGCTTTGATCGCGCCCAGGCCGGCGATGATGCCGACGGCCTGCAGAGCGGCCAGGCCCACGGTAACGTAGCGGGTGATCTTGTTGATCTTCTGCTTGCCCTCTTCGCCGCCGTCCTTCTGCAGCCGCTCCAGCGCCGGGATGGCGATGGTGAGCAGCTGCATAATGATGCTGGCGTTGATGTAGGGAGAAATACCCATGGCCATGATGGTCATCTGGGAGAAAGCGTTACCGGTCATCATATTCACCAGGCCCAGCATATCATACTGGCCCATGGCGGTCTGAACGGTAGCAACGTCGATGCCGGGTGCGGGAATGACGCTGACCAGACGATAGATCAGCAGCATGAAGAACGTGTAGAGCACCTTTTTCCGGAGCTCAGGAACCCGCCAAACATTTCGCAGGGTCTCCCACATCGTTACTTCACCTCAACTTTCCCGCCAATCGCTTCGATCTTCTGCTTCGCAGACTCGGTTA
>JAFSNT010000054.1 GCA_017443295.1 Clostridia bacterium
AAAGGCGCTGAACGATCTTCGTCCTCCTCGCCTTCTTCTTCCTCGCCCTCTTCTTCTTCCTCTTCCTCGCCTTCCAGCACCTCGGCGCGCACGTCAACATTCCCGTCGGCCTTGACGCTGACGCGTCCGCCGATGCGGGCGATATTGTCGATATCCACGATGTTGATGGCTACGGCCACGCCCACGCCCACGCTGCCGTTGGAGGCGGAGCCGTTGGCCTGAATTTCGGCCACCGTGCGGTTGCGGGCGATGGAATGAACGGAACCGTTCATATCCTGCTGGTAGATTTCTTCGCCGTCCTCCACGTCCTCGCCGTCGGCTCCGGGAGCGCGCACGGCAATGAGGGCCGCGTCGCCGTCGATGGCGGCGTTGGCGGCGTTATCCTGAATATTCAGCACAAAGCTGGCGGCCACGGACACGCCGCCTTCGCTGGTTTCCGCCTGCTGGCGGCCGCTGTTCTTTTCCAGCACGCTCCCGGCGCTGACGTTCTTGCTGCCGTTGACGCCGCTCAGGCCCGCGCCGCCCGCGATGGCCTTATCGGCCTGCTTGTCGGCGCCGCCCTTATCTTCGTCCTTTTCTTCGTCCTTCTGATCGTCGTCCTCGCTCGCGCCCTCGGCGCCGGCCACGGAAACGCTCTTCAAGGTGCTGACAGAATCAGCGCCCACAAAGATGCCGTTGCCGATCACGCTGTGCTTGAGCGCTGCTTCGGCGCTGTCGTTCAGAATGGTGATATTGAAGGCGGCCGCCACAGCCGCGTCGCCGCTGGCGGCGGAACCCTTGGCCGTGGAGGAATGCTCCGCTTCGTTGGAAGCGTAGATCACGGCGGTCTTCAATTCCTCCGCGTCGCGCAAATCGTCCTCGCTGCCCAGGGAGAGCGCGTCGCCGTTCATTCCGCCCAGATACGCCACGGCGCTGCTGCCGGTGATATCCAGGGCCAGAACAGGCATGATGGAGATGCCGCCCGCGCCGCCCGCCTTGGCGACGATGGCGTCCTTCACCTTCTGCTTGGCGATGAAACGGATATTGTCCAGGGCCGCGTCCTCGTCGGCCATGGAGAATTTCACGCCGTCCTGCACGGCGGCGGTGGCGTCCGCGCCGGTGACGGCCACGGCAATGCCCGCGCCCACGCCCACGGCTTCGGCGGCTTCCTTGCCCTGGGCGTCGCCCTTGGTGCCGAAGTGTACGTCGGCGTTGGCGGTCACTTCAAAGTCGCCGCCGCCTAAGGTGATTTCGGTGGCTTTGTTGGCCGCGTTATAAATCTTCGCGTTGGTTTTGGCGGAGGCCACGTTGACGCTGATGGCGCCGCCCACGCCGATATTGCCTTCGGAATAACCGGCGATGGCCTTGGCGGTGGAATCGGCCTTTTCGGTTTCGGCGTTCAGGGAAAGGCCTTCCTCCGCCGTGATGTCGCTGCCGCCCTTGATAATGGCGCTGTTGCGGCTCTGCACCACGTTGATGGCCACGGCAACGCCGATGCTGGCGCTGGGCAGGTCGGGATCGTCCTTGCCCCTCTCAAATTCGGCCTGGATTTCAATGGAAGCGTTTTCCGAAACGGAATCCGGGATTTCAAAGGTATAGGTGCCGTCCTTCTGGCGCTTGCCCTGGACGATGGTTTCGCTGGTGCCGTCCTTGATGACGGCCTTGACGGTATCCCGGTCGGCCCGGTAGCCGTCGTCGCCTTCCAGCTCGGCGTGGAGAACGGTCTTTTCGCCGTTCATGACGCGCTTTTCTTCTACTTTGATCTGGCCGTTCTCGGCGTCCGCCGCCTTGACTTCCACAGGCTTGAGGGCCACCGTGATTTCCAGCTCCACGGAGGCGCAGTTATCCTGCAGGTTATCCACGCCCTCGGCTTTCAGGGTGTAGGTGCCGTCCTCGTTCTGGGTCACGGTGATCTCGGGCATATCACTCTCGAAGAGAGACAGGGCGTTGTGCGCGGTGGCCTTGACTTCCTTCACATAATATTCGTCGTCTTTTACGGTAAGGGAAACGGCGTCGCCGTTGTCCACCCGGGGCGCGGTTTCCACGTCCACCGTCACCTGCTCGGAGGCGTTTTCCACGCTGACGGTGAGGGGCACCTCTTTTTCAGCAGGAGACGCGGAGAAGGAAACGGTGTTCTTGCCATCCTCCTCGGAAACGTCCGCGGGCATTTCAAAGGTAAAGTCGCCGTTCTCGCCCGCCGTCAGCTCGCCGGTCTTGGTCTTTCCGTCCTTGTCGGTATAGGTATAGGTGATCTTGTCGCCCAAGTTGTAGCCGGAGGCTGCCTCGCCCTTGATGGTGATTTCGTCGCCCACCTTGGCCTTTTCGTTATCGGCTGTCAGGGTATAGTGATCCTCGTCGCCGCCGCCCAGGGAGATTTCGCGGCTGTCCTCGGCGAATTCAGCCTTGATTTCCACGGCGGTGCCGGGCTTGATGTCCTCCAGGGTGGAGATATCCAGCACGTAGGTGTTCCCCGTCGCCGCTTCGATGGTGCCCTTTCCGGTGGGCTTGCCGTCCTCGTCGCCTTCCTTATAATAGGTATAGCTGACCTCGGGCGCTTTGTAGCCCGTATCGTTCTTGATTTCAAAGGCGAATTTGCTGCTGCCGGTTTCGTCGTTGCGGCTCTTCTGCTCCACGCTGCCGCCTTCGCCTTTCACCACGCCCACGGTGTTGCTAAAGCCTTCCACATAGAAAGCGTCCTGCTTCGTGGATTCACCCTGGGGTTCATCCATGCCGATGAGCTGACCGGCCTGATTGAGCAGGTCGTCCTCAAAGGTGACGGACACGGTGACGGTGGAACCGTCCTTGGCGATGAAATCGCGCTCATCCTCAGAGGTCGCGGGATCGTCCTCGACGGTCAGCACAAACACGTTGTCCGTGCCGTCCGCCAGCTCCAGTTCCTTGGTCTTCTTGGTGCCCCGGGCCGTGACCCAGCTCACCACGATCTTATCCACCTGCTTGCCTTCGTCGGGCGTCACGGTGAAGGTAATCTTCCGGCGGTCCTGGGAAATTTCGGGCTGCAGCACTTTGCCGCCCTCGGTTTCGGCCACCCGCACGGCGTACTTGCCGCCGTTCTGGTATTCGACTTCGGCTTCCGCGTCGTCTTCCTTTTCGTCCTCTTTGTCATCTTTTTTCTCTTCGTCTTCTTCTTCCGTGCCCGCGCCGTCAGCGGTGCTCACCACCACGGTGCTGGCGTTGGCGGCCACGTCCAGCTTGCCGCCCGCTTCAATGACGCTGCCGTCGATTTCGGCTTTATTGTTGTTCAGAACCACAGCAACCGCCAGCGCGCCCGTGATCTGGGCCGCCGCGTTGCTGGATTCTTCTTCTTCCTCTTCTTCTTTCGCTTCCCATTCGCAGCCGAAGGTTACTTCTGTGGCGTTTTTCGGAATGGTGACCACGTAGTTGCCGTCGGAATCGGCGGACACCTTCATCCTACCCACGCCGTCAGCGGTCTTATAGCCCATGTACAGGCTATCCTTCTTCATGTTGTGATCCGCCGCGGGGTTCACCACGATCTGGATCTTATCGCCGGGGGCAGCCTTCTTCACGTCCTCCGCTGCCAGCAGAGAACCCTTTTCCTCGTCGTTGCCTTCGTATTTAAGCTCGATGGCGTTGGCGGCCTCGCTGTCCTTGATCAGGATGCCATTGGCGGTGGAAGCTTCCTGGGCCGCGCCGGACGTGGCCTGATCAAACACGTTGCCCACGTCCGCCACATCGGAGGCATCCTTGCCTTCGTCGTCAGGATCGCCAAAAAGGCTCGCCAAATCGTCCCCCGTCACTTCTTCCGTGTCGGAGGCCGTCTTTTCCCTGAACGTGACCAGCACGGCGGTATCGGAGGCGGGCATATCGAAATAGTAATCGTGGCCTACCTCGGGATGCACTTCCTTGTCCGTGAGGTCCAGGGTCTTGGTGGTATAGTGATCCTTGCCGGGTTCCAGATAGCGCAGGGTGATGCTGTCCAGCACATAGCCTTCTTTGGGCTGGGCGGTCACAACCACTTCCCCGCCCTTGTTGGCGGAGGAGCGGGAAAGAGAAATCTGGCCCTTGGATTCATCGTTGGTGGGGGCGGATTTCACGGTATAGTCGGCGGATTTGAGGCCGGCCAGCAGCTTATCGGCCACCGCGCCCAGGTCGATCTCCTCCACCACGATTTCCAGAATCTGACGGGCGAAATCCTTCACGCTGCCCACGGACTTGGGCGCGTCTTCTTCTTCGCCTTCGCCGTCTTCCCCGTCTTCTTCGTTGTCGCCGCCGTCGTCTTCATCCTCGTCCGCGGCGGAAACCGCCCGGCTCTTTACGTCGGCGTTGGCCGTGGAATGAACGGTCACGTCGCCGCCCGCCACAAGCGTGGAGCCGCCCGCCACGCGGGCGCGCACGTCCTGATTGAGGACGGTGACAACGAAGAATCCGCCGGATTTGCTTCCTCCGTCGTCGTCGTCATCGTCTCCGTCGTCCTTATCGCCGCCGTCGCCGCCGTCGTTATCGTCGCCATGATCGCCGTCGTCCTTGTCGTCGCCGCCGTCATCGTCGTCGTCCTCGTCGCCGCTGTCCCGAACGGCCTTGTTTTTGATTTCCACTTCGCCCTCGGCGTTGATGGTGATACTGCCGCCCGCCGTGAGAGAGGAAGCGATGGCGTCGGCGTGCACGTCGGACACGACGGCCACCACGCCCACGGAAACGGGCAGGTCAGCCGCCGCCGCCTGGGCCTGCACCTTCACGGCGCCCTTGGCCTGGGCCACGATATTGTCCGCCGCTTCCAGCACCGCGCCGGAGATGTTGATTTCGGAATTGATCACAGCCACAGCCACGGCCAGGGAGGAAAGATAGCCGTTGCTGCTGCCCGCTTCCACCTCGGTATTCACTTTGGTGGAAATGCGAATGGAACCGGCGGAGGTAACGTCCTTCTGCTGGTCTTCCACAAAAGTGAAGGTATTGGTTCCTTCATCATATACGATTTCGCCGCTGGTACCGGCGTGAATTTCGCCCTTCACGTTGACCTTGGCGCTGCCAACCTTCACGTTGACCAGATTCAGCACGTCGGTGAACAGACTGAGATCCAGCATCGCGCCGGACTGGTCCACATTCGCTTCCAGGGCCACGTCGCCGTAAGCGTAGATTTTGGCTTCGTCGCCCACGTTGATTTCGACCTTATGGGTCACGTTGAACAGGTCGGCCTTCATGGACTCGTAGGTGCTTTCGATCTTATCGAGCTTGCTCTGGCCCTCTTCCTCTTCCGCGTGTACGCTTTCCGCTTCGGCGATGATTTCGATGTTGTCGGCCACCAGGGTGCCCAGCAGGTCGATCTTTTCGCCCTTGATGATCAGGTTCACCTTTTCGGCCAGCACGTCCCTGACCACCACGCGGCCATCGTCGTCGGCGGCGTCCTCGCCGTCGATGATCAGCTGATTCAGCAGCCCGTCCCCGGCGATATGGAGAACGAAGCTGTGAATATCCTTAAGAGAATTTTTCAGAATATAGTTGGTAAAAGCGCCGTCGGCGTCAAACCAGACTACGGTATGGTCGTCGCTGAAACGCAGTCTGTTATCATCCTGATCTTCCAGGTCAATTTCGACCTCCGGCTTATTTTCCAGGCTGTCGCTGAGTTTGCGGGCCAGGATGCGTTCCATGTTGACGCGAAGGGCGCCGCCTTCCTCATTGATGAAGGTGAGCGTCTTGCCGTCTTCGCTGACCGTGATGGGTTCTTCTTCATCCTCCGCCAGCTTGCCGCCGAAATGGACGCGCACGGTATCCTCGTCGGCGATGTTCACTTCATTGTACTTATCGCCGCCGAGATCAATATTCACGTTCACGCGGTCGTCGCCCGCGCCGGTGTCCACGCTGATGGCGGCCGGTTCGCTTGCTTCGCCGCCGTCTTCCTCTTCACCGCCGGCTTCCTCTTCACCGCCGTCTTCGTCCCCGCCGTCTTCGCCTTCGTCTTCGTTTTCAGGCGCCGTCAGGGTAACGGTGTCGCTGCCCTCGCCGGTCAGGATGGTGATATCTCCCTCACCTCCGGCCTCAACGGAAACGGTATCGCTGCCCTCCCCGGTGTCAATGGTGATGTCCCCGGACCCCTCCTGGGCCACAACGTTGACCGTATCATCCTCTGTGGTGCCGATCACGGTCAGGGTAGCGTCGCGGATCTCGATGCGCTTTTCCATGGCCTGATAGAGACCGGCCAGCAGCAGGTTGATGCCCTCGGAAATAATGTTGCCGTTCACCTTCGCGGAGCCGTCCGCGGTGGCCTGATAGTTGCCGTTTTCGTCCTTGGTGGCGCTCGCGGACACGATTTTCAGCACAAAGTCTTTATTCAAGGCAGGCGTATCTTCGCCCGCTTCCTCATTCTCGCCGCCCAGGGGGCCCGCGTCGGGCAGCTTGATGATAATATCCCCGTTGTATTCGCCCGCTTCCACCTGAATGGTCAGCTCCAGGGTGTTTTCCTCGATCGTCTGCAGCGCCGCGTCTACGGCTTTCTGGATCGCGTTCTGCGCGGGGTTCTCTTCATCGTCGGAAGGCGGATCGTTGGTAAAGGTATTTTCCTCGTCCTTCTCGCCGTTTTCATCCAGGAGGTACGCTTCGCCTTCCGGCGCGTCCTCTTCTTCCTCTACATCGTCTTCGTCTTCTTCGTCGTCGTCATCTTTGTCGTCTTCGCCGTCGTCGCCGTCGCCGTTTTCGTCGCCGTCATCATCATCTTTGCCGTCGCCGTCGTCGCCGTCGTCGCCGTCCTTGTTGTCGTCGTTATCGTCGTTGTTTTCGCCGCCGTCGTTCTCGTTGTTATTGTCGTTATTGTTCTCGTTATTATTCTCGTTGTTATTTTCGTTATTATTTTCGTTATTGTTCTCGTTATTGTTCTCGTTATTGTTCTCGTTGTTGTTTTCGTTATTGTTCTCGTTGTTGTCTCCGATTCCACGGGTATTCATGGTGCCCTGAACAAGGGGTCCGGCTTCTCCGCCTTCCCCGTCGTTCTGGTTATCCCCGGGTTCCTGGTTCTCACCGGGTTCCTGGTTCTCGCCAGGCTCCTGGTTTTCACCGGGTTCCTGGTTCTCGCCAGGTTGCTGGTTCTCGCCAGGTTGCTGGTTCTCGCCAGGTTGCTGGTTCTCGCCAGGTTGCTGGTTCTCGCCAGGTTGCTGGTTCTCGCCGGAACCGCTCTCCCCGGAGCCGCCTTCGCCGGATCCGGTCATAGCGGGGCCGCTTTCGCCGCCGCCCTCCAGGGTTTCAGCGTATGCGGAAAACGAACCAGCGTAGCTCCGCAAGCTTCCCGGCAATATGGTAAACGCCATAAACCACAGCGCCAAAAGCAGCACGACAACTGCCAGCCGCTTTTCCACCATTCTCCCGTTTTTCTTATGATTGCTGATCCGTTTCATATTTTTTTCCTCCTGTCCCTGGATCGCCTGACGGCGGTTCATGGTTCAATAGATGGCCCGCGTGGAGATTATCAGTTTTATCCTTTTACAGGGTTCCCGAAGCTGCCGGTTCATCCCCGGCAGCTTCGGAAGCGCCCGTTGTTTAAAAAGCTGTTGTTTCGATACAGGGTCTCTTAATAATTCAGGGAGTTTTCCAGATCCTCCACGTATTTGTCCTCTTCGCCCAGCACCATGTAAACCTGCGCGCGCTGGTAGTAGGACTGGCCCAGGTCGTAGCCCGCTTCGATGCAGGCGGTCAGATCGTCGAGAGCGCCCTGGGTGTCGCCCAGGCCCAGCAGGGCGAAGGAGCGGTAGAACATGGACGCTTCCTTATTGTATTCGCTGTTCACGCATTCGGTGAAGTCCGCCTTGGCCATTTCGGCGTCCCCGGCCTGGAGGGCGGCGAGGCCCCGGTTGAACTGGCTGTCGGTCACGGCCAGCCCGCTGTTGATGCAGGCGGTGAAATCGGCGATGGCGTCGGCGTTATCGCTGATGGACAGGTAGCAGACCCCGCGGTAGTAGGTGGCCAGATCCACCACGGCTTCCACGTCCTCGGCCTTCACGGTCACGGCCTTCTTGCCCTCGGCTTCGGCGGTCTTCTGCGCTTCGGCGTTCAGGGCGTCCACCTTCTGGGCTTTCATGGTATCCAGGTACGCGGTGAAGTCGGTGATAGCGTTGGCGAAGTCTTCCTGGCTCACATAGCAGACGGCCCGGTTGTACAGCGCGTCCGCCTGATAGGATTCCTTATCATAGGAAGCGGTGAAGGCGGCGATGGCGTCCTCGATCTTGTCCAGCAGCATGCTGCACACGCCGATGTTGTACTTCACGCCGTCGAAGTCCTGATCCGTCACCTGGGTGAGGAATTCCAGGGCCTTTTCATAGTCCTCCAGGCGCATGTAGCAAACGCCGGTGTTGTAGATGGAGGAGGGGCCGTAGGTCTTATCCTTCAGGCAGGCCGCGAACTCCTTGACGGCGTTCTCGTACAGGCCCTTATCCATATCGTAGATGGCGGTTTTGTAAGCGGCTTCCAGATCGTTTTCGCTGCTGTTCTGGGCGAAGAGCTTGTAGCTTTCCAGCGCCTTGTCCACGTTGCCCACGGCGCTGTAGATTTCGGCCTTCACCTCGTACAGGGACTTATCGCCCGTCAGGTCGATATACTGCTGCAGGGCAGCCGCGGCGCTCTCGTACTCGCCCAGGTCGGAATGCACCTGGGTCTTCACCAGAAAAGCCTCGCTCAGGTCGGGCTTGACGCGGATGGCTTCGTCCAGCTCGGTCAGCGCTTTTTCGTAATCCTGACGGATGGTGTACACGCAGGCGATTTTCAGATGCACGTCCGCGTAAACCTCCGGCGCGGAGTTTTCGTCGCAGTCTTGCAGGCAGGCGTCCAGATAGGTCATGGCTTTGTCATAGTCTTCCCGGCCGATATAGGCGAGGGCGAGGGCGTAGTTGGTATCCAGCTTTTTGGAATCATACTCCGCGAACGCGGCGGACGACGCAATCAGCGTCAGCGCCAGCGCCAGCAGAACCGTGAGCTTTAATACCCGATTTTTCATGTGTGTTTCCTCCTATTATATACGGAACCGGACAGGCCCCGTTGATTACCTTTCCTCGTTCTGTTCTTCGCCCCGCAGACGCCGCGTCTGGAGCGCGGCCTCCTCACGCAGGGATGCGTCCTGGCCGTTTTGCGTTACCCAGTCAAAGTCCGAAAGGGCTTTTTCCGTTTCGCCCAGGGCCATATGGCACACCCCGGCGCTGTAACGGCTCTTTTCCCGCTCCGCCCCGGCCTGCTCCGCCGCGGTGAAATCCTCCAGCGCTTCGCCGAACCGCTTCTCCGCCAGCAGGCTCGCGCCCCGGAGATAGCGAACATAGCTGTCTTCTTTCGCTTCCAGGGAGAGGGTCAGCACCTCCGCCGCCCGGGCATAGTTGCCCAGCATCATGTGGGAGGCCCCGGTCAGCTGGCAGAGCTGCGCGTAATCCACCGGCTTGAGCTCCACCCGCACCTTGCCCGTCACGTCCTCCACGCTGAGCTGTGCGGCCCCGGGGTCTTCGCCCCGCCGCACCCGCTCGATCAGCTTTTCGCCGTATTCGCAGGCCCGGGCGTGATCCGCCGTCAGGTGGGCACAGAGCACCACGTAGTAGTACAGGGAGGCGGGATCGGAATTTTCGCCGCTGATGGCCAGGGCGAAATACCGGTTGGCCCGGCCGTAATCCCCCGCCCGCAGGAAGCCCATGCCCAGCAGGGTCTGCGCGATGGCGCGGTTTTCCTGGTGTCCTTCCAGGTAACGGGCGGCGTCCGCCTCCGCTTCCTCCAGGCGCCCAAGCTCCACATAGCAGTAGGCCCGATCCAGCAGGTAAGCCGTATCGCCCCCGTTTTCCAGCACCCGCGTCCACAGCCCCGCCGCGGTTTCGTATGCGCCGGCGGCTTCGTAGACGTTCACCAGCTCCGGGAGCAGCGCCACGGAATCGCCCACGGCCTCATAGCAGGCGTCCACGTCCTTCACCGCGCCCTCGGTATCGCCTAAGTTCAGGCGAACCTGCGCGCGGGTCAGCACCGCTTCCACGTAGGGCGTCACCGCGATGCCCAGGGTCAGCCAGTTCTGGGCCTTTTCGTATTCGCCCAGCAGCACGCACAGATAGCCCATGCGCAGGTACTGTTCAGCGGCTTCTTCCTCGCTGCCCTCAAAGATTTCCAGGGCCTTTTCCTGGAAAGCCAGGGCCTCGTCGTAGCGGGCCTGAGCGATGGCGATTTCGATGGCCAGCTCGTAATCCTCGTAGCTCCGCGTTCCCAGCAGCAGACTTTTGGCAAAATCGCTCATCCGCTCGATCCGGGAACGGTTGGCGTAAGGATCGTTTTGCAAAAGCTGCCGGGCGGCCAAGCGCACGCCGCGGTTCGCCGCCAGGGTAGCGTCCAGGCTGATACCCGTCTGCTGAAACACCACGATCCCCGGAATCATAGAAACCACCACGAGAATGGCGATGATTCGCAGGAACAGGCGGCGCGTCTTCTTCTTCATGCAGGCCATGGCCCTCCGTGATTTCCAGAAAATTGGTACGTAAAAAGACATACCTTCACCATTCCAGCATTATTATACCCTCCCCCCCCGGAAAAAAACAACCCTTTTGTGATAAAATGACAAACAGAAGTGACAACCTGCGAAAATCGTTTACATTTCCGCGCCAAATTCTTTATGGAATCTACATCAAAAAGAAAAAAATCGCCGGGGTTTTATCCCTGGCGAATCCGGGCGAACTTATAATTCAGCCATTTCTGCCGCACGTCCCTGCCGTTGCGGCTGTGCATGGGCAGCGTTCCGCCCGCGCTCATGGTACACACCGCTTCGGTCATCTGCACCACGTGATCCATATTGACCACCACGCCCTTGATGATCCGCAGGAACCGGTTATCCAGGCGGCTTTCCGCCTCCCGCAGGGTCATGCGGGTGCGGTAGCGCCTGCCCTTCTGATCCGTAATGACCAGATAATTCCCGTCCGCCTCCAGGGAGGCGATATCCGAAAGGCGCAGGCTGTGATCCTGGCGGTCGAAGGAGAAGGAAAGCCGGGGTTCCCGGTCGGTGCGCAGGCGCAGGATGTGATCCATGGCGCGGAACACCGCCTCCGGGGCGCAGGGCTTGATGAGATAATCGGTGGCGAACACGGAAAAGGCTTCGGGCCGGTGATCCTCGCTGGTGGTCAGAAACACGATGGGCACGGCGTCGTCCCGCTCCCGGATCCTCCGCGCGGTTTCAACGCCGGTCATGCCGTCCATATAAATATCCAGAAAAATCACGGAAAACGCCAGGGGATGAAAGGCGGCCAAAAGCGCCTCTCCGCTGGAAAACGCGTCCGTCTCCAGTTCCAGCCCGTGCATGGCGGCGTATTCCTTCAGCGCCGACAGCAGCCAGCCGCGCTCGGCGGCGCTGTCGTCCACAGCGGCGATCCTCATAGGCTTTCCTCCTTGCCCTGCTCCGGCAGCGGAATGGCGATATTGGAAAAGAATTCCTTTCCCTCATGATAAAACTGGGCCACGCCGCCGTATTTTTCCGCCGTGGCGGCGATGGAGGCCAGGCCCACGCCGCTGCCATTGCGGTTGGTGGAAAGATACACGCCGTTTTTCCTGCGCACGTACCCGTCGAAGGTGTTGGTGGCCACGATGTACAGCTGCGCGCCGCCCTCCGCCAGGATGGTGAGCCGGATGCGCTTTTCCTCCGCCCGCTTGCAGGCGATCACCGCGTTTTCTAAGATGTTTCCCACCATGCCGCACAGCTCCACGTCGCTCAGCGGCAGCGCGCTGGGCAGCTTCACGCTCACCTGAAAATCGATCCCGTTCAGCCGGGACACGTGGGCGAAGTAGTTCAATTGAGCGTTCAGCACCGTGTTGTCCGTATAAACGGTGATTTCCTTCACGGGCAGCTCCGCCGCGTATTGGCGCAAGTACTGGCCCAGGGCGTCATAGTCCCCGGCCTCGTACAGCCCGCAGAGCATGTTGATACTGTGGCGGAAATCGTGCCGGGTGCGCTCCGAGGTTTTGATATAGTTCTGCTGGGAATTGTATTGATACGCCTGCATTTCAAACAGGCGGCCCCGCTCCCGTTCCTCGGCCGCGGTCTTCATATCCCAGATGGTGACGTAAACCGACGCCAGCAGCAGGCTCCAAAGCACCAGCATGATGCAGAACACCGCCAGCAGCCACAGCGTCACGACGCGGTTATCGAACATGGCCTCCTGCACCGTGCGCAGGTACATGTTCATTCCGAAAACCGCCGAGAACAGCAGCGTGATCGTGATCCATACCCTGGGCGGCACCGCGTGATCCGCCACGCGGCTGCCGTATTTGGCGAACACCCCGGTCAGCGGCAGCACGAAAGCGCACCCTAAGCCCGTATAAATGGCGGCGGAATACAGCAGATCCGTTTCCTTGCTGTACGTTAAGCCCAGCAGCGCGTCCGTGCATGTGGACAGGTTGGACAGGATGGACAGCAGCGACACGGCAAAAGAAAACACGGCGATCAGCTTGCTCACCGGCGCGCGCACGCTCCGCCTATATAATAGGAAGCAAATCACCAGCACCGGCGCGAGCAGCGCGTTTCCGCCCAGATCGTAGGCCGTTTCCGCCCACGCCGTAACGGCGGCCAGCGCGGTGATCAGCGCCCCGCCCACCAGCAGCGTTCTGCGCAGCCCGCCCCGCAGCTGGTTTTTCATGGGCAGCAGGCACATCAGCGCGGTGGGGAGAAGGATCAGATTGGATAAAAAATACTGCAAAAAAATCATGTGCGCTTTCCTCCGGAGCCGTCACGGGGGCATTTGTACTCTGCCTGACGCTTTTATTTTATCACTTTTCTTTCATTTTGTATACTCTGCCAGCGGAAACCTTGTTTTTTTCCGTTGGGGATAGTATAATGGAAACGGGAACGAGTCGGTTTATACTTTCACACTTCATCTCACCATTTGTTCAAAGGAGGAAAAGCCCATGGAAGAAAAAAAGGGACTGGGTAGCGTTCAAAAGCTGGCGGACGAACAGTCGGAAAAAGTGACCGGCGGCGTGGGTGTTGATATCCTGACGGGGTACGACGTGATTTGCAGGAACTGCGGGCACAGGTGGCAGTCCCCCGAAAAACCGGAGCAATGCCCCAATTGCAAAAAGACGGATCTCGACGTGTTATCCTTCTACGATTAACTGTTTGATTCACGGAAAAAACGGGTGGCGCGCGCCATCCGTTTTTTCTGATATTTGTTTGACCGACTCCCAAACGCGCGCGGGCGGCGAATCGCCCTCCGCGCGCCTTTTTTATCTGCCCACCTTTTTCCGCCGCTTTTCCTCGTACAGCATTTCGTCCGCCCGGTTCATAAAATTGTCCAGGGTTTCGCCCCGGGCGTAAGAGCGGTAGCCCACGCTGACGCACAGGCGGTAGGGCCGGGGATGTTCGGCGTTATAGCGTTCCATGCTTTCCTGCAAGGCGCGCTTGAATTCCATCGCCTCGTTTTCGCCGGGCAGCAGCACCAGGATCACGAACTCGTCGCCGCCCACCCGCGCCACCATGGCGCGCTTGCCGTCCACCGATTGTGCGAATACCTTAGCCGCCGCCTGCAGCGCCTCGTCTCCCGCCAGATGGCCATACGTATCGTTGATGGCCTTGAAATCGTCCAAATCCACCATATACAGGTACAGAACGGCGTCGGGGCCGGTCTGCCGGGCGTAATCCTCGAAGGCGGCGGGCAGCATTTTGCGGTTGTTCAGGCCGGTGAGCGTATCGCGAACGATCTCCTGATCCTGAGCTTCGATATACATGAGGATGATGGACACGGCGGCGCAGGTCCAGGTGCCCGGCATGCCCGTGATCGGCATGGATACCAGCGTGCCCACCACGGGGATGACGTAAAAGCCCACCAGCTCCCACACCACCCGCCGGGGAACGGTTTTTCTGCCGTTGATCAGGCGGATCAGGCAATGGATCAGCGACGAAAACAGCACGGCCAGAGCCGCCGCCGTTTGCAGCCCGAACAGGGGGCCGCGCACATACACGTTATCTTCCGTGACGTAGAAAATCCAGCCCGTTTTGATGGACAGCAGGTTCAGCACGGTGAACACGATGCCGGGAGACATGACCAAAAGCCCCATCTTTTGCGTGATGCGGTAGCCCAGCGTTTCCAGCACATACAGATACCACAGGCACCCGATCACGATGCCGGAGGCCAAAAACAGCGCGTTCACCAGCTGGTTCAGCGCGACCGCCCCCGGGAACTGCCGGCCGTCGATCAAAATCCACGCCGCGTCCATGAGCAGGCTGGACATGATGCCGTAAGCCGTGTAGCGGAACAGCACCCGGCGCATCTGCTGGTTTTCGTTCTTGGCGCTTTGGTATACGATCCTGACCAGGATCACAAAAAACAGCACGTTCAGCTCTATATGAATGGCGTTTCCCATTTTTCCGCCTTCCTTCGTTTCTCAGCTTTCCTTTTTCCCCCGGTACGTGACGCACATCATGGTCAAATCGTCGAACTGCTCGGCGTCGCCCACGAAGCCGTCCACCGCCTGGCGCACGTTATGCAGGATCGCCACCAGGGGCGCGTCGGGCTGGGCGTTCAGGGCGTCCAGCATCCGTTCGGCGCCAAACATCCGGCCCTGGGCGTCGGTGGCCTCGGGCACCCCGTCGGTGTACAAAAACAGCCTGCTGCCCGGCTCCAGCTGCAATTCATATTCCTTGTAGCGCATGCCCTCCATGCCGCCCACGGCGAAGCTGTGTTTATCCTTATACAGCGCAAATACGCCGCCGGGCCGCCGGATCGCCGGGTATTCGTGGCCCGCGTTGGCGGCGGTGAGCCTGCCGGTGTTCAGGTCCAAAATGCCTAACCACATGGTCACGAACATCTGCTCCGGGTTGTTGGCGCAGATCTGATTGTTGGCCTTTTCCAAGATCTGGCCCGGGTTCAGGCCCGCCATGGCGTAATTCTTCACCAGAATCTTGCTGGCCATCATGAACAGCGCGGCGGGCACGCCCTTGCCGGAAACGTCCGCCATCACGAGGCCTAAGCGATTTTCGTCCAGCATGTAAAAATCGTAAAAATCGCCGCCCACCTCCTTGGCCGGAGCCATGGAGGCGTAAATATCCATTTCCACCCGATCCGGGAAGGGCGGGAAAAGGCTGGGCAGCATGGCCGACTGGATGCGGGTGGCCAAATCCAGCTCCGTTTCGATGCGGGCCTGCTTCTGCGCCATGCCCTTCTGCTCCAGCACCATTTCCCTGCCCCGCCGGGCGATTTTCGCGCTGATCACCGATACCACGGAGAAAACCAGCCATTTGGGCAGGTAGGAATACAGCATCACGTTGCGGGTGAGCAGGGCGGGATCGAAGCCCACCTGCTCCACGGCGCTGTCGATGTATGTGCCGGTGGTGGTCATTGTGGTGCCGATGGGCAGGGTCAGGTCGTTCAGGTTCAGCAAGCCGTTGTTGGCCCCGTATGCCGCCGAAAAGGCGAACAGCACCGTGGTCAGAAGCGACATGCCGATGGTCAGCCGCCGGGAATAATACCGGCAGGAGCAGACCACCGGAATCACCATCAGCAGCGCCGCCTTGTGGGTGAAGATCATATCCATGCGGGCGTACACGATGGCGCTGCCCAGCAGCAGCAGGTTTTTCAGCCACCAGGCGTCCTGCTTCACGCGCCAGGAAACCACGCACAGCAGCGCGATTTCCACCAGGCCCTGAAGCACGGCGGCGTCCATCAAATCCTTCGCCAGCTCGAAAACGCCCGTTTTGGCGGCGAGCCAAATGGCGATCAGGATGATGCCGCTGTTGAACAGCACGATCCCCATCATGCGGTTGGCCTGAATTTCATTCTGGTGGAACAGGGGATCGGAAAGATAAGCTTCCTTCCGTTTTTTCAGCCTGTCCTTCAAAGTTTGCATCAAAGCGCTCATTTTTTCATCCTCTGGCGGTTTCGGCGAGCCTTCCGCAGACTCTCGTTCAATTATATCGCTTTCCGGCCCGAATATCAAGTTTTCTGTTGCTCGATCATGCGAATCATGGTATAATAAACGTGATTTATCAATCTGCTTTTTGAAGGAAACCGACGCCTGTGATGATGAGATTTCTGAACCAGCACGTGCCCAAGGCCGGAAAGGACATGCCCGCCTATTACAAGCACGCCCTCGTGGTAAGCGAGGTGCTGCTGTCGGGCTTTTTTGCCGCGACCTTTTTTCTGGTGGGCTGGACGGCGGATCAATGGCTGGCATATCCCCTGGTGATGCTGGCCATCGTGCTGGCGAGCATCTGGGCCAACGGGCGGGTGAACGCGCTGGTGAGCATTTACGCCCACGAGGCCACGCTGGTTTTCTTCTGCTGCTGGCATATCGTCACCTTCGGCTGGACCTGCGGCGGGCAGCATTTGCTGATCCCCGTGCTGATGTTCTGCTTTTTCAATATCTACGACAGACCGTGGAAGAAGATCGCTGCCTTCCTTTTCCTGCTCGGCCTGCGCATGGGGCTGTTTGCCTACACCATAGATCACGCCCCCGCCATTCTGCTGGGTTCCCGTTCGCTGATCGTGGTGCAGACCATCACCAGCCTGTACACATTCGTGGTGCTGGCGGTGAGCTTCGTCCATTTCAGCAGCAACCTGCAGGCCACGGAACGGCAGCTGCGCATCGACAACCAGAAGCTGAGCAAGGAAGCGGATACCGACCCCCTCACCGGCCTGCCCAACCGCCGCTCCATGCTGCAAGCGCTGGAGAACGCCCCCAACGATATTTACAGCATCGCCATCGCCGATATCGATTTCTTCAAAAACGTAAACGACACCTACGGCCACAACTGCGGCGACTATACCTTAAAGGAGCTGGCCAACCTGTTCCTGGCCTGCGCGCCGGACCGTTACAGCGTGTGCCGGTGGGGCGGAGAAGAATTCTGCTTCTATCTGCTCGGCAAAAACTTGGACGAGGCGGGCGTGGTCATGTTCAGCGTGCAGCAGGCCGTGAAAAATCTGGCGCTGGAATATGAGGGGGCCAAATTTTCCATCACCATCACCATCGGCGTGGCGGAAAACGATTTCCGCTCCCCCACGGCCGCCATCCTGGAGCAGGCGGATCAAAAGCTGTACCGCGGCAAAATGAACGGACGGGATCAGGTGGTTCTGTAAGCACGTTTCTTCCTATTATAATACGGCCCCCCGGCAAGGGAGGCCGTGATTTTTCCGTCAGGAGAACTTCCACCGGCTCAGGAAATACCCCGCCATGACCACGATCAGGAAAAACGCCCAGCTGATGAGGGTGAACACCTTGATGAATTTGCCGCCGTTTTTCGGGTATTCGCGCACATAGATGCGATAGTTGATCACCGAGGCCAGGGAACCGATCAGCGAACAGAGGCCCGCCGTGTCCGCGCCGTAGATCAGCCCGGCGAAGTTTTCCGTAAACGGGTACAGCACGATGGTGGCGGGCACGTTGGAAATGATCTGGCTCAGGCCGATGGCCCACCAGTATTCGTTCCCGGCCACCGCCTGCTTGAGTATCCCGGCAATATGCTCATTCCCCGCGATGGACGAGGAGAAAATGAAGAAGCAAAGGAACGTGACCAGCAGCACATAGTCCACCTGCAAAAGCAGCTTGCGATCCAGAACGGCGATCACGCCCAGCACCAGCAGCACCGCGTAGGGCCACAGGGCGGTGCGGGTGACGATCACCGCGATAATCACCGCGAACAGCACCAAATACCCAACGCGGCGCACCTTGCCCGCGTCCTGCCAGGGCGCGCCCTTCCCCGCCGCGGTGATTTCTTCCCGGGGGTTTTTGCGGTACAGGAAGAACACGAAGCCCACCAGCAGCAGCCCGGACAGGGCGCTCAGCGGCAGCATATGCAGCATGAAATGCCAGGCGGTGACGTTCGCCTGCCCGTACAGAAACAGATTCTGGGGGCTGCCGAAGGGCATGAGCATGGAGCCGCGAATGGCCGCGATGTTTTCCAGGGTGATGACCGGCAGAATGTAATGCTCCTTTCCGCCGTTCCGAAAAAGCAGGATCGTCAGCGGAACGAAAATGATCAGCGATACGTCGTTGGTGACGAACATGGACGTGAAAAACACGCCGAACACCAGAAAAAGCGAAAGCGCCGTCATATGCTTTAAGCGCGACGCCAGGCCCACCACCGGTTTCAGCACGTTTTCCTTCTTGAACCCCTCCAGCACGCACAGCATCATGAGCAGCGTGCCTAAGGTGCGCCAGTCGATATCCTGGAGCAGCTTTTCCGTGGGCGGCGTGATCACCATGGCGACGATTGCCGCTAAAACCGACACGGTCAGCATGGGTTCTTTTTTCAGAAACAGCAGCGCTTTCTTCATTTTCCTTCTTCCTTTCAACTGACGAAAAGCCAGCCCGCACAGTATACATCACGGCAAAAGGAAAAACAAGCCGGGAAATTGAATATATGTCGTATAAAAAGAGCAGGCCATTGCTGACCTGCTTTTCTGTTACGCCGGTATGCTCAATTCATACAATTCATCGGGGCACAAATCCTGTCCGTCCGGCCAAACAACGGTGAAGCCATCGGTTTTCACACGGCGGAAATAGTTCTCATCCAACAACTGACCATACCATGCGCCCTTCATATACGGTTTCACATCGAACAGTTTTATTTCTCCGCTGTCAAAAACGACTCGAAGCATATAATCCCCTTCCGCCGAAACGCTCACGGCTGTGGGCCTTAACATGTTGAACCCCTCCCGAATACATTGTTATCTCAAAGGCTCGATCTTGAAAAATCCTTCTCCTTCGCTCAGCATTGTCCAATCGGCTTTCAATTCGTCCTCATGGATTGCCATCCAGCCTTCAAGCATTTTTCTCTGTTTTGTTGGAAATGATCCTTCAAGTATTTCGCCGTCCAAAGCGACAACGATTTCTTCATCTCCATAAATCGCATGAATATGCGGTTTGTGATGTTTTCCGCCCTTCTCGCTCTGCATTCGCACGATAATCCCGTAAAACATTGATATTGCTGGCGGCATTTCATTCCCTCCAATTCACACAGCCTCTCGACGGCTATCGAACGCTCCGTTTCCAAGTAATCTTATTATACCGCTTTGCCTTTGAAATATCAAGGCCCCCGCTCCGGTTCCCGCTTCCTTCCACGGGGAAGGAAGACAAGAATCCAAAGCGGGGGATGTAAAGGGTAAATTAGTTTTGTTCGCGCTTCCTGCGCAGCAGCATCCATAGCGCGCCCAGCGTCAGGGCAAGGCCGGAAACGGTGTACATGGCCGTGCCGGGGCCGCCGGTGGCGGGCAGCTCCACGCCGGGGGTGTTGCCCACGGTGAAGGTGGCGGGAGTGGCCTCGCTGGTCTCGTCCTCCGGTGTGGACGGATCATCGGCAACTGCCGCCCGCGCCGCTGTGTACGTCACCTTCTCCTGATACGAGATCGCCGTACCGGCTTCATTCGTCCACGTTACAGCACCGGCGGTGATGGTAAAGAAGATCGGCGACGTCATCATGTTGTACCCGGCGGGAGCCTGGGTTTCAACGATCTTGTACCTTCCGTTGGTCAGGTTGGTGAAGGTGATTTCGCCGTTGGCAGGCGTTTCCTGCTCAGCTCCGATGGCGGTTTCAACAGGAATCGTGGTCGTTCCGCCCTGGCCGTCATCCGCCGTTGTCGTTGTCAGCTTATACAGCTGGAACTTCGCGCCCGGAAGCGTCACCACGGGATCGCTGTCCTGAACGATCTTCGTCAGCTTGAGCGCGCCGGTTCGCGTGTTGGTGATGGGGTTAAAACCATCTTCGTCGATTATATACCAGCCATTGCCGCCATCTTCCAGGTATTCGCCACAATTTTCATTTACATAGCTTGTGCTGTAGCCGGTAATGATATTCCCGCCGCTGTCCTTGACGCTGATTTCCTTGATCTTGTAGGTATAGAAGATTGCGAAATAATCCGACCCGTCTGTCCAGATATGGGCTTTCTCCAGGCCGTTCAGGTAGGCCAGCCAAGCGCCGCCTACATCGGGGTCGTCCCTGTGGTCTGTGTATACGGCGTCGTAGGTCGTGCTCCCGGACTCTGTGGGTGTAAGGTAGTAATCCCCGCCGCCCGCGAAGATGCTCAGTTCCTGCGTCGTTCCGTTTGGCACGCCGTAAGAGCTGTTATTCTGGATGTTGAATGTCAATTCCTGATCCTGTGAGCTGCTGCCGGTCACGCTGCTCCAGATTCCGTTGCTCCATTTCTTTGTCTCTGAAGCGCGGCGCGTCACAGAGAAGGTAATTTCAGAGATACCGTCCCAGGCGACACAGCCGGTTCCTCCCTGCCCGTCATCCCAATACTTTTTGACCCAGAACCATGTGGGGCTGTCGGTATTGATGATGAGGAAGCTGTTTTCCCCGACGGTGAACCGCGCAGGGGTATATTTCTCGGTTGAATTGCCTGCATCATCCCATACCTCTCCTTCTTCCACGGTGTAATCGATCAGATCGCCGTTGTTGTCATACTTCCGCAGATTTTCAAAGGTATGGGTCTGGTGATCCGAGTCCAGCGTAACCGTAGTCACATCAACGTATTCGTCGCTCGAAGCGTCACCGGCTTTCAGAACGACATCGACCTCATAGCCGTCAGGCCATCCCGCGACGTTCGTGCCGGTCGCCCACCGTTTTTCCACGCTGACGGAGGTGACATCCCCCATGTCGTTGGTGAAGATGACCGTGGGCACGCTTACATCATTGCTGACCAAGGCGGTCCGGGCAAGTACACTCCCGCCTAATGCCCCGTTTTCCACGGTAATGTCTTTCAGGAACATGCCCGTACCGGCGGTGGGCGTATTGTCCAGGGTCCAGGATTCTTCCCTGATATCATACCAACCCAAGGGGAGTTCCGAAATGACCACGCCCTGGGTGGAGAGGTTGCTCACATCGGCGTTGGAAGCGGTCGTGCCGCCCTTTGTGACGGTTGCCTCGGTCATGACGCCGTTCGTCATCGTAATGGTCACGTCGTATTCTTCCGATTCCACCGCGCCGGGGTAGAAACCTTTCACGGTGAAGGAATACGTGCCGTTGGTCGTGCTGTCGTTCGAGGCAACGCCGTTCACCAGAACGGCTTTCTTGATCTTGATCGCGCCATTTTCTATGTTGTTGGTGAAAGTGACCTCGTCAGGATCACTGGCGGCGACCGTCACGGTTGTGGCGCTGCCGGAAACGGTTCCGCCGGTAACGCCCGCAAAGGAGACGCCGTCAAGGGGCTTGTTTTCATCGATGTTGATGTTGTTATTTTCATCGATCGTATAATGATAGCCGCACCCCTGCTCCTGAACCACATAGTCGCCCAAGGCGAGGTTACCATCCCTATCGTCAACGATCGCCCAGCCGTCCGCGTCCAAATCTCTCCACCAGCCAGCGGGGTTCTCCCAGTAGATGCTTTCGGTATGAATGGCATACTTCGTCATCGCGCCATTTTCAACGATGATCCAGACATATTTGAGCACATCGGATTCTCCGGCGCGCGTGACGGTGAAGAGGTAAGCGCCGTCAACGAACTCATAGCTGCTGCTGTCCGGCGCGCCGCCGTTCACGGTAACGGCCTTTTTCAGCTTGAACACACCGTAATCGTTGTCGTTGATAAAGGTCGCCGCGGCGGCGGAGCTGTCGGCGGGACTCGCCGCGCCCGCGGTCACATGCAGCTTGACCCGGCTGTTTTCCAGATCGACCGCCGTGGAATCCTCGTCCCCTCGCTGGATAGACAAGGCGCTCTTGTGACGAGTGTTTGATTCTTCTTTGAGCCAGTAATCCCCGGGCACAAGGTTGGAGATAACGGCATAGCCATCGGTATTGCCGCTTACATAAGTCACGCCTTCACCGTTTGCCTTATAGTAATCGGATCCATAGCCATAAGCCGTGCTGGTCATGACGCGGTAATCGCGGATGATATTCCCAGCCAGCCAGAGGTTAATGTAAATCGGTTCGCCCTGCGCCTGTCCGTTTTCATCCACCCGCTGCAGCGAGAAGTTGTAATCTCCCTCCGCGCCGGAATCGGCCACGCCGTTGTCATAAACGATCTTTTTCAGCTTGACCGCGCCATCCAGAACCCTGTTCGTTACGATGACCGTGCCGGGGGCAACGGTAACAAGCCCGTTTTGCGGCTGCACGTTCGTCCCATCCAGCGTATAACTCACCGGAACGAAAGCCGCGCCGCTGGGAACGATTTCTTCCAGGGTATAGGTGTTATGATCGGGGTCAAGGCCGCTCAGGGTCGCATACCAGCCATTCGCGGCGTTCAGCGTCAGGGTATAGGGGTAGGTGTTAGTGTCGGAATTGACATTGCCACCGCCGCTGAAAGAAGAATTAGCAGCGTAAGTTTGTACCACATTGCTGTCGTTTGAATCACCGCTAACTTGAATCCGAATATCGGTAATACCTGTCGAATTATCAGGAACAGTAATGCTTAGCCTCTTTATATTTCCCTCCGTTGTCACAGTTGGAGTTACGCCGCTGTTCGACCAATAATTCCATTGATCGTTGCCATGCGTCCAGACGTTGATTCCCGGATTCGTGCTTGAAATATCGTAATTGAAAACTACAGTTTCGCCCGGATATGCTTGATAGTGTAAGCTTGTATTTGCGGGTACTTCAGCGTTCCCCGAATATCCGACAAGAACCTGGAAATTAACTGCCGTTCCGCTCTGCTGGGACGATCCCGCGTTCTCCGTCCCATTCAATACGATCTGCACATTCTCCGGCAAGTCCGTGGTAGCGGTTTCACCGTTTGAGTACTGCCACGCTTTCTTGACTTCGATGGTGCCGGTGGGCGGCGTGCCGCGGCTGTTGGTGACGGTCACTGTGCTGTTGTCCGTATTCTTCCCATCCGTAACGGTATACACGCCGTCCGCCGGGTCGTAGGAAACGGTATAGCCGCCCACAGTCAGCTCCTGAACCTTGTAGGTATACTGCTCGTCCAGGTTCGTCCAGCCGCCCCGCCAGTTATTGGCCGCGTTGAGTACGATATCCTTGCCCGCCATGGGCGCGGCAAAGTTATCCGCGCTGCTGTAAAGCTGTACGGTAACGGAAGCGGGACGGATGCCGGAGGCGTTGCCGCTGTCCTGCCAATTCTTGATCACGTTCAGGGAAATGCCCTGCTTGGGCGTATTGGTGATGATAACGGCCCCGTTGTCCGCGACCGCCGAGGAAGAATAATTCTCCATCAAATCCGTGGCGCCGTCAGCAGCGGTCACGCTGATTTCTCGGGCGGTATACTGGATTTCGTACAGGTCGTTTTCGGCGCTGTCGTAGCGGTATTTGGGCAGGCCGGTGGCAGAGCCGGTCCAGGTGGATCCGGTTCCGGTGATGGTAACGGTGTTCGCCGTGGCGGTATAGTCCCCGCTCCAGGCAGCGGGAGAAACCGCTTCCACGCCGTTGTCCACGACGAGCCGTTCGCGCTGATAGATCACAGCGGTCACGGTGGCCCCGGCGGGCACTTCCTCACCGCCCAAATCCCAAACCTTGGTCACGGGCACGTCCACGGTGGCGGCATAGTTCTTGATGCCCGTGGCGACGGCCACGGCGATGAACTGATCCGTCACGTCCGTTTCGCCCTGGAACACGCCGATCTCGGTCACGTCGTAGGTCAGGGCGTGGCCCGCCGCGTCGATCACAGACAGACCGCTCCAGGAAGCCGTCCAGCTTGCGCTGGTCAGCGTCTTCGTGCGATCCGCGAGGGCAAAGTCGTTGTTGATCGTGCCGTCCACATACTGGTTCAGGCGCACCTGTACCGTGTACTGCGAAGCGTCAATGCCGGTTTCCCAGATCTTTTCAGCGGTTACGGCTGTGCGTTCGTAGTTGGTGATGGCGGTGGTGTGGCCGGAAACGGCGGCAAACGAATCATACACCACGCCGTTTACGGTAATGGCGCCGTCCGTTACCCCGTTTTCTTCCACGGTATAGGTTATATCGTTTTCGCTTTCGTCCTTTAAGGGCAGCTTCGTCCAGGTGGCTGTCTGTTTGCTGCCGGACAGGGTGACGGGGTTGGCCGTCTCCGCGCTGATCCACGCGGTCAAATCCGTCTCCAGAACCGCCGTTTTCTCGCCGTTCACCGTTCTGTACAGCGTCGCCTGGATTTCCGCGTTGTCGGGCCAGCCAGTGGAGCCGTCGGCGTTGTTCCATGCCTTGGTCACGGTGACGGAGGTCTCGGTGGGGCTGTCCTTCTGGTTGACGGCATACATGACGCCGGAACGAATACCTTCATTATTATAGTACTGTTTCAGCGTGAAGCCTTCGGGGACGGAGGTTTCGTCAATTTTGTAGAAGTATATCTTTCCGCTCTGGGTGTTGCTGTCCGTCCATTCTGTCTTGAAGCCCGAAGCTTTGTAAAGCGTCACCGTATCCGCGCGGGTATACCCGGAAGACGGCGCGGCGGGATGATACTCGTAGCTGCTCGAATTATCAAAGGAAACTTCATTATTATAAGTACCATCCGTCAATTCCACGGTAATCGTTACATCACTGTTTACCGTATCCAAGGTAAGCTTTTTGTTCGCTGTGTCAACCGCGCTGACAGCGCTGTTTCCGCCGGTAACAGCAATATTCCTGTCCGTATTCAGGCTGACGGTGATATTTGAGGTTCCGGCGTTGACGATGATTGATTTTGTCCTTGTTTCTACCGCCGGTTCTAAATGCTGTACCGATTCGCCGTTTTCCCAGGAATACCATTCATTTATGTAATCTCTTGTCGTTATGATCTGAACCGTTTTGCCTTCATCATTGATTTCGGCGCGCAGAATATCAAGGGAAATGGAATCCGGCACTTCTTCCGAGGCCAGTTCGTTTCCGCTTCCGTCCACCCACAGCTTTTCAACATTGATTTTCGTATGGTCGGAATCAGAATAGATATTCGTCCACGTCACCCGGCCCTGGGCAATGCCGTCCACGTTGTTGGACGACTGAACGGAAGTAAATTTTTCGGAAGAATTGAGGCCGCTTTCCGTGACGCGGTAAATATACCCCGTTTCCAGATCATCCCAACGGGCTACCCAATGATGCGTATTCGCGTCGGAGGCGTAAAGCGTCTGGGCTTTATAACAGTCGTTCCATCCGCCAGTTCCGTCCGCATTCTTTTTCCACAGGTGGAAAACGACCTGTTTGGTATACCAACTCGGCAGCGTGCCGACCCATATCTTTTCCGCCTCGATCCACGTGGCGTCATAGGTATTGGTCACGACGATCGTGCCGCCTTCGACGCCGGAAACCTCGCTGATCACATTCCCGCCTTCGCTGGTATAGGTGGTGGTGAACATACTGCCGTTGTAAGTGAAGCTTTCCTCCACTTTATACACGTTGGTGTCCGGCAGGTCATCCCAGGTGAACAGCCAGTCGCCATTGGCAAGCACCTCGTAAGCGTCGGTGTTCAGCACCCAATGGCCATCCTGATAAGCGGAAACGTAGACCGGGTAGCCGTAATTGATCCAGGCGACGGAGGCGTCGTCGGCGCTGGCCTTGGGCTTGTATTTCAGCTGGAAAGTGACCTGCGATTCGATGATCTTGCTTTCGGAGGGATCGCCCACCCACTTTTTCTGCACCTGAACGGACGTGGACCGATAGGTATTGTTCGCGGTGAACGTGCCGCCCGCGTAGCCCACGCCGCCCGCGTCGCCGCTGGCCGGGTTCGTGGTCTCGTTCCCGTCCGGGCCGATGATGGTAATGTTAAACCGGGGCGCGTAGGTGGTGCTGTCCATATACTCATGGACGGTATATTCATAATCCGCGCGCAGATCGGTCCACTCATATGCCCAGGGTTCCTCGCCTTCCCCTGTGCGCGGCAGAGCGACCAGGTGGTCGCCGCTGGGATAGATCTTCCACGGGTCAGTGGGATCATTCTTCGCCCTGTACAGCAGATCCACCTTCACATAGGCCGCCGCTTTCACGGCTTCCGGCGTATCGGCCGACCAGACCTTTTCCACCCGGATGCTGGTTTCCTGGTAATTATTTGTAATCGCTACCCGGCCTTCGCCGACGCCCTCCACGTTGTTGGTCGATTCCACGATTTCAAAGCGGATCGCCTGATCGTTGCTCATGCCGCCGTCGGTCAGAACTTCCTCCACGCGGTAGATGTATTCCTTGGGCAGGTCTTCCCACCGCGCGAGCCAAGCGTCTTCCGTGGCAAGCCAAGCTTCCTCGTTATAGCCTTCCGGCGTTTCGTGGGGCAGGGTCACCCGCGTTCTGTAGCGTGTCCATGAATCGCTTCCGTCCTTGGGCTTGCGCTGCAAATAGAAGGCCGTCTTCTTCAGGGCATTGGGCGTGTTGCCGCTCCACACCTTCACAGCTTCCAGGTACGTGCCCTCGGGCGTGTTGGTCATGTAAAGGTGACGGCCGTCCTCGCTTTCCGAATAGGATACTTTGTAGCCGTCCGGCTCGATTTCCTCCACTCTGTAGGTGTAGGTATGCACTTCGTCTTCATTCCGCGCGCCAACCACAGGCAGATAGCCGATGGTCAGGGTGGGCCAATTGCCGTAAGCGTCCTTGGAAATGGTATAAATGGTGTCGATGGGTTCGGCGGCGGTGCTGTCGTAGGGGTACTGATGCGTTTCGCCAACCGTGGTTTCAAGCGTATGGCGGTTGGTCACATATTCGGTCTGGAACAGCCGGAATTCCACCTCGTCCACGTCGTCGGGCAGCATGAACGCGTTGTCCAGATCCCGCCACTGCTTCGTCACCTCAAGCTCGATCAGATCGTTGGTGATGGTGCGGTTCCAGGTGTATTCCGCCAGGTTCAGGGCCCGGGTATCGCTTAAGTCGCTGGGGTTGTTTTCGCCGAAGAAGAAATAGTACAGCTTGGGGTTGTAGGGCAGGGAATAGCCCTTGGGGGCCTTGGTTTCCATGATGAAATAGGTCACGTCCTGGGCGTCGGAATAATGCGCGCCGCCGTTCAGCACATCGCTGAACTGGATCTCGAACTGACCGTCTATGTTGGTTTTGTAGGTATACAGCAGGGGCAGGGCGCCCTCTTTGGCCGCGGTCCGGTCCTGATCCTCGCTGTTGCGGGTCACATGCTGGTATACGCCGAATTCCGCGCCAGCCAGCTTCAGGGACACGTTGGCCCCGTCCACCTTGGTGATGTTGTAGCTGTGCTTGACCTCGTTGTTGACGGAGAAGGTATTGCTGCTCTGGTCAAAGCTGTCAACGTCCGTGTCGGCGGTATAGGAAACGGACAGGCTTCCGCCGCTTTCCGTCACGTCAAATACAAATTTGCCGTCGCCGTTTTCCGCGATCTTGTAGTTGTTGGGGGCCTGAACCTCCGTGATGCGGTAGCGGCCCACCTCCAGAGAGGTAAGGGTGACGCCGGTATCCCTGTTGCTGTAAGCGATGGTGAAGGTGCCGTCGGAGCCCACGGAGCCCTCCGTACAGGTCACGAAAGCGCCCGCGCCCGCATTCGCGGAAGCGTCCCACTTCTCCAGCTTGAATTTCGCGCCGTACAGGTTGGTGATCACATTGCCGGTTTTATTGATTTTTTTGATGACGATATCGACGCCGGGTTTCTTGTTGTCGTAAGTATTGGTAAAGCGCACCTGATGGCTGTTATGACTGGAAATGGTAACGGTGGCCTCCGTGCCCGGGGCGGCCGGATCGCTGTCCACGGTATAGGTGGTGGTTACCGTGTTGTATCCCGGCAGATCCGCCTTGGTTTCGCGCACGGTGTAAACGCCGTCTACCAAGTCTTCCATGGAATAGACGTATTGCCCGTTCCACACGGAGAAATCGGCGTAGGTGAACGTGCGCTTGAAAACCGCGTCGCTGTCCTTCGCTGCCGACGCTTCGATGGGATAGCCCCACGCGTCCATCTTGACGGGAGCGTTCGTTCCGGGATAGGTGCCCGTGATTTCAAAGGTGATCCTGCGTTTTTCTTCTTCCGTCAGGTTGGAGGAAGTGCCCTCGAAGGTTTTCCGCACGTCAATGCGGCCCAGGGCGGGCCAGTTGTAGATTTTCATGATATCGCCGCTGTGGTATTCGTAAACGGCGTAATCGGGGTTATCCGACAGGGTGAAGCGATAGATGGTATTGTTCCTGGCGTATTCGTTGGGCGTTCCGGTTTCCTTCAAATAATAGGTAATGCCCTTTTGCAGGGAGAAGCCGTCCTCCTGCTCGCTGGGCTTGATCGTCACATAGCCGTCCGAACCCGTAGTGTAGGTGACGTGCTGGCCCGCGACATGCTCATGGCCCGCGGTGGTGGAGGAATTGGTGTACAGCACGGGATCGCCGCTGGCGTCCACCAAGGTAAAGGTAACGCCCCCGATGGCCTGGGTCATATCGCCCGCGGCGTACTTGTACACCCGGATGGAGTTGATGTTGAAGCCCGCTTCACTGGAGCCGGCGACCTGGGTGCTTCCACCGGTGGTATCGGTGTAGCCGTTCATGGTGGCCGTGTTGTTGTAGCTGACCCACTGGCCGGGATTGCCGATCACCTTGGCGTCGTAGCGGATGACCACCTTTTTCCCGTCCGGGATGGTAAAGGTGCCCTTGCTGCCCCGATAGTCATACGTCACCTGGCGCGGCGAGCCGGTATCCTCCACATCATCCACCCATACCTTGATGGAGGAATAGTCCACCGACAGCGTGGCGGAAAACTCGTCCGTCATGGTCATGGGGCTGCCGCCGTTCAGCGTCCTTTTGCCCGGATTGATGACGATTTCAAAGCCCGTGGTGCCCGTTGCCGGATCATACAGCACCCGCTGGCCCGCATCCGCCACCTCGTCCTGACTGGAGGGCGGCACGTTGTTCTTCACCAAAGCGGGATAGGAATAATCAATGGTGACGCTGTCCGAGGACGTGTCCCACGCAGCCGTGTTAGCAATGGATACTTTCCTGTCTTCGCTGTTGTTGATGGAGGCTTGGATCAGGGTTTCTTCGGGAGCGGTCATGTAGTAGATGATCTGATAGCGGGGCAGGCAGTGGCCGTCGCCGTCCTTATCCACGTCGCTCCCGTGGATCGTGAAAGTAAGCGAATTTGCGTTGGAGGTATCGGGATGGATTCTGGGAAGACCGTTCGATCCGCTCCGGTATCCGTTCTGCACCTTCTGGCCCCAATAACTGTTCATGCCCTCCAGCGCGTTTAAGCCATCGTTATGCAAATCAAAGAAGGTGAGCGGGGCGTCGTAGGTATCGGTCACGGTGATGCAGTCGTTGTCGTTTGCGAATTCCACACCGTACAGGTCGATGGTGTACTCGAAAATGACCACTTTCACGTTATCGCTGTTCGTCGCCGTGCCCACGATGCGGCCGGTCTTCTTCATGCCGGTGTCGGGCACGCGGCCGGTGTCCTGGGCGGTGACGATGCTGTTGTCGCCCTCGAAGGTGACGTAGTTGGTATGATCCAAGTCACGATGGAGCGAGACCCAGGCGTGATCGTTGGTGGTGGTGAAGGTGATGGTGATGGTCCTTCTCTCGCCAGTACCGGACGCGTTCAGACCGGTGGCTGTTTTAAATTGATCCTTGTAGAAGGTGATCACGTATTTATCATCCGTGGTCCTGACGGTATAGTTTTCCACGCCCTGCTGGAGGCCCTCAATGCGGATGGAATCGGCTTTCAGGGTATCCTGGAATTGTTCGCTGCCCCAGTTCAGGGTGGGGAAATAATCCGTCACCACGGCTTTGCCAAGGCCGCCCGCCGGAACGTCCAGCGTGACCGTCCAGGACATTTCCGTTTCCGAAACGGCGGTATTTTCTTTCTCTACGCCAATCACGCCGCTGCCGGGATGTACCTCCTGCCAGCCGCCCGCGCTGTTCCAGTCCTGATCGCCCACCCGGTTGCTGACGTAGGTATTGCCGTTCTGGGCGCTCACGTCCACGATGGTATTATAGGTAAAGATGTACTGATAATGGTTGGGCTGCCCGTTGTCGGGAATGGTATACTGCCAGGATTTGGCGGTAGCGGGATCAATGCCCAGGCTGGCCCAGAACAGCGTCTGGGTGTCGACCACATCGTTCCCGTTCTTGATGGTCAGGGTTACGCCGTCGCCGGTGTAGCTCATGATGGACTGGCTGCCATTGTCGATGGTATCGGTGATGGTGGTGCCCGCCATATTTTTCAGCTGCTGGGCGTTCAGAGAGATCGTCCAGGGAACGATCTTGGTATCGGCGGTTTCCTCGCCGATCACCGTCCCCGCCGATTTCGCCAGGGGATTATAGCTGATCCGGTTTTCCAGGTCATGGGTCACGGGATCGTTGTTGGGATCCTCATCGCTTTTCACGGTGACCGTGTTGCCCGTCTGCTCCACGGTGCCCTTGCCGTTTCCGATCACGTCCCAATTGACGCTGGCCGTATATTCCACGGTCAGGCGCTCTTTGTTTGCCATGGTCGGGATATTCAGCGTGAACCCGTTCCCGCTGACAACGAGCGTGATATCGGTGCGCTCGTTTCCGCTGGCGTCCCTGATCACGAAGGAGCCGCCGTCCAGCGTCAGGGCATTGCCGGTGATGCTGTCGGTTACCACCACGTCGTGGTTCGTGCCCGTGGAATCCACGTTCACGGTATACCTGACCTTATTCGCGGCCGAATCATAGGCGCCGTACTTGTTCACCGCCACCGAGCTGGAATTGTCCACCGTAATATCAAAGCTGTGGGAACCGTTGAAATCCACATGCCCGCCCGTGCCCGTGTACAGGGCCGTGATATCCACCTTGAACACGCCGTCGCCGGAGGTGGCCAGCTTTTCCTGGGCGATATCGCTCAAATGAACGGTGAGCAGGCCGGTGGCGGACAAATCATAGGTGCAGTCCGTCAGGGTATGGGACAGGTTATCTTCCGTATAGCGCAGCACAACGGGCACGCCGGTCAAAGCCGCGCCGGGCACAAACCCCGCGGGCAGCTGATAGGTCAGGGTATTTTCGGTTGTGGGGAACTGGATGGAGCCGGGCACTTCGGAAAATTCCAGATGAATGGTATTCAGTTCATCGGGGCGCAGGGTGATGCTGCCGCCCGACTGGCCGTTGATCGTGGCCACGCTCAGGGCGTCGGCCATTTCATAGCTGATGGCGTCGGTCACGCTGATTTCATACACCGTGCCGTCCGTCATCGTAACGGTCAGCGTTTCGGCGGTGGTGAAAGCGCAATGGCTGTACATGCGCCATTCGTCCCCGCAGGGTTCCACGGTGAGTACGGCGGGATTGGTAAAGGCGACGGAAGCGATCTGCGTGGCGTCCGCGTCGATATTCAGGGCGTCAAACAGCTCGCTCAGCAGCAGCGCGCCGCCGCCGGGCATGGAGAACTGGATGCCGTTGAACACGAAGTCCACCGTGTACTTCACCACGTAGGGGGAGAAGCCGTCGGTTTCGATGACGAAGCTGACCAGCCTGCCGTTTTTCACCGCCACGTCCCAAACAGGCACCGCCGTGGCTTTGCCGTCGGCGATATGGTAGACCTGAACGCTGCAGGACTGGATGGCGAAGCCCGCCTCCACCAGCCGGATGGGAGCGCTCAAACGAACGGGCACCTGATACTGCCCGTCTTCGGTTTTCACGGCGTCGTTGGCGAGCTGGATATCCAGCACCACGGTTTCCGTCATGGTGGCGGCGGGGACCGCTTTGGCGCTTTCCGGCGCTTTGGCGTTCATAAGCCCGCGGGTACCCTTGGCGTCCCGGGTGGCTTCGGCGCCTTTGGTTCCCGTGAATTCCCAGCTTTCCTCGTCCTGCGACACAAGCCCCAGGGCGACGGCCTGTTCCTCCGTGAGCGCGCCGCCGCTGATCAAATCCTCCACCGTTTGGGCCGTTTGTTCCACCCGCACGTCGCTCTCGGTCAATTCCACCAGCCGCCGGAGGGTGATGACCGCCGCGTTCTCGTCG
>JAFSNT010000055.1 GCA_017443295.1 Clostridia bacterium
GGGAAACCGCTCTTTGGAGACCAAAGAGCGGTTTCCCCCAGACCCCCTTCCGAGAAAGTCATAAAGGAATCTGTATCGCTCCAGATTTCCAAAGCGCGTTCATCTCTCGTCTTGTACGCCGCTTTTACCCGATAACGCGGGGATGCGCCCGGAAAACCGGGAAGGCTCGGGGGTGTCTCCTTTGCTTTGGCGGCGCGCGTCTTTCAGCCTAAGGGACGCGCTCTCTTTGTCCAGCCGACGGCAAAGCTGTTCCCGTCATAGCCCAGGAATCATTATAAAAGGGAATGGGCACGCTGTCAACAAGTTTTCTTTTTTCAGCCTTACTTGGTAATGAACAGGATGCCCAATGTGCCCGGCCCGCAGTGGCAGGCCACGGTGCAGCCGGTGCCGGTTTCGTAAATGTTCTGGAATTCCGCGTATTTGCGAATGGTGTCCCGGGCGATTTCCACCGCGCCGTCCGGAACGGGGGAGTGGGTGATGAAAATGCGGTCCAGGCGCAGGTCCTTGCGATCCTTGAGCATATCCTTCACGTACTTTTCCACGCACTTATCAAAGCTGCCCCGGTATTTGTCCACCACGCCCATAGCGCCGTCGCGGACGGCGATGCAGGGCTTGATTTTCAGCAGCTTGCTGCCCAGCAGGGTCACGGCGGAGCAGCGGCCGCCCTTCTGCATATAGTCCAGCCTGTCCATAATAAAACTGGCGCTGACCCGGCCCCGCATGGCGTTCAGCTGGGAGCAGATTTCCATGGCGCTCAGGCCCTGGGCGGCCAGCTGGGCCGCTTCGATCACCAGATGCCCCTGGCCGGTGGACAGGTTCATGCTGTCCACCACATACACGTTGGGGTAATTCGCCGCGGCGATGGTGGCGTTCTGGTAGCAGGCGGAAAACAGGGAACCGATGGTGATATGGATCACCGCGTCATACTGGGGGGACAATTCCCCGAACACGGTGCGGTAGCTGTCCACGTTCACGGCGGAGGTGCTGCACAGGGCGCCGCCGTTATCCACGTGGCGGTAAATGATTTCGGGATTGATGTCCACGCCGTCCTGGTAGGCCTGGCCGTCCTTGATGACGGACAGGGGCGTGAGGGTAATATCGTACTGGGCAAGCAGCTCGGGCGATAAATCGCAGGTGCTGTCCGCGGTGACTTTGATGTTCATAAGCGTCTCCTTTGACGGTTCGGATTTGTTATGAAAAAGGCCCCCCTTTTTAAGGGGCCTTTTCATTTTACCACAAACTGCGGCGTTTGTCATCCATTGTTTTCCTTTTTTTGCCGCTCGCGGCGCTGTTTCAGGGTTTTGCGCAGCCAGTACAGGCCGATCAGCACCCAGGCGGCGGCCAGCGTGACCAGCAGCGCCACGGCGGTGCCGGGCAGCTCGCCCAACGTGGTCTTTTCGATCTGATCCAGGTGATACAGGGAATTGATCTGGCCGTAGAGCGTTTCGATAGAAGCGTCGTCCACCGTCTTTTTCCGGCGCACGGATTTGGCCACTTCCTCGATCAGCTGCCCGGCGGCGTCCCGCAGGGAGGCGGAGCCGTTGAACACAGGGGTGACGAAGGTGTTGGCCGTGTTGGCCATGAGCAGCTCCGCCGCGTCCAATTTGACGGAATAATACTTTTCGTTGTCCTCGCCCTTGCGGCTCAAATAGTCCTGATATTCGGCGGTCCGCTGGGCTTTCAGGGTGACGGGCACGTAGCCCTCGGTGAGGGCGTAGCCCACCTGCACCTGGTCGCTGAGCAGATATTGGGCGAAGAGCCAGGCGGCCAGCACCTCCTGGGGATCTTCCTTGTTAAAGACGCACACGGAGGGGCCTTGGGAGATCATAACGGGATGCTCCGGGTCAAACTGGGGAATGGGCCGCACCACGATTTCAAAATCCACCACCTGATCGGCGGCGATGTCCATATTGGGGGCGTGGGGCCCCATCCAGGTGGCCCCGGCGGTGGAGTCCGCCGCGAAGACGCACTGGCCCGCGTTCAGGAAGTTGCCGGGATAGCTGGAAATTTTGAAGGTGGAGAACGCGCCGGTCTTTACGTGATCCCGCACGGTATACAGCAGCTCCTTGGTGGTATCGTTGAAGATCAGGATGTCCCCGGCGTCGGTGGAGTAGGGGGCGTTCTTCTGCTTTAGCATCTGGATCATCATATTGTCCGTGGACTTATAGATGAAGGGGATCATGGTCTTCTGGCCGTTCAGCAGGTAATTGCCATCCTCGTCTTTTTGGGCGGCGGCGTCGGACACTTCCCACACAAAGTCCCAGGTGAGTACGTTGGGCACCGTGTAGCCCAGCTTTTCCACGAAGGTTTTGTTGATGTACAGCGCTTCTGTGGAGCGCATGAAGGGGATAGCCACCGTCTGGCCCCCGATTTTGCATTCCGCTAAGAACTGGGGCACCATTTCGGCAAGGGCGGGGCTGTCGAACCGCACGTCGCTGCCGCCTAAGCCGTATTTGGCGTCGGTGAACAGCTCGTCCAGGGGGGCGATCACGTTGCTGCCCGTCAGATAAGTGGCGATGTGGTCGGGATAGGTGATGCACACATTGGGGGTGGTGCCCGTGTTGATATTGGTGATCACGTCGTTGTAAATGCGGCCGTAATCGGTGTACAGGCGCATGTTCACGTGAATGCTGGGATACAGGGCCTGGAAGCTCTCGATGGCCTTTTCATACACGGCGGTCTGGGAACGGTTGGTATCGTTCTTGGCCCAGAAGGTGATTTCGTATGTCCGGCCGGTGTCAAATGCCGCAGGTACTGTGAAAGCGTTGGATTCCTGGGAGCCGTGGCAGCCCGACAGGCACAGGCACAGAGACAGGAGCAGGGCGAACGCCAGGTATAGCTTGATCTTTTTCATCCCTTTGTACCTCCCCGGGAGACCCCCGCCATGACCTTTTTGCGGAAAATCAGGAACAGCACGATCAGCGGCACGGAAATGACCACCACCGCCGCCATCATAGCGGGAATATTTTCCCGGCCAAGGCCATTTTCACGGATTTCCTGAATGCCGTTGGAAACCAGGTAGTAATCGGGATTGTCGGTGATCAGGCGGGGCCACACGTAGGAATTCCAGCACTCGATCACCTTCAGGATCACGATGGTCACCAGGGTGGGCTTGCTGATGGGGATCATCACCCGGGTCAGGTATTTGAAATCCGAGGTGCCGTCCACCCGGGCGGCTTTGTACAGCTCGTCCGGTATCTGCTCAAAGTTCTCCTTCAGCAGGTAGATGTAGAACACGCTGGTCACCGAGGGCAGAATGAGGCCCGTGAAGGTGTTGCGGAGCTTGAAGTTGGTGATGGTGACGAAGTTGGTGATGACCACCAGTTCGTTGGGAATCATCATCAGGGACAGGAACAGGGTAAAGGCGACGGTCTTGCCCGGAAAATCCAGCCGGGCGAAGGCGAAGGCCGCCGGGATGATCACCGCCATCATGAGGCCCGTGGTGACCACAGTGTAAATGATGGTGTTCAGGAAATACCGGCCCAGAGACACGGCGGTGAACGCGTCGTAATAGTTTTGCAGGGTGGGGGACAGGGTGAAGAATTGGGGAATGTATTCGCTGTTATAGGAGCCGTAGCTTTTGACGGAGGTGAGCAGCATCCAGTAGAAGGGGAACAGCACCATCACGGCCCACACCGTCAGCATCACGTAGTCCGCCGCCGTAAAGGCCCGCTTGCGGGAAGCGGCGCGGCGTTCGATCTTGTCAAAATCCAATTTCTTTTCCATTGCGCCCGCCCCCTCAGTAGTGTACGCTCTTCTTGCTGATCATCAGGTTGACGCAGGTGATGGTCAGCACGATGGCGAACAGGATCAGCGCGGCGGCGGAAGCGAAGGAAGGATAGCCGCCGCTGTTGCCGTACAGCATGTCGTACACATAGCCCACGATGGTGTTCATCCCGGCCACGTTCAGATCCGTGCCGAAGATGGCGACCTCATCCGAATAGGCCTTAAAGGCCCCGATGAAGCCCGTAATGACCAGGTAAAAGATCATGGGCGAGATCATGGGCAGGGTGATGCGGAAGAAGATGCGGCTCTTGGAGGTGCCGTCGATCTTCGCGGCCTTGTAGTAATCCTGATTGACCGAGGCAAGGGCGCTGGTCAGGATGAGGATCTTAAACGGCATGACCACCCAGATGGTGTAGAAGCACATGACGAACATCTTGGCCCAGTAGGGGCCGTCGATCCAGTCGATGCTCTCCGCGCCGAACCAGTTGATGATGAGGTTCACGAGGCCGTCCGTGTAGGCCGTCTTCTTAAAGAGGATCATGAAGACCAGACCGACCGCCAGCGTGTTGGTCACGTAGGGCAGGAA
>JAFSNT010000056.1 GCA_017443295.1 Clostridia bacterium
CCATGCGTTTGCATGGGCGTATTTTTTTATAGGAGGATGAATCAAAATGTTGACGCAAGCGCCCAAGGGCACCCGGGACATGCTTCCCCAGGACGCCTACCTGTGGCAGTGGATCGAGCAGAAGGAACGGGAGGCGGCAAAGTTAGCGGGCTATCGGGAAATCCGCACCCCCGTTTTCGAGCATACGGAATTGTTTCTGCGCGGCGTGGGCGACACCACGGACATCGTGCAGAAGGAAATGTACACCTTCAAGGACAAGGGCGACCGGTCCATTACCTTGAAGCCCGAGGGCACCGCCGGTGCTGTGCGTGCCTTTATCGAAAACCACCTGTTCCAGGAGGCGCTGCCCTGCAAGGTGTATTATCTGAACGCGCCCATTTTCCGCTATGAGAACCCCCAGAGCGGCAGGCTTCGTGAGCATCACCAATTCGGCATGGAGTGCTTCGGCGGCAAGGAACCCACGGTGGAAGCGGAACTGATCTCCACCCTGTACGGCTTCCTCTCCGGCTTAGGTCTCAAAAACCTGTGCGTCCACATCAATTCCATCGGCTGCCCGGAATGCCGCCCCAAGTATCACCAGACTCTGAAAACCTATTTGGGCGAGCGCATCCACGAAATGTGCGAAACCTGCCAGGGCCGGTTTGAGAAAAACCCCCTGCGCATTTTGGACTGCAAGGAAGAAAAGTGCAAGGCCATCGTAAAGGACGCGCCCCTGATCCTCGACTGCCTGTGCGACGAGTGCAAAGAACACTTCGCGCAGCTGCAAGAGCTTTTGAAAGCGCAGGGGATTCCTTTTGAAATCGACCCCCACATCGTGCGCGGCCTGGATTACTACACCAAGACCGTGTTCGAGATCATCATGCAGGCGGGTCGGGAAGGGCTGGCCCTCTGCGGCGGCGGCCGGTACGACGGTTTGGTGGAGCAGCTCGGCGGCCCCGCCACCCCGGCGGCAGGCTTCGGCATCGGCGCGGAGCGCATTCTGATGGAGCTGCGCAACCAGAATCTGCTGCCCGAAATGCCCTCCGTGACCGACGTGTACGTGGCGAACCTCGGAGCGGACATGAAGATTCCCGCTTTCGCTTTCGCCCAGGCATTGCGTCAAAAGGGTGTAAAGGCCGACAGCGATTTGGCGGGCCGTTCCCTGAAAGCGCAGTTCAAGTTCGCCGATAAGATCGGGGCGAAATATATCGTCATCGTGGGCGGCGACGAATACGCCCGCGGCACGGTGAAGCTGCGCAACATGGAAACCAAGGAAGAAAAAGAAATCGCGCTGGATAGTGCGGCTGAAGAAATCGCAAATATTGCGTTTTAAGAAGGAGAGCAAAGAAATGGAACGGAATCTGATTGCCAACGTCGTCTGCGGCGAAACCAACAAAATCCAGGGCTTTGTGGAGAACCTGCGCAACAAGCGCACCATGGCCTTCCTGGTCATCCGCGACCACTCCGGCCGCCTGCAAGTGACCATCGAAAAGGAAAAGCACCCCGATTTGGCGGCGATTGTTGACCAATTGACAGTTGAATCCGTCGTCACCTGCATCGGCCCCGTGGTGGAAAACGAATACGTGAAGATGGGCGGCAAGGAGATGCTGCCGGAGGAAATGGAAATCCTCTCCATCGCCGAACCCCTGCCCCTGACCAAGGACGCCGCCATCGACAGCCGCATGGACTACCGCTGGGTGGACCTGCGCAGCGACAAGAACACCCTGATCTTCAAGGCCCAGACCGAATTGGTGGGTTCCCTGCGGGATTTCTGCCGGAGCAAGGGCTTTATGGAAATCCACACCCCCAAGCTCATCGGCGCGGCCAGCGAAAGCGGCAGCGACGTGTTTGAGCTGAAATACTTCGACCGGAAAGCGTACCTCTCCCAAAGCCCCCAGTTCTACAAGCAGATGGCCATGGCGGCGGGCTTTGACCGCATCTTTGAAGTGGGTCCCGTGTTCCGCGCCGAAAAGTCCTTCACCAACAAGCACGCCACCGAATTCACCGGCTTCGACGTGGAAATGAGCTACATCACCTCCTTCCGGGACGTGATGGCCTTCGAGGCGGAGCTGCTGCAATACGCCCTTAAGAACGTGCAGGAAAAGTACGGCGACCAGATCAAGGCCCTCTACGGCCTGGACACCATCGTGCCCACCCTGCCCTTCCCGGAAATGAAGCTCCAGGACGTCTACAAGGAGCTGGAAGAGCGCTACGGCTACAAGGTGGACGACAGCGAGAAGAACGACCTGACCACCGACGCCGAGCATCTCTGCGCCAAGCTGAGCATGGACAAGTTCGGCCATGAATTCCTTTTCGTCACGGATTACGGCCCCGAAAAGCGCGCATTCTATCACATGCGGGACGAACACGGCATGCCTCTGGGCTACGACCTCATCTGGCGCGGCACCGAAATCACCACCGGCGCCCAGCGCGAACACCGCTATGAACAGCTCCGCAGGCAGGCCGACGAAAAAGGCTTAGGCGAGGACGTGAAATTCTACATGGATTTCTTCCGCTACGGCTGCCCGCCCCACGGCGGCTTCGGCTTAGGCGTGGACCGCCTCACCATGCTGCTGCTGGGTCTGAGCATCAAGGAAGTCATGTTCCTGTTCCGCGGCCCCAACCGCATCACGCCGTAAGCATCTAAAGGTAGGAGGTAGAAGGTAGGAGGTAGGAGGTTTATAAAGTCGATTGCATGATAGTCGATTGCACGATAGTCAATCGCTTGAACGAAAAAAGGAATTTTGCGAAAAGATATAATCACTTCTAACCTCCTACCTCCTACTTCCCACCTCCTACCTTAACTATACGGAATTTAGTTGCCAAACGTCCCAAAATCTGTTATAATGAAATATCCTTTTAAGGAGGTGCTTTTGTATGCCGCAAAAAAACCCGCAGAAAACTGCAAAGAAAGATAACCTCCCCGTCACCAAGGTGGACGTGGATCTGCAGAACGGCGGCACCATCAGTTATGCCAACGAAGTGATCGCCACCATCGCCGGCGTGGCCGCCAACGAAATCGAGGGCATCGCCGGGATGTGCGTCAGCGGCGGCTTCAGCGATATTTTGGGCCGCAACAGGAACATCACCCGGGGCGTGAAGGTGGAAGTGGGCAGCCAGGAAGCGGCGGTGGATCTGTACATCATCGTGGAATACGGCTATCCCATCCAGAAGGTCTCCGCCGAGGTGCAGGAAAACGTGCGCCGCGCCCTGGAAAGCCTGACCGGCCTGCGCGTGGTGCGCGTGGACGTACACGTACAGGGCGTCAGCTTTGAAAAAGAAAAGAAGCAGACCCAGAACATCTTAGAGGCCGCCAAGAATCCCGTGCTGGCCGAGCCTGAAACGCCCGCCCCGGCGCCGGCGCCGGCGCCGGAAGCGCCGAAGGAGGAGCCGAAGCCCCAGGAGGCCGAAGCGACCGCGGAACCGGCCGCTCCCCAGGACGCGCAGGAGGAACCCGTGAAGGAGGACGCGGAATTCGACAGCGAAGTGCTGACCGAGGAAGCCAGCTTGGAAGCCGATCCCGCCGAGGCCGAGCAGGCCGCCCAGGAAGCGCCCGCCGAGGCCCCCGTTCAGGAGGAAGCCCCCAAAGCCAAAACCCGCAAAAAGACGCAGCCCGGGAAGGACGCCCAGCCGGAATCTTCCCCCAAGCGGCCCCACGGCCGGGTCCGCGCCTGATATGCCGATCCAGTATCCTTTTGAAAAGCGCCGCGCGGCGCTGTGAACCGGTATAAAAAGGAGCGAATCCAATGAAAATGAAGTTGTGGGATCGCCTGATCCTGTGTTTCGGCGCATTGCTGAACCTCGCTTCCGGCGTATTGCTGTTTTTGCAGTGGCTTCAGGCGCGCGATAACATCCCGTATATCGTCTGCGCCGTTCTGCTGGCGGCTTTCGGCGTGTATTTGGCCCTGCTGTTCCGCCGCTGCATCGTCAAGCGCAACGAATTCGTGATTCAGCGCACGGAAAGCGGCGAGCTGCGCATCGCGATGAAGGCCATCGAAAACCAGGTGCAGAAATGCATCGACCTGCATGAAGAGATCCAGGTCAACACCATGAACATCCTCACCAACCGGGAAGGCGTGGTGGTGGATCTGGTCGTCACCCTGGCCAACAACATTTCCATCCCCCTGGCGGTGGCCTCCCTGCAAAAGCAGATCAAGCAGTATCTGGTGGCCTCCTCCGGCATCGAGGTGAAGGAAGTGCGCGTGTCGGTGGAATCCACCCAGAATACCGCCCTGTCCGACGCGCCCGGCCCGGAAGGCGAAGCCGCCGAAAAGCCCGCCGCCAAGGAAGAAAAAAAGGCCCCCATGCATCAGCGTCTCTTCGGCAGGGCGGACGAACCCGCCATCGTGCCCGAACCGCCCAAGGAAGAATGCGCGGAGGACGGGGAAGCCGCCCCCGAAGCGGAGACCGAGGAAACGGTGGAAGCGGAAGAAGCCAGGGAGCCGTTCGTTTCTCCCTGGGTTCGGCCCGATGAAGAGCCGGCGGTGGAAACCGTTCAGGAACCCGAAGTAACGGAAGCCGCCCCCGCGGAAGCGCCGGAAGCGCCGGAAACGCTTCCCGAAACCGTTTCCGAATCGGAAATCATACCGGAATCGGAGGAACCCATCCATGAGTGATCGCAACGATCGTCCTTCTCTGCCCAGCATTTTCAAGGTCGGCACGCCGGAATGCGCCCTGTTTTCCTGCGTGGCGGCTGTGGGTGTGGGTCTGCTGCTGCTGACGGTGGGCTTCTGGAACGCCCTGTGGATCGCCATGCTGGGCGCGCTGGGCGCTTTCTTAGGCGGCGTCAGCAACAAAAAGGAAATCGTGAAAAGCGTGCTGAACCGCGTGATCCCGGATAAGAAGGCCGTACTCTATCGGGAACAGCATCCCGACATCGTCAAGGCCGTGCGGGAGGCAACCGCCAAGGACGAAAGCGCCGAGGAAAACGAAAGCGAACCCGAGCAGGAACAGGAATAATTACAAAGGATCGGAGATAAATCCATGTCGCGTAAATCGGCACGGGCTGCGGCCGTGCAAATGGTGTATGAGCGGATGTTGGGCGGCGAAGGCGGCGAAGAGACCCTGCGCGGCCTGATTGAATTTACCCCGGAGGAGGACGATCAGGCTTACATTGATTCCCTGCTTTCCGGCGTGGAAGCCCACGGGGATGCATTGGACGGGCAGATCGAAAAGTGCCTCAAGGGCTGGACCCTGGACCGTATCGCCAAGGTGGACCGGGCCGTGCTGCGCGTGGCGGCGTATGAGCTGTGCCACGACCGCAAGACCCCCGACGCCGTGGTGATCAACGAGGCCGTGGCCCTGGCCCAGCGGTTCGATTCCCCCACGGCGGCCAAGTTCGTCAACGGCGTTTTGTCCACCCTGCTGGCAGAGCGGGATCAGGGAGAAAACGCCTGATGCTGGCCCTGGGGCTGGATACAAGCTGCTATACCACCTCCGCCGCCCTGTGCAGCGCAAGCGGCCTGCCCCGGCAGGAGAGGCGGCTTTTGCCGGTACCAAAGGGTGAACGCGGCCTTCGCCAAAGCGAGGCCGTTTTTGCGCATGTAAGGCAGCTTCCCAAGGTGCTGCTGCCGCTGCTGACCGAAAACAAAGAGCGGATCGCCTGCGTCTGCGCCTCCGACCGCCCCCGGGACGGGGAGGATTCCTATATGCCCGTGTTTCAGGTGGGCGTGAGCCAGGGACAGGCCCTGGCGGCGGCGCTGAACGTGCCTTTTTTCACCACCACCCATCAGCGGGGCCATATCGCCGCCGCGAAGTACGGCACGGGCTTGGAAGCCAATCGGTTTATCGCCCTGCATCTGTCCGGCGGCACCACGGATACCCTGCTGATCGACGGGAACGAATTGAAACCGCTTGGCACCTCCTGCGATCTTCACGCCGGGCAGCTGGTGGACAGGATCGGCGTGAAGTTAGGCCTCCCCTTCCCCGCCGGGCCGTATCTGGAGGAACTGGCGGTACAGGGGAAAAATGAGAATCGCGTGCCAGTGAGCTTTGAACGGGACGGTCTGCGCTGCCATTTATCCGGGGCGGAAGCCCAATTGCTTCGCATGATCGACACGGAGGAACCCAAAGAAAATGTGGCCGCCGAGGTGTACGGCGTGCTGTGCCGCACGGTGCTGCGGCTGGTGCAGGCGGCGGCGGAAGCAAGCGATACAAAAAAAGTTCTCATTGCCGGAGGCGTGGCGTCCTCCCGTTTGTTGCGGGATATGCTGAACGAACGGAACGAAAAACGGCGGACAGGCTTGCATCTGTATTTTGGCAGACCCGAATTTTCCGGCGACAACGCCGTGGGCGTGGCGCTGATCGGACTGGAAAAGCTGCGCAAAGGGGAAGGATGACATGGAATTCAGGACGATTTTCGACACCATCCCCGAGCAGTTTGATCGTTACCGGCCCCGCTACTGTCCGGCCTTGTTTTCCGATTTGATCGCTTACGCCAGGATCGGGCCGGATAAAAACGTGCTGGAGTTAGGACCCGGCACCGGACAGGCCACCGACCCTATTCTGAATACCGGCTGCGATTATCACGCCATCGAGTTAGGCGAGCATCTGGTTCAGTTCATGAACCGCAAGTACGGCTCCCACCCCAACTTTCATATCGTGAACGATGACTTCATCACCCACGATTTTGAGGGTCAGCAATTTGATCTCATTTATTCCGCCGCCACCATCCAGTGGATACCGGAGGAAATCGCTTTTGCGAAGACCTTTGATTTACTGAAACCAGGCGGAACCCTGGCCATGATGCTGACAAAAGGTGATTATCGAACGCCCAATGAAGCGCTGTTTCAACGAATCCAGGAAGTGTATTCCAAGTATTTCCATCCAGAAACGAAGTACGCCCACGGCAGTTTCGCCTATGCAAACGCCCCGGAATATGGGTACGTGGATTTTGAAAAGCGCGAATATCCCGGCGAACGGGTATTCACCGCCGACGAATACGTGGCTTTCTGCGGCACCCACTGCGATCACATCGTAATTCCCGAACCGGATAAAAGCCGCCTGTTCAGCGGATTGCGGGAAGCGGTTTGGGAAGCGGAAAACCGCATCGTGTTTCAGGATACCTACATCCTGTATTTGGCAAAGAAGCCGTTGAACTGATTTACAAGGAGAATAGACATGGCAATTTTGATGGATGGCAAGGTTTTAGCTGCGGAACAGATGGCGGCGCTGAAAAAGCGGGTGGACGCCCTGAAAGCGGCGGGCCGCACGGTGGGTTTGGCTGTGATTTTGGTAGGGGACGACCCCGCCAGTCAGGTATATGTGCGCAACAAGGGCAAGGCCTGCGAGGAATTGGGCATCCTGTCCGAAACCCTGCGCCTGCCTGCCGAAACCACCCAGGAGGAGCTGGAAGCGGAAATCGACCGCCTGAACAGGGACAGCCGCATGGACGGCATTCTGGTTCAGCTTCCCCTGCCCAGGCATTTGGACGAGGCGAAAGCCCTGGCGAAGATCATTCCTGAAAAGGACGTGGACGGCTTTCATATCGAAAACGCCGGGAAGCTCTTCACCGGCCAGCCCGGCGTGGTGGCCTGTACGCCCAAGGGCATTCTGCACATGCTGAAAGCCTGCGGCGTTCCCATGAAAGGCAAGGAAGCGGTGGTCATCGGCCGCAGCAACATCGTGGGCAAGCCCGTGGCCATGCTGCTGCTGAACGAAAACTGCACCGTGACGATTTGCCATTCCCGCACCGCCGATTTGGCGGCCCATACCCGCCGGGCGGACATCCTGGTGGCCGCCGTGGGCAAGCCCAAATTCGTCACCGCCGATATGGTGAAGCCCGGCGCCGCCGTGGTGGACGTGGGCATCAACCGGGTGGACGGCAAAGTGGTGGGCGACGTGGATTTTGACAGCGTGGAAAAGGTGGCGGGGTACATCTCCCCCGTGCCCGGCGGCGTGGGCAAAATGACCATCTGCATGCTGATGGAAAACACCGTGGAGGCGGCAGAAAATGTCCTGGACGCTGACGGTATCCGAACTGAATGACTACGTGCGCCGCACGTTAGCCAGCGATCCGGCCCTGCGCTTTCTTTCCCTGCGGGGAGAAATCAGCGATTTCAAGAAATACGCTTCCGGCCACTGGTATTTCACCTTGAAGGACGAAGCCTGCATGATCCAGTGCGTGTGCTTCCGGCAGTACAATATGCGGCTGGATTTCAGGCCCGAAAACGGCATGAAGGTGGTACTCACCGGAGCGGTGGGTCTGTACCCCGAGCGGGGCAGCTACCAGTTTTACGCCGAATCCATGACCCGGGACGGCGTGGGCGAGCTGTTCCTCAAGCTGGAAGCCCTGAAAAACAAGCTGATGAAGGAAGGGCTGTTCGACGTAGCGAAAAAACGGCCCCTTCCCCTGCTGCCCAGGGCCATCGGCGTGGTCACCTCCCGTTCCGGGGCGGTGATCCACGATATCGCCACCGTCACCCGCCGCCGGTTCCCGGCCATGCAGATCATTCTGCGGCCCGCCCAGGTGCAGGGCGAAGGCGCGGCGGAGGATATCGCCCAGGGCATCGCGGAAATTTCGGCCCTGCCCCAGGTGGATGTGATCATCGTGGGGCGCGGCGGCGGTTCCCTGGAAGATTTATGGGCCTTCAACGAGGAATTCGTGGTGCGCGCCATCGCCGCCTGCCCGGTGCCGGTAGTGTCCGCCGTGGGCCACGAGGTGGACGTGACGCTGGCCGATTTGGCGGCGGACGTGCGGGCCGCCACCCCTTCCGTGGCGGCAGAGGTGTGCGTGCCGGAAAAGGACGCGCTGCTCGCCACCATCCAGAAAATGCGGGCGAGCATGGAGCGGGCCGGGGAAAACCTGATTCTGTCCCGCCGCTCCCGCCTGGCCCTGTGTGAAAAAAGGCTGGCCGCCCGGCACCCCGCCGCCCTGCTGCGGGACTTTAAGGCCCGGGCCGACCTGTTGGAACATCGCCTGCAAGCCCTGACCGAACGAAAACTGACCCTGCTGAAAGCCCAGACCGCCGCCCTCAGCGACAAGCTGAACGCCTTAGGGCCGCGCCAGGCCCTGAACAGGGGCTACGCCATCCTGCTGAACGGCAAAACCGCCGTGACCCAGGTGGAGCAGGCGGCGGAGGAAATGACCGTGCTTTTGCAGGACGGCACCCTGCGGGTGAAAACGCTGGGCAGACGGAAGGAGGATCCCTTTGGCGAAGAAGCAAGCATCCTTTGAGGACCGGCTGATGGAGCTGGAAGACTTGGTGAAGAAGATGGAGGGCGGCTCCCTTCCGCTGACCGAGGCCCTGACCGCCTACGAGGCGGGCATGAAGCTGTCCAAACAGCTGACGGAGGAGCTGGACGCGGCGGAAAAGCGCATGTTAGAGCTTTCCGGCGGCCAGACCCTTCCCATGGAGGACGCGCCATGACCCCGAAAGAAACGATGAACGCTTACAAGGAGCGGCTGGAAGCCTATTTGGACGCCCTTCCTCTTTCCGGCGCGCCGGATAGGCTGAAAGAAGCCATGCGGTACAGCCTGTTAGGCGGCGGCAAGCGCCTGCGGGGGTGCCTGCTGCTGATGGCCTGCGAGATGGCAGGCGGCAAAGTGGAGGTCGCCCTGCCCTTCGCGGCGGCGCTGGAAATGATTCACGCCTATTCCCTGATCCATGACGATCTTCCCGCCATGGACAACGATACCCTGCGCCGGGGCAAGCCCACCAATCACGTGGTGTTCGGCGAGGCCATGGCCATTTTGGCGGGGGACGGCCTGCTGACCCACGCCTTTGAAATCATGGCCGCTTCCGACCATCCCCGGGCCTTCCGCGCCCTGGGCGAGATCGCAAGGGCCGCGGGCGTGGGCGGCATGTTAGGCGGGCAGGTGCTGGACGTGACCAACGAGGGGGCCGCGCCGGAAAAAGCGCTGGTAGAGGCGATCCAGCGGGGCAAAACCGCCGCCCTGCTCACCGCCCCCGTCACCGCCGGGCTGATTTTGGGCGGCGCGGACGAAAGGCAAATCGAAGCGGGCCGGGCCTACGGCTATCATTTGGGCATGGCCTTCCAGATCGTGGACGATATCCTCGACGTGGAGGGCGACCCCGCCCTCATGGGCAAAACCCTTGGCAAAGACGAAGCGGAAGGAAAGCTCACCTGGCCTGCCTGCGTGGGGCTTTCCCAGGCGAAACGGGACGCCGCCGCCCACATCGACGCCTCGGTAAAAGCACTGGACGTTTTCGGCGGCGCGGCGGACGGGCTGAAAGCCCTGGCGCGTGCTTCCCTGCATCGCGTACAATAGAGCAAGGAGCGATCGAAGTGCAGTTTTTTGCGGATCTATGGTCCAACGGGCCGCTGAAATGTGGTCTGTTTTCCTGGGCGGTTGCGCAGTTCATCAAAGTGCTGATCAACCTTTGGCTGAATAAAAAGCTGGATTGGCAGCGCTGCTTCGGCATGGGCGGCATGCCGTCCTCCCATACGGCGCTGGTCATTTCCCTGGTGATTTCCATCGCCTTTCAGGAGGGCGTGCAGTCCAGCATGTTCGCCGTGGCGATGGCCCTTGCCGCCGTGGTGATTTACGACGCTTTGGGCGTGCGCCGGGAAACGGGCCGGCAAAGCGAGGTGCTGAACCAGATCATCACCGAAATGCTGGTGGAGGGCAAGCCCATTACGGAAAAGCAGCTCAAGGAACTGGTAGGCCACACCCCCCTGGAGGTGCTGGGCGGCCTGATCGTGGGCATTACGGTCACGCTGATTTTCATTTGACGGAAGCATCATGCTTTCAATTTGAAGGAGGATACCCGCAATGATGGATCAATTTATGGAGCAGGTCGTCACCAAACGGAATCAGACCGTGCAGAACATTACCTACATCGTCGCATGGATCTCGCTGATCCTCATGGGCGCCATGGCGTTCCTGCAATTCACCTCCATCACCGCCGTGCTGAGCCAGTACGGCTTCGGTGTGGAGTTCTTTATCACCTTGGGCCAGCTGGTGGTGTTCGGCGGTCTGGCCGTTGTCATTTACCTGTACAAGGATCGTGTCAAGCTGGAATATGAGTACACCTTCACCAACGGCCAGCTGGATTTCGCCCAGGTGTTCAACAACAGAAAGCGCAAGAACTTGGGCACCATGAACATCAAAAACTTAGAAGCCTGCGGCCTGGTGGCCTCCGGTTCCTTCAACCGCTACATCAACATGCAGGGCATCAAGCGCACCAACTGGTTTTTGAACCGGGAAGCGGAGCTGCTTTATTTCTTCTATCAGAAAAACGGGGAAAAGCACATCATCATCATCGAACCCAACGAGGAAATGCTGGGCATGATCAAGCGCAGCCTGCCGCAGGGCGTGTGGCAGAACAACTGAAGAAGGTAGGAGGTAGGAAGTAGGAGGTAGGAGTTTTGTATTGCTTACACCGTTCAGGATGATTTTGCAGACTATATAAACTTCCTACCTCCTACCTCCTGCTTCCTACCTCTTATTCCGATTCAAGAAATCACGGAGAGAGAACGAACGATGTCCATTTATCTGGATAACAGCGCCACAACCCGTGTATGCTCTCAAGCTGCCGATGCGATGGTAACTTGCATGCGGGAGGAATTCTATAACCCTTCCGCCCTGTACGCCCCCGCCCTGGCGGCGCAGAAAGCCATGATGGCCTGCCGGGAGGAGATTTTAAAAGCCGTTCACGCGCCCATGGCGTCCAAGGTGGTATTCACCTCCGGCGGCACGGAGGCGGACAATTTGGCCATTTTGGGCCGGGCCTCCAAGGTGCGGCAGGGCAAGGTTTTATACAGCGCCGGGGAGCATCCCGCCGTGAAGGAAGCCTGCCAGAATTGCGGGCTGGAAGCCCTCGAAATCCCCTACGATCACAAGGGGATCGTGAACTTAGACGCGCTGGACAGGCTGCTGTCCTCCGACGTGATGCTGATCTGCTGCATGCAGGTGAACAACGAAACGGGGGCCATTCAGCCCTTGAAGGAAATCGGCAGGCTGCGGAATGAAAAAGCGCCCTACGCCCACTTCCACGTGGACGGGGTGCAGGGCTTCCTGCGGGTCCCCTTCGATATGGCGGCCTGCGGGGCTGATACCTACGCCCTGTCCGGCCACAAAATCCACGCCCCCAAGGGCGTCGGCGCGCTGGTCATGGGGCCACGGGTGCAGCTCAACCCCCGCCAGATGGGCGGCGGCCAGGAAGGAACCCTGCGCTCCGGCACGGAAAACACCCCCGGCATCGCCGGTCTGCGGGCGGCTATTTGGGCCTATCCCAAGGAAAACAGCATGCGGGAAAACAAGCTGCTGCTGTGGCAGCTCATTCGGGAAGCGGTTCCCGAAGCGAAAGTCAACGGCCCGGAGCCGGACAGCGAAGTGTCCGCCCCCCACATCCTGAACGTGTCCCTGCCTCCTGTGCGCTCGGAAACCATGCTCCACGCCCTGGAAGGGGAAGGAGTGTATGTGGGCATGGGGTCGGCCTGCTCCTCCTATAAACAGCGGATCAGCGCGGTGTTAAAGGCCATGAACACGCCGCAAAAGTACGCCGAAACCGCCCTGCGTTTTTCCCTGTCTCCTGAAAACACAGCGGAGGAAATGCGGCAGACGGTGGAAGCCATTCAGCGCCAGTACGCCATTTTGTCAAAATATCAACGACGGTAAAAGAGGGAAACATCCATGCGAAAGCTGCTCATGGTTCGCTACGGCGAAATTTATTTGAAGGGCCTGAACCGGCCCTATTTTCTCAAAGCCCTGGTCAAGCGCGTGAAGGAAGCCGCCAAGCCCTTCGGGAGCGACGTGTGGCTGCATGACGCCCGCATTTTCATCAGCGGCGCGGAGGATTTGGACGGCTGCATGCAGCGCGTCGCCAAGGTGTTCGGCGTCCACTCCATTGCCCCGGCCATCGAAATGGAAAAGGACAACTTCGAGGGCATCTGCGAGCAGGCCAACGAACTGATGCAGGGCCTGTCCGGCACCTTCAAGGTGGAAGCCCGCCGGGCGGACAAGCACTATTTCCTGGATTCGCCCCAGATCAACGCCAAGGTGGGCGAATACGTACTCATGCGCAACGAGGACCACTTGAAGGTGGACGTGCGCAAGCCCCAGCATATCCTGTCCATTGAAATCCGGGATCAGGCGTATCTGTATTGCACCGTGTACCCCGCCGTGGGCGGCATGCCCGTGGGTACCGGGGGCAAGGCGGCGCTGCTGCTCTCCGGCGGCATCGACAGCCCGGTGGCGGGCTACATGATCGCCAAGCGCGGCGTGCAGCTGGTGGCGGTTCACTACCATTCCTTCCCCTATACCAGCGAATTCGCCAAGCAAAAGGTGCTGGATTTAGCCAAGATCCTGTCCGAATACTGCTGCGGCCTGAAGGTGTACGTAGTGCCCTTTACGGACATTCAGATGAAAATTCACGAAATGTGCCCGGAGGATTACACCACCCTCATCATGCGCCGCTACATGATGCGCATCGCCGAGCGCATCGCCCAGAAGGAAGATGCCATGGCCCTGATCACCGGCGAATCCATCGGCCAGGTGGCCAGCCAGACCATGGAAGCGCTGATCACCACCAACGAGGTGGTTGAAACCATGCCTGTTTATCGGCCCCTGATCGGCTTTGACAAAATCGACATCATGGAGTACGCCAAGAAGATCGGCACCTACGACACCTCCATCCTGCCCTATGAGGACTGCTGCACTGTATTCACTCCCCGCCACCCCGCCACCAAGCCCAAGGAAGCACTCATCAAAAAGGGCGAGGATCAATTGGATCAGGAAGCGCTGATTACGGCCGCCATCGAAAACGCGGAGATCGTGGAGCTGTAATTTCGGAGGTACTGATATGATTCTGTATCATGGAAGCAATGTGGCCGTCAGAGAACCCTCCATTATTGTTTCCAACCGGGCACTTGATTTCGGCGCAGGATTTTATACCACTTCCAATTTGGCGCAGGCGGAAAAATGGGCTAAATTGCAGTGTTACCGCCGGGGTTTGGGTGCGCCAATCGTTACGGCTTATGATTTTGACGAGGCCAAAGCAAGCGCCCTGCGCGTCCTCCGGTTTTCAAGTCCCGATCAGGACTGGCTTCGTTTCGTCGTCCAAAACCGCAGGAACAGCTTTCAAGGCCCCGGATATGATATCGTGATCGGTCCCGTTGCCAATGACAATACCATGCCTGTTATCAATGATTTTATGGCGGGCCGTTTGAACGAAGAAACGACGATCCTTCTGCTCAAGCCGCAAAAGCTGGCGGATCAGTACGCGTTTTTGACTTTCAAGGGTCTTTCCTGTCTGAAATGCAATGAGGTGCGGGAGTATGTGTGAACGGACAAGGGCTTCCATTCTCCAGAACTATGACGCGGAGGTGGCAGCGCTGATCGCAAAAAAAACAGGCGTAACGGCCATGGAAGGACTGCGGCAGTTTCTGTCCTCCAAAACCCATGAAATGCTGGCAAACGACGATATGAAGCTATGGTATTTCAGCCCGTTAGCGATTTTCGATATGTGGGAAAACGAAATTGCCACCGGCAATCCGGGCAATTCCCTGTATTTGAGGGGGGATGAAATTGGATAATCAGCTTTCCTTTTTCGCTTATCTGCTGGAGAGCTATGCGGCCCGCAGGCACACCGACGCGGGCGCGGTACTCAAACTGCTGGATGAAAAAAAGCTGACCGACTTTGTATATGGCATGTACGAAATGTATCATACGGAATCGCTGGAAAACGCGTTCCGTGATCTGGACAGCCTGATCGCTACGGGGAAACCGGCCTGGTGAGCTTTTTCCATATCCCTGTTCGTTCCTTAAGAATCGCGCGGAAAACCGCGTGGTTTTTTTCTTTCAAGATGCGTCAATTTTCTTAATATTTTGAAATAATATAGACTTTGCTTGCTTTTTCCTGTATAATAAACATGAATAATTTTGTGCGTATTTTGCCCATTCCATCAGGAGAGGGGGAGGCTTGCGCCCGTGGACTGTGAACTGCAAAAGGCCAGCATGTGGAAACGCATCTCCGCCTTTTTGTTTGATTTTATCATGTTGGGCATCGTGGCGGTGCTTTTCGCCTGGGGCCTGTCCGTCGTGACGGGGTACGACGGTTACAGCCGCACGGTGACGGACAGCTACGCCCGCTACGGCGAGGAATACGGCGTGGACCTTCGCTTGACCCTCAAGGAATACGAAGCGCTTTCCCCGGAGGAAGCCCAAAGGGTGGACGCAGCCTTTGCCGCCCTGAACGCCGATGCCGCCGCCCTGCGCGCCAACCAAATGATGCTGCAATTGACGGTGCTGATCATTTCCCTCGGCTTCTTTTTCGCCTATCTGATCTGGGAATTTCTGCTGCCCCTGAAATTGGGCACCGGGCAAACCCTGGGCAAAAAGATTTTCGGCATCGGCCTCATGAAAACGGACGGGGTGAAGGTAAGCGGCGTCGTTCTGTTCGTTCGGGCGATTTTGGGCAAATACACCATCGAAACCATGATCCCCACGCTGATTCTTTTGATGATTTATTGGGGCACCATCGGCGTGGTGGGTCCGGCGGTGCTTTTCCTGATCCTGCTGACGGAAATCATCGTCATGATCGCTACCCGCACTAATTCCCTGATTCACGATCTGCTGGCGGGCACGGTGGTGATCGACGCGGGCAGCCAGCGCATCTTTGATTCGGCGGAGGAAAGGGCCGCCTACAAGGCCAAGATTGCCGCCGAACTGGCCCAACGTCAAGAGTATTGACTTTGAGCCGGAAGACTCATTTCAGGAGAGTTCAGAGTTCGGAGTTCAGATTTAGTTAGTCTGATATATTGATCTTCGCGGTTCTTTTCAAAACTGTCTATCATCTGCACTCTGTACTCTCCGCTCTCAACTCTCAACTCTGTACGAACCGCGTTCCGGAGCGGGAACGCGCTGTAATAAGCATTCGCAAAGGAGGAAGAGGAACCGTATGAAAATCGTGCTGCAAAACCTGACCAAGATTTTTCCCAGCCGCAACAAAAAATCGGATGAGGAGGTCGTGGCCGTCAACAATTTCAATTTAGAAATCCCGGACGGCAAGCTGATCGGCCTGCTGGGGCCTTCGGGCTGCGGCAAAAGCACCACGCTGTACATGATCAGCGGCCTGCAAAAGCCCTCCAGCGGGAAAATCTTCTTCGGCAACGACGACGTGACTGAGCTTTCCACGGAAAACCGCGGCATCGGCCTGGTGTTCCAGAACTACGCCCTGTACCCCCATCTGACGGTGAAGCAAAACATCCTCTTCCCCCTGCAAAATTTGAAGGGCAAGGATAAGCTGGATAAAAACACCATGCTGGATCGGGCCTACGAAGCCGCCAAGCTGGTGCAGATCGAACAATTGCTGGACCGCAAGCCCAGCGAGTTGTCCGGCGGCCAGCAGCAGCGCGTCGCCATCGCCCGAGCGCTGGTAAAAATGCCGAGAGTTCTGCTGCTGGACGAGCCGCTGTCCAACCTGGACGCCCGTCTGCGCCTGCAAACCCGCGAGGAAATTCGCCGCATCCAGAAGGAAACAGGCATCACCACCGTGTTCGTTACCCACGACCAGGAGGAAGCCATGAGCATTTCCGATATGATCGTGGTGATGAAAACGGGCATCGTGCAGCAGATCGGCAAGCCCCAGGACGTGTACGACGATCCCGCCAACCTGTTCGTGGCAAAGTTCCTGGGCACCCCGCCCATCAACGTGTTCTCCGGTCATGTGAAGGGCGGCACCCTCTTTATCGGCGGCGACGCCGTCATGGACATCCAGACCGTCAAGGATCAGGAGGTCGTGGTGGGCATCCGTCCCGAGGGCTTCGTCCTGGACGAAAACGGCCCCCTCAAGTGCAGGCCCTCCAACGTGGAGGTCATGGGCCGGGACGTGAGCATCGTGTCCACCCACGACGCCAGCCTCAATCCCCTGGTGCGCTCCATCGTGAACGCCGACAACAAAATCAATATCGCCAGCGAATACGTCCGCTACGCTGTGAAGCCCCATAAGATCTTCATTTTCAACAAGGAAACCGAAGAACGGATCTATTTCGAGGTGAAGTGATATGGTAGAAAGCAAACAACAGTGGAAAGCCTGGCTGTACCTGGCTCCCGCCATCGTACTGCTGCTGATCTTCACCGTGTGGCCCATCATCAACACGATTCATATGGCTTTCCTGGAAAACTACAACGGCCTGAAAGCGGCGGGCGGCGCCACCTTTAACTTCGGATTTGCCAATTTCCAGAAGGTCGTCAGCTACCGGCGCTTTACCCAGTGCATGCAGAACACCATGCTGCTGTGTGTGATCACCGTGCCCATCTCCTCCATTTTAGCGCTGCTGATTGCTGTGGCGCTGCATTCCATCAAGCGGTTTCAGAAGGTGCTGCAAACCATCTTCTTCCTGCCCTATGTGACCAACTCCATCGCCATCGGCATGGTGTTTGCCGCCATGTTCAATATCGTGGGCAGCTTCCTGGGCATGGAATCTGAAATCCTCGTCACGCCGGGCATCGTGAACAACATCATCGAATTCTTCGGCGGCACAAAGGTGAACTGGATCAACTACGGCTCCACCTATACCGCCAATCTGTTTGTGATGGCTGTATACATCATCTGGAACGCCCTGCCCTTCAAAATTCTCATTTTACTGGGCGGTCTGGCGAGCATCAACAAGCAGTACTACGAGGCCGCCAAAGTGGATTCCACCCCCCATTGGCGGGTGCTTACCCGCATCACGGTGCCCCTGCTTTCCCCCATGCTGGCCTACGTGATCATCACCGGCTTCATCGCCGGGTTCAAGGAATACACCAGCATCGTGGGTATCTTCGGCGAATCCATGGGGCCTGCCAACGACGCGGGCAGACTGAACACCATGGTGGGCTTCATCTACGACAGCCTGGCCAACAACAACCAGGGCCGCGCCAGCGCAGCCGCACTGATCCTGTTCGGCGTGATTCTTGTGGTCACCCTGATCAATCTGTGGGTGAGCAAGAAGCGCGTGCATTATTGAGAGGTGGTGGCTTATGTCTGAGAATTCGATGCGGGTCATGCGAGCCAAGGATATGCGGAAAACCACTTTCTACCAGCGCTTGGGCGTCATCCTGGGAAAAACGGGCGTATACGCCTTCCTGCTTTTGATCGCGCTGATCGTGCTGTTCCCGTTTTACTGGATGATTCTTTCCTCTCTCAAATCGCTCTACGAATATAAGCTGAGCAAGCCCACATTCTGGCCGCAGCAGGTTCTGCTTTCCAACTATACGGAAGCCTTCACCGCAGCCAATTTGGGCAAGCTGTTCCTGAACACAGCTTACGTGGGCATCGTTTCCACTCTGCTGTCCCTGTTCATCACCATCATCACGGCCTTTGCCTTTGCCCGGCTGCAATTCAAAGGCAAGGAGCTGCTTTTCGCCGCTCTGCTGGGCACCATGATGATCCCCGGCGAACTGTTCACCATCACCAATTACATGACGGTGAGTTACTTAGGCTGGATGAATACGTTTACCGCCCTGATTGTCCCCTTCCTGGTGAGCGTATTTTACATTTACCTTTTGCGGCAGAACTTCCTTCAGATCCCCAACGAGCTGTATTTAGCCGCCAAGGTGGATGGCACCAGCGATTGGAAATACCTGTGGAAGGTGATGGTGCCCCTGGCCCTGCCCACCCTCATTTCCATTACCATTTTGAAAATGATGGGCGCGTGGAACAGCTACATCTGGCCCCGGTTGGTAGCCAACGACGAGGCGCACCGGCTGGTGACCAACGGCCTGCGGGACGCCTTTACCGACATTTCCGGCGATACCAACTATCCCGTGCAGATGGCCGCGGTTGCGCTTGTATCGGCTCCCTTATTCCTGGTGTTCGTGTTCCTGCGCAAATACATCATGGCGGGCGTCAGCCGCAGCGGAATTAAAGGTTAATCGGCGCTTTGCCATTAACATACATACTTCAATCAAGAAAGGAAGGTTCGACATGAAAAAAATCGTTTCTCTGGTACTCGTCCTGCTGATGCTGCTCTCCTGCGTTCCCGCCTTGGCGGAAACCAACTTCCCCTCCGAGGGCTATGACGGCAGCGCCGTCACCATTAAATTCCGCCATGTGATCACCAAGGACGATCAGATGGCCGTGATCAATAACGCGATCGCGGAATTCAACAAGATCTACCCCAACATCACCGTGGTGTTGGAAAACGTGGGCGGCAGCTACAACGGCATTCTGGACACCACCAAAACGGAACTGCGGCCGGGCAACGAGCCCAACATCGTATTCTGCTATATGGATCATATCGCGGATTACAACAACCTGGCCGGCGCCGTGCAAACCCTGGACGAACTGATTTCCCATCCCGCCGTGGGCCTGACCGCAGAGCAGATCGCGGACTTCATTCCCGGTTACTACAATGAAGGCGCCAGCTTCGGCGATGGCAAAATGTACGCCCTGCCCTTCTACAAATCCACCGAAGTGCTTTACTACAACAAGACCTTCTTTGAAGAAAACAACCTGACCGTGCCCACCACCTGGGATGAAATGGAAGAAGTGTGCGCTAAGATTAAGGCGATCAATCCTGACTCCATCCCCCTGGGCTATGACAGCGAAGGCAACTGGTTCATCACCATGACCGAACAGCTGGGCAGCGATTACACCAGCGCCACCGAACCCCATTACTTGTTTGACAACGACGCCAACAAGGATTTCATCCGCCGCTTTAACTCCTGGTATATCAAGGGCTATGTGACCACCGCCGGCCTGTACGGCGCTTACACCTCCGGCCTGTTCACCACCGATGAAGCCCGGCGCAGCTATATGTCCATCGGCTCCTCCGCCGGCGCCACCTATCAGCGTCCCAAGAAAGGCGAGGATGGCAATTATCCCTTTGAAGTGGGTATCGCACCCATCCCCCAGGCGAACCCGAACGCCCCCAAGGCCATCTCTCAGGGTCCCAGCGTGTGTATCTTCGCTCATAAAAAGTCCACTCAGGAAATCCTGGCCAGCTGGCTGCTGGTGAAGTACCTGACCACCGATGTAACCTTCCAGGCCCAGTTCTCCATCGCTTCCGGCTATATGCCCGCTATCAAGTCCGTGCTGGAACTCCCCGAATATCAGGAACACCTTGCCAAGGCCGACGGCGGCGATAACGTGGCCATTCTGAGCGTGAAAGTGGGCATGGAAAACACCGACGCCTACTTCACGTCTCCCGTGTTCCCCGGCAGCGCCACCGCCCGCAACCAGGTGACCGCTCTGCTGAAGACCTGCCTGGGCATGACTGCCGACGAGCTGAACGCTAAAATCGACAGCGCTTTCCAGGACGCCATCGACGAATGCGAATACGCCAACTGATCCCGCGCGATTGATACTCTAAAGCAGCGGGGCTGTCTCAAACGAGACAGCCCCGTGTTTTTTGATTTGTATCGGCGCAATCCTTTACAGCCAGCCCTCATGGTTTTCCTTATACTTCTTCGCTTCTTCATCCGCTTCTTGAATCAGCGCGAGCATTTCCTCCCGGCCGTACACCGTGGCCCCGGCGGCGCAGGCGTGGCCCCCGCCGTGGTGGCGCTCCGCCACCTGATTGATGGTCATGAACCGGCTGCGCAGACGCACGCGGGTGCCCTCCTTGAGATCGTCGCTGTCGATGAAGGCCAGCCAGCACAGGCACCCCTTGATGTTTTCCAGGTAGGAAACCACGCTGCTGGCCGTTTCTAAGCTCAGGCCGAACTGCCGCCGCATGTCCCCGGTCACGTGGATAAAGGCCACGCCGTTTTCCGTGCGCTCCATATGCTCGTATACAAAGGCCTTGAACTTCACCGCCTCGTAGTCCATCAGGTACAGCTGGGCGTACAGCCTTTCCGTATCCACCCCGGCGTCCAGCATTTCCCCCGCCAGGCGCATGCAGTCGCCGGTCACGCTGCTGAACCGGAACCGGCCCGAATCCGTCACCATGCCCAAGTAGAGATAGGAAGCCGCCTGGGTGGTCAATACCCATTGATCCCGGAAGGAAGCGTACAGATCCGCGATCATTTCGCACGCGGCGGAGCGCTCCTCCTCCACCCAGTTCAAATCCCCGTAGGGGTCCGTTTCAATGTGGTGGTCAATTTTGATCACTTCCCGGCACAGGGCGAATTTCGGATTGGAAATCCTGTCCCGGTTGGAGGTATCCACCACGATGGCCAGGGCGTCCCGGTACGTTTCATCCGGCACGGGGCCGTCGTCCTCGCCCAAAAAGGCCAAATAATCCGAATGCTGACCGTCCACCAGCAAAACTTCCTTGTCCGGGAAGGTGGCCTTTATCATTTCCTTCATGCCCTTGCTGGCTCCCATGCAGTCCCCGTCCATGCGGATGTGGCGGAACAGCATGATCCTTTGGTATGCCCTGATTTTCTCCAGAATGGCCCGCTTGATGCTCTCGTTCATTGATTCTCCTCCGCCAGTCTGTCCAGATCGGCAAGCAAACGCATGGCTTCCTCCCGATCCGTAAGCGTGGCGCCGCTGGCCTTCATATGGCCGCCGCCGCCGTATTTCACCGCGATGGGGTTGATGTTGTACCGCGCGGAGCGCAGCTCACACAGCACGCCCTGCTCCGCCTCCGTGAAATTGGCCCAGATATCCACGCCCCGGATATCGTTCATCAGGCTCACCATGCCCCGGGATATGGAAAAGAGATCGGAGTTCGTTCCCGCCATTTCCTCCCGGGTGGTGTAAATGTAGGCCACGCCGTGTTCCGTCAGGGTGATTTTCCGGGTGAAGGCGGCCCGAAGCTGAATCTGCTCCAAATCAACGGCGTACAGCTGCCGGTAAATTTCATAGGTATCCACGCCCTGCTCCATCAAATACGCGGCCAGGCGGAAGGTGCGGGCGGAGGTGGAATCGTATCGGAACCGGCCCGAATCCGTCACCATGCCGGTGAACAGGGATTGAGCGGCCACGAGGGGCATACGCCAGGTACATTCCTGGGCCATGGCGGCGATCAGGCCGCAGCAGCTTTCAAAGCTGCTGTCAATGGCCTCGATGCGGCAGATTTGCTCGATAAACAAATGATGATCAATGCGGGCGGTGGTCTTCGCCGTTTCATAGCGCCTGTCGCTGATGAGCGTCCGGCCCGACGTGTCCAGCACGATGGCCAGCGCGTTTTTGTAGGCCGCGTGCGGCACTTCGTCCATGACCGAATCCGCCATGAACGCGTAGCGCCCAGCCCCGTCCCCCACGGCATACACCGCTTTGCCGGGATAGTTTTCTTTGATCAGGTGTTTCAAGCCCACCTGACTGCCCAAGGCGTCCCCGTCCGGGGTGGCATGGCGATGGATGATAATGGTTTCGTGATCCTCAATGGCTTTTTTGATGGCTTCAAACATCGTCGTTCCCCCGCTCTTTCGATATATTATATTCCGGCTTCCTGCAAGGCTTATTCAGCGAAATACGCCCGGATATCCCGAAGGTTCGCCCTTCCGTCGGATTGGGTCACTTCCACGGTGAGCTTGCCCGTGCGGATGGCTGGGAACAGGCAAATGGCCTTATGGCCCACGGTTTCTCCCTGGTACACGCAGATGCTTTCCCCGCTGTACCCCGGCAATTGGGCGTATACCCGGAAGGCGCGCACGCTCTCCCCCGCGCTCAGGTCTTCCCGGATCACCGCCCGGTTCACCAGGGGCCTTGCTGCCCCGGGGCGCAGAGAGAGCGTCCATTTCGTTTCGCTTTCCCGCTTCATCTCGCCGAAGGCCTTAAGCGGCGCGCCGTAGCGCTTTTTCAGCAGCGCGCCGAATTCCAGCACCCGCAGCCGGTCCTTTTCGTTGAGCAGGCCGTGGCGGTTGGGGCCGACGTTCAGCAGGAAGTTGGCCCCCCGGCCCACGCTCATTTCGTACATGCCCAGCAGTTCTTCCGCCGATTTGATGCTGTCCTCGTTGTCCTCGCAGTCGAACCAGGTGTCCCGCAGCATGCAATCGCATTCCGCGGGCAGAAAGCGGGCGCGTTCCAGCGCTTCCTTTTCCGCGGTCAGCACGGAAAAATCCAGATCGGCGCGCGTGCTGGGGTTATTCATGGGGGCGTAGCCATCCTCGTTGCCGATCCAGCGGGTGTCCGGGTCCCACATGTTGAAGATCAGGATATCGGGCTGTAAGGAGCGGATGGCCCGGATGATGCGCGGCTTGTCAAATTCGTGCTTTTCCGAGCCGCAGCCGTCGAACCACAGGTAGTCGATTTTTCCGTAGCTGGTGAGCAGCTCCGTGATCTGGCCGATGAAATAATCGTCGTAGTTCTTCGCCTCCCCGAAGGCGGCTTCCCCGCCCCACTGGGCCGGAGAATAGTATAATCCCACCCCCAGGCCCAAGGCCCGGCAGGCGTCCACAAATTCCCGCACCACGTCGCCCCGCCCGTCCTTCCAGGGGGCGCTTGCCACGCTGTATCGGGAATACTTGGTGGGCCAGTTGGCAAAGCCGTCGTGATGCTTGCACACCAGAATGGCGTAGGCCGCCCCCGCCTCCTTCACCGTGCGAAGCCACTGGCCGCAGTCCAGCTGATCGGGGTTGAAAGCGTCGGCGGGCATGGGCTTTTTGTCCCAGTCCCTGTGGCCGGGAAAAAAGCTGCGGATGCCGAAGTGAAAAAACGCGCCGAACTCCCAATCCATGAACCGCAGCTGCTTTTCGCTGGGCCGTAAGGCTTCCGTCATGAAGCGTCCTCCTTATGAAACGGCAGACGGCTTTTCTTCCGTCTGCCCATTCGATCATTCCGCGCCTTTTTTCAAAAACGCCAGCACGTCGTGCCACCAGGGGAACAGCACGCTGTCCTCGGAACGGAAAATCTCATGCTTGGCCCCCTTCACAAAGGCCCATTCCCCCTGCTTCACCCGGCCAATAAACTGCTTCTGCGGCTCCGGCAGCACGCAGGCGTCGTCCTCGGCGGTATACAGCTTGACGGGGCAGGCGATTTTTTCCGGTTCGCCGCGCTTGAGCAGCCATTTGGTCACCTTGATGGCTTCCAGGGTCCAGGAATAGGAGGGGCCGTTGTTCCAATATTCCTCATGTTCTTGCTTCACCCCGTCGTACCAGTCAAAACGCTCCCGGCCGGTGGCAAAGCTCGTGTCGAAGTCCTCCGGGCCGTCGTAGGGTTTGGAGATGAACACCCGCTTGCCGCCCATGCCGATCAGCTTAAAGCAGCGGCACATGATTTTGACAATAGGCCGGGGAATGCTGCCCACGTCGGCCGCGATCATGGGGGCGCACAGGGCCGCGCGGCTGAACACGTCGGGATGGCGCTCCAAAAACAGGCTGGTGACAGCGCCGCCCATGGAATGGGCGAAGATCATCCAGGGCTTGGGCATTTTTTTCAGCACGACCTCGCAGATGCTCTCAAGATCCTGCACGTATTCGTTAAAATCGCTCACGTGGGTCAGGGAAATATCTTTTTTCGCCGCGTCGTCCCGCCAGGAACGGCCGTGGCCCCGCTGATCGTAGGCGATCACGGAAAAGCCGTTCCGCACCAGGGAATACGTCAGCTCCGCGAATTTTTCGGCGCATTCCGTAAACCCATGCAGCACCAGCACCGTGCCCTTGGGCGCGTCCGCGCCGTAGGTGACGCAGAAAAGGGGCTTGCCGTCCGCGCCCTGCACGGTATAGCGCTTTTCCCGGGTTTCCAGGAAGGGCAGCACCGCTTCCTCCATGGTGTCCTCGTAATTTGCGGAAAGAACCAGCCCGTCCGCGTTGAAGCGTTCGTCCATTTTCATCACTCCAGGCTTATTTCATGATTTTGCTGTACACCCGTTTTTCATTGTAAAGCAGGAACAGCAGCCCGCCGATGACGCACACCACCGCCGCGCAGATGGCTACGATGCGGTAGCCAAGGCCGATGTCCTGCCGGATGGTGCCAAGGCTGGTCACCAGCAGCATGGCCACCGCCTGGCCCATTTTCATGGAGAAGGTGCGGGCGGCGTAGAACATGCCGCTGCGGTTTTCCTTGGTTTCGATCTCGTCGCACTCCGCGATATCCGCCACCACCGCCTGGGGCAGGATGCCGAAAATGGCCATGGCCGGGGCGGCCAGCACGCACAGGATGTAGCCCTGAATCTCCGCCGCCACGGGCAGGAACGCGCCTAAGGTGGCGGTGTAGGCGAAGGCCACGGTGAAAATACCGAAGGCGATGAGAATCAGCTTCTTCTTGCCCATTTTGGGGGTCAGCTTGCTCACCAGGGGATAGAACAGCACGGAAAGCGCCGTCATGCCCACAAAGTAGGTGGTACTCATGGCCTCGGGGAGCTTCAGCAGCGCCGTCACAAAGTACAGCATGGCGTTCTGGAACATGGTGATGCCTAAGAAATAGACGATATCGGAGGCCACGAAAATGCGGAAATCCTTGTTGCGGAAGGTGGCCTTCAAAGAGGAAAACGCCGTGGACTGGCTGGGCTGGGCGGTGACGTAATCCGTTTCCTTGATGGTGAACACCGGCACGAACATGCACACACAGCCGATCAGGCTCATGACCGTGAAGGTGATGCGGATAGCCAGCACCCGATCCCCCACCACGCCTTCCAGCATGCCCCAGATCACCGGGGCCATGTAAGCCACCGCCATACCGGCGATGAACGTGAAGGAAATGGAGGTGGAAATGGCCATGCGGGTCTTCTGGTCGGTGCCCAGCTCGGGAATCAGGGCGTTATAGGGCGTGCAGTACATGGTCATGAACAGGTAAAACAGCGTCAGCATCAGGAACAGGAACCCCGCGTTCAGCCAGCTTTCACTGCCCACGGGACTCCAGAAGGTGAGCATCGTCGCCAGGGCAAAGGGAATGGCGGCGGCGCGCATGAAGGGGATGCGCCGCCCGGCCTTGGACTTGCACCGGTCGGACAGGGAGGCGATCCAGGGGTCGGTGACGGCGTCAAAAATGCGGCCGAACCAGGTGATGGCCCCCAAAATGGTCAGGATGCCAAAAATCACCAGGCCCTGAGGAATAAAAATGGGCTGGCCCGCCGCCTGGGTGGACGGGTCCGGCTGATAATAGCTGACCAGGAAGCTGGAAATCAGCGCGCTCAAAATGGACCAGCCGAATTGGCCGATGGCAAAGCACCATACCTTGCCCGTGGTTAGCTTTTTCTTTTCGATCATTGTTTTCTTCTCGCTCATCGGAATCTTCCCCTCTCTGTATTTCCGTCAATACATTGATTTTACCATATCAGACATTGCTTGACAAGGAAAAAGTCGAAAAACCACTTGTTTTGTCGGCGCTCTTTACGAACGGCCGTTCTTGTGATATAATTGGGCCGTAACCCCCACAATCTCCTTGAAAACCCGTTTTCGCAACGGTGATTCCCCACTTTTTCGTGAAAGAAGGAGCTATCATGATGTATCGGAACACACGGCCCCGCACGCAGCTCACCAGCGCCGAACTGCGTTTGCAGCGGCGGGTGCTGCTGATTGCCTGCGCGGTGTTTTTGGCCGCCGCCATCGTGTTCGGCGTGCTGTATTTCCCCGGCAGGGGCTATCACGGCCAGGTGCAGGTGCAGCTGCGCCAGCGCCTGTACAGCGCCTGTACCTCGGCTATCGACGAGGTGAACAGCCTGGGCAGCATCATCACCTCCAGCGCGGTGTCCCGCATCGGCCGGGTGCGCCAGTATATTTATTATATGGAGCAGCTGAACAGCATCGTCGTGGCCCTGGACGGAAAAGGGGCCAGCCTGGTGCCGGACGACGTGATCCCCACCCTGTACAGCGATTTGGGAACGCTGGAGGAATTGATCCTGCAATCCACCACGCCCACCCTGGACGCCCGCTCCACGATGCTGAGCCACCTGCAAACCCTGCAGGCGTACCTGAACCGGTAACGAACGACCGGTTTCCTTATGAACAGGCCCTTTCGATATCGCCGCAAAACGCGGCGATCTTTTTTTCGTTTTCTTCGCCGGGCCGATCCTTGGGGTCAATGAGGCTCAGGGACGCGGCAAAGGCCGGAATGCCCAATTCCGCTTTCAGCTTGTCCAGCGCTTTGCCCGGGCCGCCGCCGGAGCAGATGAAGGCGGCCACCCGCTTTTTCCCCCATTTTCCGGCGCTTTGCCGGATCAGCGTGCGCAGGGGCGGGGCGAAGGTGCCCGCCCAAACGGGCGTGCCCAAAATCACGCACTGATAATCGTCAAACGGAAAGGGCTGTCCCGTCAAGGCGGGCGTTTCCCCCATGACCGCGCTTTTCCCGCCCCAGAAAAACTTGCGGAAGCCGGAATCGGGATACGCCTTTTCCGGCTGCAAAGGAATCAGCTCTGCGTGCAGCCTTTCCGCGATTTTCTTCGCCGCGAAATCGGTGTTGCCGTTCAAAGAAAAGTATACGACGGCTGTTTTCATGTTCTTCCTCCCGCTGTTGACGCTGCCGCGCATGGATGTTTATCCATACTTTTTCTATGATATACGGCCGAACGGAAAGCCCCAAGGGCGTTAGCTTCCCTTGGGGCAGAATCACAAACGGAAAAGTTACTTGGTCACCAGTTCCAGGGTATCCCGGGCGATGGCGATTTCTTCGTTGGTGGGGATCACCAGGATCTTCACCCGGCTGCCCTCGGCGGTCAGGTCGGTATCCTCGGCATGGCCGGGCCGCATGGCGTCGTTCTTGGCGTGGTCGATGGCGATGCCCATCCAGGAGAGGCCGTCGATCACCTGCTCGCGCAGGCGGTTGGTGTTTTCGCCGATGCCGCCGGTGAACACGATGGCTTCCACGCCGTTCATGCCTGCGATGTAGGAGCCGATGTACTTGGTGATCTCATAGATCAGCATATCCCAGGCCAGCTTGGCGCGGGGATTGTTGTCCACGAAGGTGGCCTTTTCAATGTCGCGCATGTCGTTGGACAGGCCGGAGATGCCCAGCAGGCCTGATTTCTTGTTGCAGATATTCAGCATTTCGTCCACGGAAATGTGGTCGTTATTGCAGATATACTGCACCACGGCGGGATCCATCACGCCGGAGCGGGTGCCCATGATCATGCCTTCCAAAGGCGTGATGCCCATGGAGGTGTCCACGCACTTGCCGTAGGCCACGGCGGCCAGGGAGGAGCCGTTACCTAAGTGGCAGGTGATGATGCGCACGTCCTCGGGCTTTACGCCCATGAATTCCGCCGCGTGCTTGCTCACGAACCGGTGGCTGGTGCCGTGGAAGCCGTAGCGGCGCACATGCAGCCTTTCATAATAATCGTAGGGCACGCCGTACATGTAGGCCTTGGGCGGCATGGTCTGGTGGAAGGCGGTGTCGAACACGGCCACCATGGGCGTGCCGGGCATGACCTCCTGGCAGGCCTTGATGCCCATCAGGTTGGCTGGGTTGTGCAGGGGACCCAGGGGAATGAATTCCTCGATGGCGGCCAGCACGTCGTCGTTGATGATGACGGATTCGGAGAACTTGTTGCCGCCGTGCAGCACGCGGTGGCCCACAGCGCCGATTTCCTTCATGTCCTTGACAACGCCCTTTTCGGGATCGGTCAGGAAGCCAAGCATCAGGTGGCAGGCCTTCACGTGATCCGGAATGGGTTCCACCACGTCGCAGACGGTCTTATCGTCCACCTTCATGTTGGCGTGGCCGTCGCCGCCCATGCCGATGCGCTCCACCAGGCCCTTGGCCAGGGTTTCTTCGTTGTCCATGTCGATCAGCTGATACTTCAGCGAGGAAGAACCGGCGTTGACGATCAAAATTTTCATTGGAATCGACTCCCCTTTGTTTCGTATATTGATTTTCCTACCACATTATACAGGATGAACGCGTTTTTGGCAAGAAAAATCCAGCGTTTTTTCCGCGTTTCCGCATTTTTATTTCATGTATTGCAGATATTTTTCCGCTTTCCTGCCCACCACGGCGTAGGCGCGATTTCCGGTGAACATCCTGTGGGCCACGGCCATGGCGTCGTCCACGGTCACCTTTTCGATGGCGGCGATGGTTTCCTCCGGCGGAATGACGCGGTTCAGCAAAATCTGGTTGTGCCCCAGGGCGCTCATGCGGTTGTAGGCGCTTTCCAGGCCAAGGATGAAGCTGCTTTTCAGCTGGGCCTTGCTCATGGTGAATTCCTTTTCGTCGATCCCCTTTTCCAGCAGCTTTTTGATCTCGATATCAATCTGCTCCAGCACCATTTTGGCGTTTTTGGGGTTGGTGGCGGCGTAGATGGTGAATTCGCCGCAGTGGGGGTAGCTGCTGGGGCCGGAATAGACGGAATAAGCCATGCCCAAATCTTCCCGGATGCGCTGGAACAGGCGGGAACTCATGCCGCCGCCCAGCACGTTATTCACCACGGCGGTGGGGTACACGTCCGGGCTGCCCATTTCATGACTGCGGAAGGACATGCACAGGTGTACCTGCTCGGTGTCCTTGTCCTTGGCGAGCTTTTGGGGCTGCGCGACGGCGACGGCTTCCGGAAATTCCTCCCCCGCCGCGCCCTGCCACGCGCCGAAGGTTTTTTCCATCAGATCCCGGGCGGCGCTCGTTTCCACGTTGCCCGCCAGGGCCACCACGGCGTTTTGGGGTCCGTAATGCCGACGCCGGAAAGCCCGCAGATCGTCGGGCGTGTAGGCGGCGATTTTTTCCGCCGGGCCTAAAATGGTCTGGCCCAGGGACTGGGCGCCGAAGGCGGCTTCCGCCAGCACGTCGTAGACCACGTCCTCCGGGGAATCCTCCACCATGGCGATTTCCTCCAGCACCACGCCCCGCTCCTTGTCGGTTTCCACGGGGTCCAGGGCAGGCGCGCATACCATATCCGCCAAAATATCCGCCGCCAAGGGCAGGTTTTCGTCGATGACCTTGGCGAAATAATTGGTACACAGCTTGCTGGTGGAGGCGTTCAACTGCCCGCCCACGGCGTCCATTTCCTCGGCAATCTGCCGGGCGGTGCGCTTCTTCGTGCCCTTGAAGGCCATATGCTCCATGAAATGGGACAGGCCGTTTTCACTGGGGGCTTCCAGCATGCTGCCCGCCTTCACCCACGCCCCGATGGATACGGAACGCAGATAGGGCATGGGTTCCACCAGCACCGTCAGGCCGTTGTTCAGCACAAATTTCTCCATGAATTTGGTTTAGCTCCTTTTTTACGAAAAATCTCCAATTTTGCCCAGCAGCTTCCCGATACTGTGATACATGCCGGAATAAATCACCGGGTCAAGCCGGGTCAGGTCAATATCGAAGGTATCCTCGCTCGTCAAGTCCCCGTCCATCTGCACATTCCTGATCCGGCAGAAAAACGTGGTGGAAGCGCCTGTTTCCACAGCCTGTGCCACTTCACATTCATAGACCCAGCGGCTTTCGTCCAAAACCGGCACGTCAACCACAGCGCCCCTGCAAACATGGTAGGGCATCTGATCCTTTTTCCCGTCCTTGGCGTGGCGCGTACCGAAATAGTCCATCAGCGGAAGCAATTCCCTGCTGACGAGATTGACGCTCAGTTTCCCCGTCCGCAGCACATTTTGTTTGGTCGTCTTTGTGCCGAACATGCTGATCACCAACAAATAATCGTCATCTTTTTCGTTGGTGACGCTGACCCAGGTGATGGGGGCGAAGTTATGGGTTCCGTCCGCATTGTTCGTGCCGATGAGAAAAGCGGGCTGCACGCACAGGGAAAACTGGGGTTTCACGGATTTTCGATTTCCTGTGGTCATATTCGATTCGCCTCCATAAATGCGATGGTCGCATCTATCAAAACAGAGGGGAAACTATATTAGCTTCCCCTCTGTGCTGTGTTTTATGTTCAGCCTTTCCAATACAGCACCTAAAACAAAAAACTATGGCTTTCTTGGAAGGGGGTTCGGGGGAAACCATTCTTTGGCCCCCAAAGAATGGTTTCCCCCGAAAAACTCCGTCTTATCTCCGGCCATCCCGGCGGGGCGGACGCGCGCCGGCGGGGGCGGAACGGGTGAAGTTGGGATTGTCGTAGGTGATATCGTTGCGGATCAGGTTGATGCGGCCCTGGGAGTCGATCTCGCAGACCTTCACTTCCAGCTCGTCGCCGATGTTGACCACGTCTTCCACCTTTTCCACGCGCTTGTTATCCAGCTTGGAAATGTGGATCATGCCGTCCTTGCCGCCCACCAGTTCCACGAACGCGCCGAAGTTCATGATGCGCACCACTTTGCCGGTGAACACGTCGCCCACTTCAATATCCTTGGCGATGCCTAAGATGATGGACTTGGCCTTGTCGGCGGCGGCCTGATCGGCGGTGGAGATGAAGACGCGGCCATCGTCCTCGATGTCGATCTTCACGCCGGTCTCGTCGATGATCTTGTTGATCATCTTGCCGCGGGGGCCGATGACCTCGCTGATCTTTTCGGGGTTGATGGAGAAGGTGATGATCTTGGGGGCGAACTTGGACAGGTTCTCGCGGGGACGGCCTAAGGTATCCAGCATGATGCCGAGGATGTGCAGGCGGCCCTTAAGCGCCTGGGTCAGGGCGCGGCTCAAAATCTCGCGGTTGATGCCCTTGATCTTGATATCCATCTGGATGGCGGTGATGCCGTTCATGGTGCCCGCCACCTTAAAGTCCATATCGCCTAAGAAGTCTTCCAGGCCCTGGATGTCGGTCAGCACGGCGATGTCGCCGGTCTCCGCGTCCTGAATGAGGCCCATGGCCACGCCCGCCACGGGAGCGGTGATGGGCACGCCCGCGTCCATGAGGGACAAGGTGCTGCCGCACACGGAGGCCATGGAGGAAGAACCGTTGCTGCCCATGATTTCAGAAACCAGACGCAGGGCATAGGGGAAGTCCGCCTCAGAGGGGATCACGGGCACCAGGGCACGCTCGGCCAAAGCACCGTGGCCGATCTCGCGGCGGTTGGGGCTGCGCAGGCGGCCCGCTTCGCCGGTGGCGTAGGAGGGCATGTTGTACTGGTGCATGTACCGCTTGCTCTTTTCGTTGGACAGGCCGTCCAGCTCCTGAGCTTCGGAAATCATGCCCAAGGTGGTGATGGTCAGGGCCTGGGTTTCGCCGCGGGTAAAGACGGCGCTGCCGTGGGTACGGGGCAGAACGCCCACTTCGCACCAGATGGGCCGCACTTCGTCCACCTTGCGGCCGTCGGGACGGATGCCCTGCTGCAAGATCTTCTTGCGCATGACCTCTTTGCCTAAGTAATACAGGGCGTCGGCCACTTCGCCTTCCCTGCCGGGGAAGATGTCGGCAAAGTGCGCGGCCACGTCGGCGGATACTTCCGCGTCG
>JAFSNT010000057.1 GCA_017443295.1 Clostridia bacterium
CACGCAAAACGCATGGCTCTTCTTCCATCCAGACTATACTGTCGGCTCCGGAGTCTCACCGGATCGGCCTTTCGGCTCGCGGGCTTTACCGCCGGTAGGGAATCGCACCCTGCCCTGAAGAACTCTTGCTGTTCAATTCGGGTACATTATATGCCGGACGGCCGCGCCTGTCAATACCTGAAAAACAGCGTTTCCGATTCTTTTCCACAAACCGAACCAATTCTTTCATCGCGGACAGCGCTGCCGGACTGTCAAATGAATAAACTTCGTAAATTTTTATTGGAAAACATCCCCATTGCTTGACAGGCGGGCGTTTCTGCACTACAATATACATTAGTATGGATTCAATCTATCCCGGCGCGTTTTTGCGCCCGGAAGGAGGGAAGGGCAATGAGCTTTGCCCGCGGAATGCTGCGGACCACAGGAGCGATCCTCCTGATTTTGGTATTGGCTTTCATGTTTCAATGCGCCGGCCTCGCGGAGGACGCCGATCCTGTGAACGTTACCATCCAGGTGGCGCCCGACAGCCTGACCGGCCCCGGCGAGGTGAGCGTGTCGCTCCGGGTGTCCAACCCCACGGGGGCGGATATGATTTCTCCCGTCACCCTGCTGGATCCGGACGGCAATGTGGTCGCTTCCTTTGGGGACGGCGGCTCCTATATCCTCAAATCCGGCGATTCCCGTTCCTGGGAGGGCAAATGGAACGTGACCCAGGCGCAATTGGACGCCGGGGCGGTTTCCTATACCCTGACCTATCACGTGGAGGACGAAACAGGCTCCCTGGCGGAAATGAAAAAGCTGGCCACGGCCAAAATCTCCTTCACGGGCGAGCGGGTGAACCTTTCGGTGAACCGCACCATCAGCCCCGAAGTGGTGCGCTCCGGCGGCACGGCCACCGTGACTTATGAGCTGTATAATAACGGCAACGTGGCCCTGACCGACGTGCGGGTGCAGGAAAAGATCAGCAAAACGGCCAAAACCGTAAAATCCTTAGGCGCGGGCGAACGAACCACCGTGGAGTTCACCAGCCGCATCGGCAACGCCGATCTGACCAGCAACGCCACCATCACCTATAAGGCGGAAGGCTCCGCCAAAACAGAAAAAATCACCGTGGAGGACGCCATCATCCCCCTGGCCAAGCCCGACCTGAAAATCGAGCTGTCCAGCCCCACCGCCGGCGTGAACGTGGGCGAAGCCGCCACCCTGGTGATCACCTTCACCAACGCGGGCAACGTGACCTATTCCAACGTGACGGTGTCGGAAGCCAAGAAGGGCGAGATCCTGACCAACCTGACCATTCCCGCCGGGGCCACCGTGACCGAAACCAAGGACTTTATTCTGATGGAGCCCACCACCTTTAAGGTGACGGCCACCCTGCCGGACAATACCGGCGAAACCAAAACCATGAACTCCAAGGAGCTGAGCATCGGCGTATTCGACCCCGAAAAGCAGCTGCTGCTGACGCTGAACCTGACCAGCGATCAGGAAGCGGTTCCCGCCGTGCCCGCCGACGTGCGGTTCCACCTGACCGTGACCAACAACAGCAACATCAAGGCGGAAAAAATCGCCATCACCCACGGCAGCACCGCCATCTACACCATCGCTTCCCTGGAGCCGGGCGGCAGCATCGTGCTGGATCGGGACGTGCGCATTTCCCAGACGGGCCAGTTCCGCTTCACCGCCACCCTCAAGGACTCCATGAACAACACCGTCAGCTTTGAATCCAACACCCTGCGCATCGGCCTGAACCGCACCACGCCGCAGCCCACCGCCGTGCCGGTGACTACGGTGGCGCCGCCCGTTCTGGTCACCGCCGCGCCCGCCGATTCTCTGCTGGGCCAGGGCCGCGGCGCGCTGATGACCGCCGCCATGGCGCTGGGCGCGCTGTTCGCCGCCGTGCTGGCGCTGTTCATCGTCAGCACCTGCATCCGGCTGTATAAGAAGGGCAAGTCCAACGCGGCTTACGACCACCTGGAGCTGGCGGAACGCCGGGATTATACCGAAGTGCCCGAAGAAACGGAATTCGACGAGGAGATCGAGGACGAGCCCGATCAGGCCGACGACGAATTCAAGGTGCCCCCCGCCCGCGTGGAGCTGCCCCATGAACGGGTGCTGAACCAGGCCGAGGAGGAAGCGCGGAAGGCCGCGGAAGAATTGAAGGAAATCCCCGCCACCGACGAGGAAGGCGGCTATCGCGTGTCCCGCGCCAGCGCGCAGGAGGAACAGAAGCCCGCCGCCGAGGAACCCGCGAAGGAAAAGCCGGAGGAGCCGATGGAAAGCGCCGCGCCCGTCGAAACCAGACGGCGCCGCCGTTCCGCCCGCCGGGAGGATAACGAGTAACCTCCGTTTCAAAAAAACGACCCCGTCAGCTTTCAATAGAAGCTGACGGGGCTTCCTTATAGATAGAAAGAAGGAATAGAGTATGAAAACATTGCGTGTGCTGATCGTGGACGGCCAGGGCGGCGGCATTGGCCGCCAGCTGGTGGAGGAAATCAAATCAAGCGGCCTGAACTGCCAAATCACCGCCGTGGGGGCCAATACCGCCGCCACCGCCGCCATGCTGAAAGCGGGGGCGGATCAGGGGGCCACCGGGGAAAACGCCGTCAAGGTGTGCTGCCGGGACGCGGACGTGATCATGGGGCCGGTGGGCATCGCCATCGCCGATTCCCTGCTGGGTGAAATCACCCCCGCCATGGCCCTGGCCGTGGGCCAGAGCCGCGCCCGCCGCCTGCTCCTGCCCGTGAACCATTGCCAGAACGTGATCGTGGGCGTTTCCGATCTGTCCGTCCGCGCCCTCACGGCGGAAGCCGTGCGGGTGCTGGGGGAATGGGCGCGGGAGGAAGGGTAATTGGACAGCGTTCCGTAATATCTTCCATCTCCCGCCGGAGACAAAAGGCAGCAAAGGACGCCATCATTTCGTCCCCTGCCTGCCGTTCTTGAAGGAAAGAATGCGGTACACGCTTTCGTCGATGCGGCTTTCCGGGATCACGCCGCTTTCCACGGCCTGCACCACGCCGTCGAAGGCCTCAAAATAATCGTAGGGCATGAGCAGGATATCCGCCCCCGCCTGGATGCATTGGATGCAGGCCTCGGAGGAGCTGTATTTTTCCCGGATCGCGCCCATGGCCAGGGCGTCGGTGATAATCAAGCCCTGAAAACCCAGTTCACCGCGCAGCTTTTCCGTCAGTACCGTATAGGACATGGTGGAGGGTTCGTCGCTGCCGGTCACGTTGGGGGCGGCGATGTGGGCGGTCATGACGAAATCCGTGCCCGCTTCGATGCCCGCCCGGAAGGGGATCATTTCGCAGGCGCTGATTTCCTCCCAGGTTTTCAGCGTTTCGGCGTAGCCGGTGTGGGTATCGGTGGCGGTGTCCCCGTGGCCGGGGAAATGCTTGAGGCAGGAGGCCGCGCCGCTTTCATGCAGCCCCAAAACCACCTGCCGCACCATGCCCGCCGCCACATTGGGATCGTCGCCGAAGGCCCGGTCGCCGATGACGGGGTTTTTGGGATTGGTGTTCACGTCGGCCACCGGCGCGAAATCAATATCCAGGCCGTAAGCGGTGAGATATTCCCCGATGGCCCGCCCCGCGTTATACGCCTGGCTTTCATCTCCGCTTTGGGCGATGATCCCCATGGCCGGGAATTTCGGCACGTTGAAACTGACGGGATGATTGGCGATGCGCGCCACCCGGCCCCCTTCCTCGTCAATGCCCAACATGGGCGAACCGCTCAGGGCGTGCAGCGCTTCGGTGAAGGATTTCAGCTGGCTGGGGGAAAGGATGTTTTTGCGGAACAGGGCAAAGCCGCCGCAGGGATAGTTCGCGTAGGTTTCCTTTATTTCCTCGCTCACCTCGGTGGTGCCGGTGATGGAGTTGTCCTCCAATTCCGCCGGGCCGAAGCGCCCCTCCAGCGCGTCGGGCCGGATCATGAACAATTGCCCCACCTTTTCCCGCAGGGTCATGCTTTGGATTTTCAGGGCAATGGGGTCGCCCTCCGCGTGGGCCACGGGCGTCACCAGCAGGCCCATGGACAGCAGCGCGGCGGTCAAACGTTTCTTCATTGAGAATCCCTCCTTCTGGATCGGTTGTTGCTGAACAGATTATATCACAGAACGGCGGCAAAAAGAAGCACGAATTATTATCAGACGGATTGACTTATCCCTGCATGCTGTGATAAAATAAACCGAACTTCGTAATGGGGAGGATTTTTAAGATGAAGCACATTCAGACCCTGAACACCCGCGATCTGTGCGAAAGCGCCAAGAACGGCGGCTGCGGCGAATGCCAGACCTCTTGCCAGTCCGCTTGCAAGACCAGCTGCGGCATTGCCAATCAGCAGTGCGAAAACAAGGC
>JAFSNT010000058.1 GCA_017443295.1 Clostridia bacterium
CATCGCCCTTCTTTTCTATTATGATACGACTGATCACAGGAGAATCAGCATGCATTTTGTAAACGCCAAGGGCATTCTCACCGGCGGGAACGGGTACTACGGCATGAACATTTACCGGGGCTGTACCCACGGCTGCGTTTACTGCGACAGCCGCAGCCTGTGCTATCAGTTCACCCACGCCTTTGAGGATATCGAGGTCAAGCAGAACGCGCCGGAGCTTTTGGCGGCGGCGCTTCAATCCAAGCGGAAGCCCTGCATGATCGGCACCGGCTCCATGTCCGACCCCTACATGCACTGCGAGGAAACCCTGCATTTGACCCGGAAATGCCTGCAAGTGATCGAAGAACACGGTTTCGGCGTGGCCGTCCAGACCAAATCAGACCGGATTCTATCGGATTTGGACCTGTTGGACGCCATCAACCGCAAAACCAAATCCGTGGTGCAGATGACGCTTACCACCTGGGACGAACAATTGTGCAGCCTGATTGAACCCAACGTGTGCAATACCCAAAGGCGCTTGGAGGTATTGGAAGCCATGCGCCGCCGGGGCCTCCCCACGGTGGTATGGCTCACCCCCATCCTGCCCTTCATCAACGATACAAAAGAAAACATCCTTTCCATTTTGAAAGCCTGCGCCGACGCGGGCGTGAAGGGGATCATTTGCTTCGATATGGGCCTGACTCTCCGGGACGGCGACCGGGAATACTATTACGCCGCCCTGGACAGACATTTTCCAGGCCTGAAAGCGGTGTACGCCCAGCGCTACGGCAACGCCTATGAAGTCCCAAGCCCCAACGCCCCGGCGCTGATGCGCCTGTTCCATGCCTTCTGTGAAGAACACGGCATGCTGCATACCCCAGACGACTGCTTTTCCTATTTACATGAATTCCCCGAAAAATACCGGCAGACCAGCTTATTCGATCTTTAAAGCCGAGAATACTTTTTGCCTTGCCAAAACCGCACTGAAACGGTCAAGTATCGTCGTCCCCGAGGCTTTTTCTTATCCCGCAGCGATCGCATACCATGTCATAGTCCGTGAGATAGCTCCATTTATGGTCGTAATCCCGCGTTGCCCCGCACGTCCTGCAAGTGCATCCGTCCCAGGAATGATTCGTTTCACCGCAGATTCGGCAGGTACAGCCATCCCAGTCGTGATGCTTCCCGCATCCTTTGCATGTGCAGGTCGCTTTATCCCAAATATGCTTTTCCGGATTTTCCATTCCGCATCGTTTGCACTTGCACCCAATGCGATTCCAATCGTGTTCTTGGTTCCGTACTTTTCCGCACAGGGTGCATTTACACCCATTCCAATCATGAAACAGATTCTTCGCGGTACTAAAGAATTCCGTTTCAGTAGGAATGACCACAAGAAGAAAAAAGAAAAGCGGAAGTACAAGAAAAACATAAGGCAAGAGGGTGCGCACGAAATGGGAAGCGCCCTCCGATACGGGAAAAAGACCGATCAGCGCGTCCATTCCTATCCATCCGAAAACAAGAAAAGCCGCGGCCGCTGAAACGTAAACGAGTATCGCCAGGCAAAAAACGACCCCATTCAAAAATCTGATCCAGGATGCATGTTTCATTGCGTTTTCCTCTCCTTTCTTTGAGAATCTTCCCGCTATTTTCCAGGATAAAGGTATAATACTACAGCATTGATTTTGTGTCAATGTTCTTCCCAAATGGCACAGTTGCGCGAATCGTGCCGGATTCACTGCAGCCTGGGCCTTTTGTACTCACCGCTCCCAAATGAACATTTTTGTTTGCCTTTTCCCAGAGAATCCAGTATAATAGGCCCGTGAAGACTGCAAGGAGGAAGCATCCCGTGGAAGACCGTCTGAACCGTATCCGCAATTTTTGCATTATCGCCCATATCGACCATGGCAAATCCACGCTGGCGGACCGGATTTTGGAAAAAACCGGCGTTTTTGAACAGCGCCAGATGGTGGACCAGATTTTGGACTCCATGGAACTGGAGCGGGAGCGGGGCATCACCATCAAGTCCAAGGCCGTGCGCATGCAGTACAAGGCCAAGGACGGGGTAACCTACGTGCTGAACCTGATCGACACCCCCGGCCACGTGGACTTCTCCTATGAGGTGAGCCGCGCTTTGGCCGCATGCGAAGGCGCGCTGCTGGTGGTGGACGCCACCCAGGGCGTGGAAGCCCAGACCCTGGCAAACGTGTATATGGCCCTGGATCACGACCTGGAAACGGTGCCCGTCATCAACAAGATCGACTTACCCTCCGCCCAGCCGGAGGAAACCAAGCAGGAAATCGAGGAAGAAATCGGCCTGGACGCCGCCGACGCGCCACTGATCTCCGCCAAAATGGGCATCGGCATCGAGGACGTGCTGGAAGCGGTGGTGAATAAAATCCCCGCCCCCAAGGGGGATGAAACCAAGCCCCTGAAAGCGCTGGTGTTCGATGCTGTTTACGATAATTACCGGGGGGCCATCTGCTTCGTGCGGGTCATGGAGGGCCGGGCTTATCCCGGCATGCGCATGCGCATGATGCAGACCGGCGCGGAATTCGACGTGGTGGAGGTGGGCACCTTCTCCCCCTCCTACAACCCCGGCGCGGAGCTGCTGCCCGGCGACGTGGGGTATATTTCCGCCTCCATCAAAGACGTACGGGACACTCGGGTGGGCGATACCATCACCGACGCCGCCGCCCCCGCTGAAACGCCGCTGCCCGGCTACAAGGAAGTGCAGCCCGTGGTGTTCTGCGGCATTTACCCCGCCGACGGCGCGGATTACGATAACCTGCGGGACGCCCTGGACAAGCTGCGCATGAACGACGCTTCCCTGTCCTTCGAGCCGGAAACCAGCGTGGCCTTAGGCTACGGCTTCCGGTGCGGGTTTTTGGGCCTGCTGCATATGGAAATCATTCAGGAGCGCTTAGAGCGGGAATTTGACCTGGATCTGGTGACCACCGCGCCCTCCGTCATTTATGAAATCGTGAAGACCGACGGCACGGAAATGCGCATCGACAACCCCACCAACCTGCCCCCCGTGAACGAAATCGCCGAAATGCGGGAACCCTACTGCCGAGCCACTATTTACACGCCCCAGGATTTCGCGGGCACCCTCATGCAGCTTTGCCAGGACAAGCGGGGCACCTTCATCGACATGCAGTATGAGGGCAAGCGCATTAAATTGCTCTACGACGTGCCGCTGAACGAAATGATCTTCGATTTCTTCGATCAGCTCAAGAGCCGCTCCAAGGGCTACGCTTCCTACGATTACGAGATCACCGGCTACAAGGCCAGCGAGCTGGTGAAAATGGACATCCTGCTCAACGGCGACATCTGCGACGCCTTCACCATGATCGTCCACAAGGATAAAGCCTACGGCCGGGGCCGGGCCATCGCCGAAAAGCTGAAAGACGTGATCCCGCGCCAGCAGTTTGAAATCCCCATCCAGGCGGCCATCGGCGGCAAGATCATCGCCCGGGAAACCGTCAAGGCCGTGCGCAAGGACGTATTAGCGAAATGCTACGGCGGCGACATCACCCGGAAAAAGAAGCTGCTGGAAAAGCAGAAGGAAGGCAAGAAGCGCATGCGCCAGTTCGGTACGGTGGAATTGCCCGGCGAAGCGTTCATGGCCGTGCTGAAAATGGGAGACGATTAAACATTACTGCTCCGCAGTCATGCGCGGGCGGGTATTGCAGCATGATTTTCCTGTTTTTCGGAAGAAAACCGCGCCCTGCTTCGTTATCTGTATAAACCGTATCCTTTGGGGAGGAATGTATGAACGTTATCGACATCGTGATTTTGGTGATCGTCGGGGCCAGCGTGATCTACGGCCTGTACCGGGGCTTCGTGCAGACCGTCCTGTCCGTGGCCTGCTGCCTGATTTCCATTGTGGTGGCCTTTTCCTACGGCCCCAAGCTGGCCGATCTGGTCAGCTCCAAGCAGGGCATATCCTCCACCCTGGCCACCTATACCGACGCCGTGACCCGGGTGGGCGATTACAGCTTGGCTTCCACGCCGGTGAACCAGCTTTCCGACGGAGTGATCCAGCAGGTGCTGGACAGCGTGAACCTGCCGGAATCTATCGCCTCCATCCTGCGGGGCAACCTGAAAAACCAGACCTTCGAGGGAACGGGGCTGAACACGGTGAACGATTACGTGTCCAACACCGTGGTGGCCGTGGCGGTGAACATCCTGTGCTTTATCGTGGTCTACGCAGCGTGCTATCTGGTGCTGTCCATCCTTGTGAGCCTGATCAAACACGTGTTTGAGCTGCCCCTGCTGAAACAAATGGACTGGCTGGCGGGCGGCATTTTCGGCTTGGCCCGGGGAGCGCTTCTGCTGTATGTGCTGTTCCTTTTGATCCCCATCCTCAGCACCATCATTCCCATGGAAGACTTCAACGATATGCTGGCCCAAAGCACCCTGGCCCCCATCTTCCAGAGCGACGGGTTCTTCGCCCAGGTGATCGCAGGGAAAATCCAACTGTTTTAATAGGATTAGCCGCCTGCAAAACGAAAGAGGAAAGTGAAAAGTGAAAAGTGAAGATTTGTATAGTCAGCGCTTTGTCGGGCGACAGTTATGGCGGGCTAAACAAAATTCCAATTTTCACTTTCCACTTTACACTTTTTTGATTGAAATCAATTGCGTTTTGCGATCGAGTAGGAGGGGGTGGCTAACCCCCGTCCTCTCACCGCACCGTGCGTACCGTTCGGTACACGGCGCGTCCAA
>JAFSNT010000059.1 GCA_017443295.1 Clostridia bacterium
ACCTCCTACTTCCTACCTCCTACTTCCTACCTCCTGCCTCCTGCCTCCCCCTGCTTTCCTTTTGTACCGGGCTTGTATACAGCGCCGGTTTTTGTTATAATGGCTTCCGTGACCGGGATTGAATGAACGAGGTGAATTGACGTATGAAGCTATGGGGCGGACGGTTCCAGAAGGAAACCAATCAGATGGTGGACGATTTTCATTCCTCCATTTCCTTTGACAAGCGGCTTTTTGCCCAGGACATCAAGGGCAGCATGGCCCACGCGAAGATGCTGTGCCGACAGGGCATCATCAGCGCCACGGACGAAGCGGCCATACAGGAGGGCTTGAAGGGCATTTTGGCGGACATGCAGGCGGGCAAGGTGGCGTCTCCGCCGGAGAGCGAAGACATCCACATGCTGGTGGAGCAGATTTTGACGGAGCGCGTGGGCGAGGCGGGCAAGCGCCTGCATACGGGCCGCAGCCGCAACGATCAGGTGGCCACCGATATGCACCTGTACGCCAAGGACACCTGCGACGATACCCTGGGCATGCTTTCCGATCTGGAAGAAGTGCTGCTGGACTTAGCGGAAAAGCACGCCGGGGACGTGATGCCCGGCTACACCCATTTGCAGCGGGCGCAGCCCATCACCTTGGGCCACCATTTGATGGCGTATTTTGAAATGTTCCGCCGGGATATGATTCGGGTGCAAAACGCCAAAATCGCCGCCGACAGCTGCCCCCTGGGATGCGGCGCTTTAGCCGGAACCACCTATCCCTTAGATCGGGAATTTATCGCCGCCGAGCTGGGCTTTGATCGGGTGTACCAGAACAGCTTAGACGGGGTGAGCGACCGGGATTTCCTGCTGGATTACCTGTCCGCCGCCTCCGTGGGCATGATGCACCTTTCCCGGTTCTGCGAGGAACTGGTGCTGTGGAGCAGCCTGGAATTCGGCTTCCTGACGCTGGACGACGGGTTCGCCACCGGCTCCTCCATGATGCCGCAGAAAAAGAACCCCGACGTGGCGGAGCTGATCCGGGGCAAAACGGGCCGGGTCTACGGCGATCTGACCGCCCTGCTCACCGTCATGAAAGGCCTGCCCCTGGCCTACAACAAGGACATGCAGGAGGACAAGGAAAACTATTTCGACGCCCGGGACACGTGGCTCAAGTGCCTGCACGTGTTCACCGAAATGCTGCGCACCGCCACTTTCCGCTTAAAGAACATGCACGACAGCGCCAGCGCGGGCTTTGCCAACGCCACGGACTGCGCCGATTATTTAGTGAAGCGCGGCGTGCCTTTCCGGGACGCCCACTCCGTGGCCGGGCGGCTGGTGGCCCACTGCTTAGATAAGGGCTGCGCCCTGGACGACCTGCCCTTGGACGAATTGCGTGCCTTCTCCCCCGCCTTTGACCAGGACGTTTATGAAGCCATCTCGCTCCGCTCCTGCGTCGCCGCCCGCTGCCTCACCGGCGGCCCCGCCCCGGAACGGGTGCTTGCCGCCGTCCAGGCGGGCCGGGAATGGCTGAAAGCCCAAAATATATGATCCGTTGCAAAAATGCAGCCCCGGCGCGTGCCGGGGCTTTCGCGTGTCATCCGATCGTCAGCGGGTCTTGACGCCCAAATCGTACAGCGTATCCATGCTTTCCTTTGCCAGCTCCATGGGATCGCGGCCGTACCAGTCGTCCTGCTCCACAATCAGCCATTCCGCGCCCGCGTCGAGGGCGGCATCGGTCACGGCCCGCATATCCTGGCAGCCGTGGCCCAGGGGGCGGTATTCAAAGGCCACGCCTTCGTCCGCCTGGGCCGTCTGGCCGATGAGGGCGTAGGGGGTGCCGTCGCCTTTTTGGCCCACAAAATCCTTCATGTGTACCAGGGGCGCGCGGCCCGCGTACTTACGCACATAGTCCGCCGGATCGACCCCCGCGTACTTCACCCAGCACACGTCGATTTCCGTCTGCAAAAGGTCCGGTTCCGTCGCCGCGAACAGGAAATCCAGCCCATACATGCCGGACACGGGAACGAACTCAAAATCGTGGTTGTGGTACAGCAGCTGAATGCCCGCTTCCTTGCACAGGCGGCCCCAGCGGTTCATTTTCCGCAGGGTCTCGGCAAAGCGCGGCCCGCCGGGGCGCTGCTGACGATCCAGGGAGGGAATGGCGATATATTTGCACCCGATGGCCTGATGGAAGGAGAGCAGGCCGAACACGTCCCGTTCAAACGCACTGGCGGGCGCGTGGTTGGACACGGCCCGCAGGCCCGTTTCATCCAAAATGGCCTTGATTTCCTCCGCGCTGTGGCCGTAAAAACCCGCGAACTCCACCCCGTCGTAGCCCATGGCCTTCAGCGCCCGGCAAACCCCTTTCAAATCCTTTTGCGCCTTTTCCCGGGCCGAATACATTTGATAACCCACCGGCAGCTGCTTCATCGAACGATCCTCCGTTTTTTCCGCGGCCTGAGCCGCGTTTTCTCTGATACCAGTATACACCTTCTTTTTCCGTTTGTCATGGGGTAATTTTGCTGTTGCGGCGGCGAAAACGGGGTGCTATAATGAAACGCAGAAAACAAAGGAGGCGATGGCCCATGGCGTTACTGGAGCTGACGGCCCATTCCCAAACGCTGGAAAGAGAAGTGGATTTCCTGGTGATCCTGCCCGAAAGCACCGCCGGGCTGATCGGCATGGAGAGCAGGGAAAGCGCCTGCTGCAAAACCCTGTATCTGCTGCACGGCATGAGCGACGATCACACGATATGGCTTCGGCGCACCAGCATCGAGCGCTATGCCAGCGCCAAGGGGCTTGCGGTGGTGATGCCCGCCGCCGATTTGAGCTTTTACACCAACATGGCCTACGGCGAGCGGTACTGGGATTTTATTTCCAGTGAGCTGCCCGCCCTGTGCCGTTCCCTGTTCCCCCAGATGAGTCCCCGGCGGGAGGATACCTTCGTGGCCGGGCTGTCCATGGGCGGCTACGGCGCGCTGAAATGCGGCCTGCGGGCGGCGGACACCTTCTCTTACGCGGCGGGGCTTTCCTCCTGCGCCGATATGGCGGGGCTGATCCGGCGCGGCGATTTGGCCGCCAAAACCTTCTGGCGGGATATTTTCGGCGACCTCAAGAAACTCCCCGGCTCCTTTAACGATCTTTTCGCCGCCGCCAGGGATTTAGCCAAGGCGGGCGAGCCGGAGGTAAAATTTTATATGTGGTGCGGCACGGAGGACGGCCTGTATCCCGACAACGTGAAATTCAAGGATCATATGCTCTCCCTGGGCCTGCCGCTGACCTGGGAGGAATCCCCCGGCACCCACGCCTGGCAGTACTGGGACGAAAAGATTCAGACCGTCCTCAACTGGCTGCCCCTGGGAAAGGAGGAGGAATGACATGTCCGCCTTAACGAAAATGCGTATGTTCTCCCCCGCCTTAGGCTTGTGCGTCACGCTGGACATCGTGCTGCCCGTTCGCAAGGATCACGCGCCGGGGCATAAGCTGCCGGTGCTGTGGCTGCTCCACGGGGCCTACGGCTGCCATTCGGACTGGCTGCGCCTCACCTCCGTGGTGCGCTACGCCGCGCCCTACGGCCTGGCCATCGTGATGCCCTCCGCCCACAATTCCGGCTATACCGACATGGCCCACGGCCAGAAATTCTATACCTACATCAGCAAGGAGCTGCCGGAAGCCCTGCCCAAAATGCTGAACCTGTCCACCCGCAGGGAGGACAATTTCATCGCGGGTTTATCCATGGGCGGCGCGGGCAGCCTGATGATCGGCTTGAGCAACCCGGAGCGTTATTCCGCCGTGGGGTGCATCAGCGCGGGCGCGGTGAACGCCGAAGGCAACCTGCACAACGGCCCCCGCTTCGCCCTCACCTTCGGCGACGGCCCCGCGAAAGGCACCTACAAGGACCCCCTGGGCTGCGCCCAGCGCATCCTCGACAAGGGCCTGCCCTGCCCCCGCGTCTATCACGCCTGCGGGGATAAGGATTTCCTGCTGCCCAGCGCCCACCGCACCCGTGATTTCTTCCAGGGCCTGCCGGGCAATCCCTTCGATTACACCTATCACGAAGACCCTGGCGCTCATTCCTGGGAATTCTGGGACGCGCACATCAAAGAATACATCGAATTTCTGCATCTTCCCAAGCCGGAAGGCGAATACATTTGATTGTTCCATCATCAAATGGGAGGGATTTCCACTATGAAAAAAATTATTGGAACCGTTCTTTGCCTGCTTCTGCTTCTTCTGCTCTGTTCCGGCACTTGGGCGGAAGAAATAAAGCTGCCGGCCGACCTGAAAACCGTCGAAGACGAAGCCTTTATGAACGACGCCAGCGTGACCGCCGTGATCCTTCCGGATGGCCTGGAAACCATCGGAAAAAACGCCTTTGCCAATACCGGCCTCACCGCCGTGACCATTCCATCCAGCGTGACCGCCATCGGCGACGGGGCTTTTTCGGGCTGCAGCGGCCTGACCATGACCGGCGAACCCAATTCCGCGGCGGAAGCCTACGCCAGGAAATACAATATTCCCTTTGTTTCCCCGGCGGCGGAAAGCCCCCTGGAGGATTTTCTCTTTGCCGAGCTGACCGAAACCACCTGCCAGGTGATGGCCTATACCGGCCAGGACGCGGCCGTGGTCATTCCCGCTAAGGACGGCGAGGGCAGGAGCGTGGTCGGCATCGACGGATGGTCGTTCTGTTACAATGAAAGCCTGACCGCCGTAACCTTCCCCGACAGCGTGACAAGCATCGGCGAATATGCGTTCACCGGGTGCGCCAGCCTGACTGCCGTGACCATCCCCGTCGGCGTGACCGGCATCGGCGAGGGCGCGTTCTCGTTCTGCGGCAGCCTGACGGCCATCGGCGTATCGGCGGAAAACGCTGCCTTTGCCGCACAAGACGGTATCCTGTACGATAAATCCCTGAAAACCCTCCTGTGCTATCCCGCCGGCCGCACGGCAGGCTCCTTCGCCATTTCCTCCGACGTGACCGGCGTCGGCCCGGCGGCGTTCGCGGGCTGCGGCAATCTGACCGCCGTGACCATTCCCAGCGGCGTCACTTCTATCGGCGCCTTCGCGTTCAATTTTTGCGAAAACCTGGCCAGCGTGACCCTGCCCGACAGCGTGACCAGCATTGGCGCGAACGCGTTCCTGGATTGCCATGCTTTGACCGGAGTGACCATTCCCGTGGGCGTGACCACCCTGGAGGAGGCTGTGTTCTCGTACTGCACCGGCCTGACGGGCGTCACCATTCCCGCCGGCGTGACCAGTCTGGACGGCAGCGCGTTCTTTGGCTGCGGGGCGCTGACCCAAATCAATGTGCAGGCGGAAAACGCTTCCTACGCTTCCGTTGACGGGATCGTGTACGATAAACTCCTCCATACCATCGTATGCTATCCCGGCGGAAAGACGGCGTCGTCCTTTGCAATTCCGTCCGGCGTGACCAGTATTGGCGATTCCGCGTTTGCCGCAAACGAATATCTGAAGAGCGTCATCCTTCCCAGCGGCGTGACCAGCATTGGCGACGGCGCGTTCTCCCACGGCATGCTGGAAAACGTGACCATTCCCGAAACCGTGACCGGCATCGGCGAAAGCGCGTTTGCTTTCAGCAACCTGTCCAGCGTGATCCTTCCCGAAAGTGTGACCAGCATCGGTCGTTCCGCGTTCGCTTTCACCTACCTGACCAGCATCACCATCCCCGCCATGGAAACGGCGTTTGGCGAGAACGTCTTCGAGGATTGCGGCGGCCTGGTCATCACCTGCAAACGGGGTTCCGATGCGGAAGCCTACGCCATCGAAAACGAAATCCCCTATGTTTACATGACGTCGGAAAGCCCCTTGGCCGATTTCACCTTCGCTGCCCTGACCGAAACCACCTGCGAACTCATGAGCTATAACGGCGTGGGCGCGGAAGTGGTCATTCCCGCCGAGGACGGAGAGGGAAAAAGCGTGACGGTCATCGGGGACGGCGCGTTTTATACGTGCAGTCTGACCGGCGTGTTCATTCCTTCCAGCGTGGTTTCCATCGGAGAAATGGCGTTCTACGGCTGCGACGCCCTGACCGACGTGACCATTTCCGACGGCGTGACCTCCATTGGCGATTCGGCGTTTGCCGGCTGCAGCGGCCTGACCGACCTGACCATCCCCGCCAGCGTGACCGACATCGGCGACGACGCGTTTTCCGGCTGCGACGACCTGAACATCCTGTGCGAAGAGGGTTCCGCCGCGCATCTCTACGCCGTGGACAACGATATTCCCTTCACCCTGATCTGATCCCGCCCCGAGGGCGGTTCGGCCAAAACGCGGCCCTGCCGGGCAGAAACGCTCCGGCGGGGCCGTTTTGCGGCTTTTCTTCCCTTTTCTCGCGAAATTTTTTGCGTTTTGCCGGAAACTGTCGGCAGGAAAGTGATTGTATTCGGCGGCGTTTTATGGTATGCTATACGGGTGGAGGAATGAAGAATGGACGTCAGATTATCGGAGACGGACGTGATCGTGTTCGACGTGGGCAACGTGCTGCTCTCCTTCGAGCCGGAAAAGGTAGCGTCCCTGCTTCCCAAGGAGCATCGGGAGGCCCTGTTCCGCGCCACCTTCGGCCCCGATCTGCGCTGGGCCGCCTTTGACTTGGGCGTGGAAAGCAACGAGGCCATCGCCCAAAGCATCGCCGACAGGGCGGGGGTGCCGGAGGGCAGGGACATGGTGCTGTACGCCTTTTATGAGTTTTACCGGACCATGCGGCCTTTGCCCCTGTATCACCTGATTCCCGCCCTCAAAAGCATGGGCAAGCGGCTGTACGCCCTGACCAACTACGGGGAACCGGCCTTTTCTTCCACCTGCGGCGCTTTCCCCCATTTGGGGCTGCTGGACGGCGCGGTGGTTTCCTCCCGGGAAAAGGTGTGCAAGCCCGACCCCGCCATTTTCACCCTGCTGACGGAGCGGTACGGCATCAGCCCCAGGGACGCCCTGTTCATCGACGATTCACTGGCCAATATCCAAAGCGCCGCCGCCATGGGCTTCAAAACGTGGCATTACGCCGGGGAAAACGTGCTGCCCCCGTCGGAATAAAAAGTTATCGGCACATTTTTCCAAAATCAAGGAACAAACGCCATCCCTTATCCGTCTATCATAGATGAAAAGACTTTCGGCTCAGCATCAATCTTTGGAAGGAAGGATCAACCATGAAATCTGCCAAGGCCGCGTTCGTCGCTCTGCTGATCGTGCTGTCCCTGCTGCTGGGCGGCTGCTATGTGGAGCCCAATAATGTTACCACGGGGAATCAAAACGGCAGCGACCTGAATTTCCCCGTGTATCAGCCGGACACGCCGAAGCCCACCGCCGCGCCCGTTCAGGCCACCGATCTGCCCACCGACACCCCGGAGCAGGCCTATCCCGGCAATAATCAGGGCACGGTGGTGAGCATGCCCACCATTGCCCCGAATAACAATATGTGGATGACGGTCGCGCCCATGGTGACGGCCAATCCTTCGGCCAAAGCCCTGGTAACGCCCGCCCCCACCGCCAAGCCCACCGCCACCCCCGCCGGATCGCTGAAATTAGGCTCCCAGGGGCAGGACGTGCGCAACGTGCAGCAGAAGCTGAAGGCCCTGGGCTTCTATAAGGGCAACGTGGACGGCGATTTCGGCGAAGCCACCGAAAAGGCCGTGAAGGCGTTCCAGAAGCAGTACGGCCTGACCGTGGACGGCAAGGTGGGCAGCGCCACCATGGCCAAGCTCGCCTCCGCCAAGGCCACCCAGAAGCCCACCGCTTCCCCCACGCCCAGGGCCACCGCCACCCCCTCCTATTCCACCAACACCTACCTGCGCAACGGCAACAGCGGCAAGCAGGTGAAGCAGATGCAGGAGCGGCTGATTTCCTTAGGCTATTTAGCGGGCAAGGCCACCTCCCGTTTCGATAACGCCACCGAAGCGGGCGTGATCGCTTTCCAGCGCCGCAATACCAGCTACGCCGACGGCGTGGCGGGCCCCGAAACCCTGAAGGCCCTGTATTCCTCTTCCGCGAAGAAGGCTTCCTCCGTCTCCGGCATCATCGGCATTTCCCTGAAGGAAGGCAGCTCGGAGAAGGCCGCCGTAAGGCTGTTGCAGCAAAAGCTGAAAACCCTCGGCTACTATAAGGGCAATGTGGACGGTTCCTTCGGCGCCGCCACTTCGGACGCCGTAAAGGCGTTCCAGCGCGCAAACAGCCTGACGGCGGACGGCGTGGCGGGCGGCGGCACCCTGAACAAGCTGTTCTCCTCCGACGCCAAATCCGCCCGGGCCACCGCAACGCCCAAGCCCACTCCCAAGCCCACGCCTACCCCCCGGCCCAGCCCCACCCCCATTCCCGATAATATCTATGTGATCGTCACGCCCGCCCCCGGCAACCAGTACGCCACCCTGCGGCGCGGCATGTACGGCACGCCCGTGCTGCAAATGCAGAAGGCCCTCAAGGAGCAGGGCTACTTCACCGGTAAGGTGGACAGCTACTTCGGCCAGGATACGGAAAACGCGGTCAGGCAATTCCAGCGCTACCACGGCCTGACCATCGACGGCGTGGCCGGTCCCGCCACCCTGAGAACGCTGCTGGAAGGGCCGTATCCCTTCGGTTCCTAATCCGGCTCCTGAACAGAAATGGGGCTGCCTGACATCAGGCAGCCCCATCTGCGCGTTTTTTCATCCGGCGGTCATTGTTTTTTCGTATCTGTTTCAGGATAAAGGCCCAGCGTCAGCTTGGCTAAGTTCTGCCACAGGCCGGACATGAACGCCGCCCGGAACACAAGCTCGCTCACGGCGTCCCCCTCCGCCCCGGCAAGGGCGGCGGCGTCCTTTTGCACGGTTTCCCGGAAGGCTCCCTTACCGCTCCGGAACACGACGGAAAAGGCCTCGTACCGCGCCCGAATATCATCCTCCCCTAAGCCGGCGGGCAGCAGCTTTTTGATCTCGGCGGCGCTGACCGTCTGCTTGAGCAGGCACACCATGACCAAATACGCCAAATGCGCCCGGTTATAGCGCTTTTTGACGGGGCGGGGCATCATGCCCAGCTTCACGTAATTGTTGATCATGGCGGGCGTCACCGCCTTCTGCTCCGTTTCCCTTGGCAGCGGGGACAGGTACTGATCCATCAGGTAGATCACCTGATCCATGTACAGCGGCAGTTCGGGAAAATCCTCCCAGCCCGGCAGGCGGTATGCCTCCAGCAGGCGGTCCCATTCCTGAAGCTTTTCCCGGATGAGATGCTGTTGCGCTTCCACCGGCGTTTCCTCCCCGTTCGTGTTTTCTTTCCTCATTATAACACAGGATGGGCCGATGCGCTACCTCCCTTAGAAAGGACCTTTTCGCAAATGGAAAATTACGTGATTTTTACCGATTCCTCCTCCAACATCACCCCCGATCTGGCCCACGAAGCGGGCATCGAGGTGATCCCCCTCACGTGCGTGACCAAGGAAGGGGAAATGCCCTGCTATGACGATAAAACGGACTTTAACGGCCATTCCTTCTACGACGAATTGCGGGAAACCGGCCCGGTGAAGACCTCCATGGTCAATATGGGCCAGTTCCGCCAGGCCTTTGAACCCATCGTAAAGGCCGGGCAGGATATTCTGTTTTTCGCCATGTCCAGCGGCATCAGCGGCACCTGCGCCGCCGCCAGGGAGGCCGCCGCCGAGCTGATGAAGGAATACCCCGGCCGCGTCATCCGGGTGGTGGACACCCTGGCCGCCTCCTTCGGCGAGGGCATTTTCGCCCTGAAAGCCGCCGTGATGCGCAAGGCCAGGGCCAGCTTAGACGCCGTGGCAAAGTGGGCGGAGGACAACAAGCGCCGCATGTGCCAGTATTTCACGGTGGACGATCTCATGTTCCTGCACAAGGGGGGCCGCATTTCCAGCCTGACCGCCCGCATCGGCTCCCTTGCCAGCATCAAGCCCCTGCTGACCGGCGATTCCGAGGGCAAAATCGTCAGCTGCGGCAAGGTGATCGGGCGGAAGAAATCGCTCCAGGCCCTGGCCGACCTGTTCGACCAGCACGCCGCCGCGTCTGACGAGGGCGAAATCGTGGCCATCGCCCACGGCGACTGCGAGGCGGACGCGGAATATCTGGCCGGGCTGCTGAAAAAGAAGCGCAGCGTGAAGGACGTGCTGATCCGCTGCTACGAGCCGGGCACCGGCTCCCACGTGGGGCCCGGGGCCATGGCGCTGTTCTTCTTCTCCCCCGTGGCGGTGAAATAATTACGAATGAGGGATGACCCGCATGGCTTCCGAAATCAAATTGCTCACGGCGGTGGTGCCGTGCTACAACTCCGCCCCGTATATGGAACGCGCCGTCCAGGGACTGCTTTCGGGCGGCGGGGAAATGGATATCCTGCTGGTGGACGACGGCTCCAAGGACGATACCGGCAAAATCGCCGACCGGCTGGCGTCCGAGCATCCGGGCGTCGTCCGGGTGATCCACCAGCCCAACGGCGGCCACGGCTCCGGCCTGAACCGGGGCATCGAAACGGCTCAGGGCCTCTATTTCAAGGTGGTGGATTCGGACGACCGCATCGACCCGGAGGCGCTGAACGCCCTTTTGTCCCTGCTCCGGGATCACGCGTCCCCCGACCGGCAGGCCGACCTGGTGGTACACGATTACGCCTACGACCGGGAGGAAACCCATAACGTGTTCAGCATGACCTACGAAAGCGTCATGCCCCAGGGGCGGCTGTTCCAGTGGTCGGAATGCAAACGCTTTGGCGTTTCCAAGCAGTTCCTCATTCATGCCCTGGTGTACCGCACCGCGCTTTTGCGGGAGCATGATTTCCGCCTGCCGGAGCATACCTTTTACGAGGACAACGTGTACGTTTACAAGCCCCTGCCCTGGACCAAAAACCTGCTGTACCTGCATCAAAAGGTGTACGGCTACAACGTGGGCCGGGCAGGCCAGTCCGTCAACGAGGAAAACCTGCTGAAACGGCTGGATCAGCTCACCAATATGGTCACGCAGATGACCACCTCCTGGCGGAAGGCCCAGCTGGACGCCCTGCCCAAGCCCCTGGAAACCTACATGATCAACAACGCGGCGAGCCAAATCTGGTCTCTTTCCGCCCTGCATTTCATCGGGTACGGCGACAAAGGCCGGGCGCTGCACGAAACCATGTGGACGAAGATCGAGGATTTCGACCCGGCCCTGTACCGGGCGCTGATCCGCACCCCCATGGGAGCCATGGCGCATTTCAAAACCAAGCCCGGCCGTTGGCTGGTGAAAAGCATGTACCACCTGGGCCACAAAATCATGAAATTCGGCTGACGAAAACCCGCTTTTCCAAATATGGAAAGGCGGGCTTTGTTTATTCCGATATAGTTATTCAATCGCGCGATAAACAACAGACTGAAACCGAGGTAGGAAGTAGAAGGTAGGAGGTAGGAAGACATATTTAGTTTTTCAAAGGCGCTGGAGTGGTTCCTTTTTGTCCAGACACTTTAAAACTTCCTACCTCCTACTTCCTACCTCCTACTTTGAACCTGTCTGTCCGATCTGCCGCAGGATGGCATGGAAGGTTTCGTCGGATATATCGTGTTCGATTTTGCAGGCGTCCTCGCGGGCGGTTTTTTCGTTTACGCCGATTTGCAGAAGAAACGCGGTCAGGGCCTTATGCCGGTCGTAAATACGCCGGGCGATGGTCATGCCCGCTTCCGTCAGGGTAATATAGCTGCCCTCGTCCATCAGGATATAGCCGTTTTCCCGCAGCTTTTTCATGGCGAAGCTCACCGAGGGCTTGGTCACGCCCAAGGCGGCGGCGATGTCGATGGAGCGGGCATAGCCCTTCTGCTCCCGCAGCATCAAAATCATTTCCAGGTAGTCTTCCGCTGATTTATGAATGTTCATGGTTTTCTTCCTTTCGGCCCGCCCCTTTGCGGCCCCGCGATTATTTCCCGTTTTTTCCATCCCCATTATACCACGGCGGGGCGTGGAATGCAAGGAAAGAAAAAGCTCGGTTCAATGTTACTTTCAATGTTCTTTTTGACGAAACTTTGCCCAAATGGTTGACATCCATGCGGAAACAAGGTATAGTATTTTATGATCTTTTTTCGATACGGGGGAATGAATATGACGTTTCGCGATATGGTAAGGGTGCTGCACGCCAAGGTGCTGTGCCATGAAGAAAAGCTGGATAACCCCGCCCGCACGGCCTGCTGCTCCGATTTGATGAGCGACGTGCTGGCTTTTGTAAACGAAAAAACGGTGCTGATCACGGGCCTGACCAACCCCCACGTCATGCGCACGGCGGATATGCTGGATTTAAAGTGCCTGGTGTTCGCCAGGGGCAAAATCCCCACGGACGATATTTTGGAAACGGCGGACGAACAGGGCATGATCGTGATGACCACCAAGGAAACGGCCTTTACCACCTGCGGCCTGCTGTATGAAGCGGGGCTGCGCGGCGTTCCCATCGAATGGCCGGAAGGAGAGGACGCATGAGCAGTTTCATTCACGAAGAATACCCCGTCGCAAAGGGCGATTACACCCGAGCCGGGGAAGCGTCCGCCGACATCAAACGAAGATTAAAGCAACTGGGCGTCAGCAGCACCGTCATGCGCAAGGTGGCCGTGGCCAGCTATGAAGTGGAGCTGAATTTGGTCATCCATTCCTTAGGCGGCAAGCTGATGCTGGACGTGGGCACCGACGGGGTGCTGCTGGTATCCGAGGACGTGGGCCCTGGCATCCCGGACATCGCCATGGCCATGCGGGAGGGCTATTCCACCGCCAGCGAGGAGGCCCGCTCCCTGGGCTTCGGCGCGGGCATGGGCCTGCCCAACATGAAGCGCAACGCCGACGATTTTGATATTCAAAGCGAAGTGGGCAAGGGTACGCGCATCAGCATGCGCTTTAACCTGGCCTGAGAAAGGCTTTTGATATGGAACAGCACAATCGGTATCATTCCGTTCGACTGGATAAAACCCGCTGCAAGGGCTGCACCAACTGCCTGAAGCACTGCCCCACGGAGGCCATCCGCGTGCGCGGGGGCCGGGCGCACATCATTGACGAACGCTGCATCGACTGCGGTGAATGCATCCGCATCTGCGAATACCACGCCAAAATCGCCATCACCGACGATTTGAGCGCCATCCGCGGCTTCCCCCACGCGGTCGCCATTCCCGCGCCCTCCCTGTACGGCCAATTCAAGGGGCTGAAAAGCATCTCCCCCGTGCTGGACGCCCTGAAGGCCATCGGCTTTGAGGAGGTGTTCGAGGTGGCCCGGGGCGCGGACATCGTCAGCCGCGCCATTCACGAAAAGCTGCGGGAGCCGGGCTTGCCCAAGCCCCTCATTTCCTCCGCCTGCCCCGCCGTGGTGCGCCTGATCCAGGTGCGCTTCCCCGACCTGATCCCCAACATCGTGGACATCCGCCAGCCCATGGAGGTGGCGGCCATGATCGCCCGGCAGGAGTTCTGCCGCAAGCACAATTGCCCCCCGGAGGACGTGGGCGTGTTCTTCATCACCCCCTGCCCCGCCAAAATGACCGCCATCCGCTCCCCCCTGGGCCAGGAAAAATCCGCCTGCGACGGGGCCATTTCCATGATGGAGATTTACGGCCAGCTGCTGCCCCACATCGACCGCATCCTGGCCAACCCCACCAAGCCCACCGCCACCTATTACGGCGTGCGCTGGGCCGTGAGCAGCGGCGAGGCAAGCGCCGTGTGCCCCGACAATTCCCTGTCGGTGGACGGCATTCAGAACGTGATCCGGGTGCTGGAGGAAATCGAAAACAATAAGCTCAGCGACCTGGTGTTCTTCGAGGGCAACGCCTGCATGGGCGGCTGCGTGGGCGGGCCGCTGAACTTTGAAAACAACTACGTGGCGAAAAACGCCGTGCGCAAGCTGGCCCAGGAATGCACACCCCAGCATCCCGTGGAAAACGTGCCCGTTTCCATGATGACCAAGTACCCCCTGTACTTCGATCATCCCATTGAACCCAACCCCGCCATGAAGCTGGACGACAACCTGATTATCGCCATGCAGAAAATGGAGCGCATCAACCAATTGGTGGAGGACCTGCCCGGCTACGACTGCGGCTCCTGCGGCTCCCCCACCTGCCGCACCTTCGCCGAGGACATCGTGGGCGGCTTCTGCGGCGAAATGGACTGCATTCACAAGCTGAAGGATCAGCTCAAGGTCATGGCCCAGCAGATGGTGGAGCTGGCGCAGACCAAACGAGAGTAATCAGGCGAACTTAGAAAAGAAATACAAAAAAGTAAAAAGTGGAATTTTGTATGGTTCGCAGCCGTTTTAAGGCAACGCGCTGACCATCCAGATTTCCACTTTCCACTTTCCGTCTGTTCCAAGCCCGCTGTGGCTGTATCCGCCTTATAAGCCTTCCGTTTCGTCCGCGTCGCGGAGGCGGGAGTTTTTCTTGCGGCTGTACACCTTTTTGCTTTCCACCCGCTTTGTCACCGGGGAAAAGCCCCAGGTGGCGCGCTTTTTCGCCGCCAGCGCCCTGCGGGCCTTTTTGCTCAGCTTTTCCTTGGGAATGAACTTTTCCATCTTCTTTTCATTTCCTTTATTGCAAGGGTTCGGGATACGCCTTGTCCATGACCTTCATATGGGCGCGAATGGTTTCGGGCCGCCACGTGGTTTTGTTCCACCGGGCAAGATCCATGAGCGTGGAGCTTCTGATTTCTTCCGTATACCCGTCGACGGAAAGAAGCGTTCCGGTTTCGTCCGTTTCTTCGCCCAGCAGGATGAGGCAGGCGCGGCGATAGACGGCGTAACAGGTTTTGATCATTTTTTCCCGGAAATCGGGGTGCTTCACCACCCGGGTGAACCAATAGCAGTCCCGCTTCTGTTCCCTGTCGATGGACAGGGAATTATACGTTGATTTCCTGCGTCTGCACGGTCTGGCCTTCGTTGTCCGCCAAAATAGGCTGAATCACTTCGGCCAGATACTGCCGGGTCTGCTTTTCGGCGCGGCCGATAAAGTTTTCGGGTGAGAGGGAGGCGGTGAGGGTTTCCTCGTCCGTCTGGAATGCCGGGTCGGCGGCGATGCGGGAGAGCAGGTCGCAGGGCTTGCCCTCCATTTTCACGGCGTTGGCGGCGGCGATGGAATGAACGCGGATGCGCTCGTGCAGCTCCTGCCGGTCGCCGCCCCGCTCCACCGCGTCCATCATGATGTTTTCGGTGGCCATGAAGGGCAGCTCTTCCCGCAGATGCTTTTCGATCACCTTTTCATACACCACCAGCCCGGAAGCGATATTCAGGTACAGGGACAGCACCGCGTCGCAGCACAGGAAGCCTTCGGCCAGGGACAGGCGGCGGTTGGCGCTGTCGTCCAAGGTGCGCTCGAACCACTGTTCGGCGGCGGTCATGGCCCCGTTCTGGGCATTGGCGATGAGGAAGCGGCTCAGGGCGGTCATGCGCTCGGAGCGCATGGGGTTGCGCTTGTAGGCCATGGCGGAGGAACCGATCTGGTTCTTTTCAAAGGGTTCTTCGATTTCCTTTTTGTGGGCCAGCAGGCGGATGTCGTTGGCGAACTTGTGGGCGCTCTGGCCGATTTGGGAAAGGGCGTTCAGGACGCGGCTGTCCGTTTTCCGGGAATAGGTCTGGCCGGAAACGGGCACCGCTTTTTCAAAGCCCATCTTTTTGGCGATCAGGGGGTCGATGGCGCGAATTTTTTCGTCGTCCCCGTGAAACAGCTCCACGAAGCTGGCCTGGGTGCCCGTGGTGCCTTTGCAGCCCAAGGGTTTCAGGGTGGACAGGCAAAAGTCGATTTCTTCCAAATCCAATGTTAAGTCATTTAGCCATAGGGTGGCCCGCTTGCCCACGGTGGTGGGCTGGGCGGACTGGAAATGGGTGAAGGCTAAGCAGGGCAGGCCCGCATAGGTTTCCGCGAAGATAGAAAGCGCCCGGATCACGGCGATCAGCCGCTTGCGGATCAATTGCAGGGCGTCCCGCAAAATCAGCACGTCGGCGTTGTCGCCCACATAGCAGCTGGTGGCCCCCAAATGAATGATGGGCCGGGCCGTGGGGCACTGTTCGCCCCAGGCGTGGATGTGGGCCATCACGTCGTGGCGCAGCTTTTTTTCATACTCCGCCGCGCGGTCAAAATCAATATCGTCCACGTGGGCGCGCATTTCGTTGATTTGTTCGTCGGTGATGGGCAGGCCCAATTCCTGCTCCGCTTCCGCCAAAATGATCCACAGCTTCCGCCACAGGGAAAACTTGTTCTGGGCGGAAAACAGGTACTGCATTTCCTTGCTGGCGTAGCGGGTGGAAAAGGGGGATAGATAACCGGTATTGTCCTGCGGCATAAGGCGCTGTCCTCCTGAAACATGAGAAATCGGTAAACCACTTGGGATTATACCAAAAAAATCCCTCCGGCGCAATCGCCGGAGAGCAGATACACAAAAAAACAGCCTTGCGAATGGAAAAAGTGCTTTTTTGGCTTTCTCGGAAGGGGGTCTGGGGGAAACCGCTCTTTGGCCTCCAAAGAGCGGTTTCCCCCAGTAATTTTCCATTACAGGGGCCTAATCAGGATCAGGGGCGTCAGTTCGTCGCCCTGGCCGGAGGGGTTATCCTGCATGGCGTCCTGAATTTCCTCGTCGGTCAGCGGGAAGCCCTTGCACTTGCCCAGCTGATCCCGCTGGAGGTCGTTGGCGTCCATGAGGACCACGGGGATGCCCGTTTCCTTGTAAAGCTGGTCGCACAGTTCCACGGGATTGCTGGGATTGATGAGGGCCATTTCCTTGTATACGTCGAAGCTGGAGCGGAAATAGAAGCCGTCGATGCCGCCCACGCCCTTGCCGCACACCTTGTAGAACACGCCGTGAATGCCGAAGGGCTTCGTAACGGCGGAGCAGAAGACTGCCAGCAGCACCCGGGGCAGGCCGCAGATGTCGATGACCAATTGCAGCTTGTAGGGTTCGTGCATGCCAACGCCGGTGTGATTGATGCCCGCGAAGCGCCACAGCAGGTTGGCCCAGAAGCCGGGCTTCACTTCGTCCCGGGTCTTCACGCTTTCCACGCACATGCACATGACCTTCGCGCCGAAGGAAAGCACGTCGCCCTCCTTGTACAGCGGCCGCACGTATTTTTCCACCAGCTCCTTCTGGCTTTCGCCGCGCTGGACGAAATGGGTCTGGATGGCGAAGCGGTCGTACTTCCGGCCGTTCTTGCCGGTGACGGTGCCCCGGTCAAAATATACGATGCCGTTTTCCTCACGGCGCTGATCTTCCAAATTGCGGGATGGGATGATGCCCATGGTGTTTACCTCCAAATCATGGAAAGAATACGCGGATATTTTACACCTCCCGCGCATAATTGTCAATCATCGCGCATAGGTTTGGGCGGGAGGGATGCGCATGGATACGGCTCATTGGATCATGGTGGGGCTGACGGCGGCACTGCTTGCGGCGCTGTGGCTGATTGCCGTTTTTTATTCGCCCAAAAGCCGGGGCTGCCGCTGGGGACAAAGGGTATTTTGGGCGGCGGCCCTGCTGTGGATCAGCGGCGGGCTGGGCGGCGTCGGGCTGAACGGCGTCAACCTGATCGCGTCGAGCGTTTTGGGATTGCCGGGGTACGCGGCGCTGTGGATGATCGCGAGACTGTGAGAAAAGAGTGGAGAGTTGAGATTTATATAGCTGACCAGTTTATCGTTGACATCCGCAGCAGGTTCAGTATAATCATTTCAACTCTCAACTCTGCCCAAAACGGCTTAACTGCCCCTCAACTGCACAGTGACGCGCACCTGTGCCTGTGCGGCGGTGTACACTTCCCGCCAGCCGAAGGCTTCCCAGTCCTGCACGGTGAGAAAGCGCCGGACGGCGATTTGCCCAAAGCCCACGCCGTCGCAGCGCAGGGCCTGCAAATGGGCGATGAGGGCAAAGATATCCCGCTCCAGCAGCGTTTGCAGGTTGTTTTCGTCCACCTCGCTGCCCTGGGGGTATTTGGCCTCGCAGCGCAGATCGACGCGGAGAACGGCGGGGGAGCGCGATACGTCCACCGAAAGAGCGGCGGGGCCGGAGGCGGTGACGTGGAGGGGCACGCCGTCCACCCGCACGGTGAGGGCTTCCACGTGGCCTTCGATGAGATGCAGCAGCGCCATTTCGTAGCCGGTCAAGTAACCGCACACGGAAACGCCGTCGGTGGCGGCGGCCCCGAACATTTCCACGGCCTCGATGCTCCGCCGGGGCAGGTCGCCCGCTTCGGCGGACAGGGAGTTGTCCGGGCTGGGTTCATCCGCGCCGGAAAAATCGTTCACGTCGCCCAAAATGAACAGCGGGTCCCGGAAGCCGCCGTCTAAATCCCGCCGCCCGGCGCAAAGGTCGGTGTTCGGAGTAAAGCCCTTTCCGGCGTAGTTGGCTAAGGTGTTTTCCGCGTAGCGGCTCAGGCGCATGCCCACGATGGGCTTTTGATTCTCCGCGAATTGCAGGGCGCTGCCCCGGCAGATGATCACGGCGGCGGAGCAGCGGAACCGGGGCAGGGCGTCGATCTGGGTGAGCAGCGTCGCGAAATCCCGCCGCCGGGCGGCCTCGTCCCCGATGACCACCTCCCGCACCTGGGAGAAATTCAGCCGCCGGGGGGTGGTGGCGTTCAGCATGGAAACGGCGTCGGTGAAGCTGTGGCCCGTGGCTTCCAGCTGCATATAACCCGCCTGTCCATCGGATGATTCCTTACTGTTCCCGGCGGCGGAGGCGTTGGCGGGCACCTTTACCGCAACGGTCACGTTTCCCGATTCCGCGCGGTCGATGGCCAGCACGATCACCAGCAATTCTTCCTCCACGTTCCGCCCGGCACAGCCGGAGAAGGAGCAGCACAGGAGCAGAAGAAAACACAGCAAGCGCTTCGTCATACGGAATCCCCCGCCTCCGCTTTCCTTTTGCTGCGGATCAGGCTGCATAAGCAAAGCAAAATCAAAAGCAGAAAGCAAGCGGCGGTTCGCCAGGGGGCGGCGGCGGCAAGGAGTTCCTGCATCCCGTCCGGGTCGATCACGCAGGCGGGAACCAGCAGAAACAGCAGCGCGGCGGTGAGAAATCGCGGCGTTTTTTGCTTTCCGCCGAAGCGGGAAAGGGCCTTAGCAGCCTGAGAAACGCTGTAGGCGGTCGCGGTCAGCAGCAAAAGCAGCAGGCCGATCACCTCCATGCTCCAGGCGGGTACCGAGGGGGTCATGTGTACCAGGAGCAGCATGCGCCAGCCGAGGCTTTCCGGCCTTTGCATCACGTATACCGGCATGAGCCACACGGAAGCCAGATACGTGAACACACCAAAAGCCAGCGCCATCAGGGGAGCGCGGAGGACGGAGAAAAAGCCCCGGGGTGGGTCGTCATCCTCTCGGTTCAGCAGCGGCCACACGGCGGAGGCCACCCCGCCGCTGATCCACAGCGTCCCCCGCAGGATAGAGGCGGGTCCCCAGCCCAGCAGCGGGAAGAAATGGGCCGCGCTGCCGTGGGGCACGGCGATGACGGCGCAATACAGCAGCAGCGCGCCGATGACCCATTTGAGGGGCCGGGAAAGGCGGTTCAAGCCCTCGTCTTCTCCGCCACCCAGGGCGCAGAAAAACGCGGCGGCCAGGGCCACAGCCGTCCGCTCGAAATCGGGCATCACGTCCCGCACCACGGCACACAGGGCAAAAAAGGCCAGCTGGGCGTCCATGAGGTGCAGCAGGAAAAAGCAGAGGAAAAAGGGCTTCGCGCTGGCCTCTCCCGCCGCCGATTCCGTTACCGACAGCCCCGGCTGCTTCCGGCGGGCCAGAAACCAGGCCGGCAGGAAAAGCAGCAGCAAGACAGGCGCCGTCAGCAGCGTGGAAAGATACCCCGGCGTACTCGCCTGCCCGTACAGGTACAGGGAAAAGCCGATGTAAAGCTGGGCGTATACGCTCAAAGCGTTCAGGGCGCTTTTGTCCCGAAGGGACGCCATGCGCCGCTGCTTAATCATCCCCGCCGGGCTGTGTACGCTGGTTGTGGTTTGTCCCATCACGGCTTCTCCTTGTTTTGATCCCAGGCGCGCATGGGGCCGGAAACCTTATGCATATGAAAGGGATCGGCCATGGCCCCCCGGAGCCGCTGCCGCCAGACGGGCATGCGCACCGCCCCGTCCGGGTTGGCGGGGCGCTTGGGGGCAAAGGGGGCAAAATAAGGCTGACCCAAGCTGGTCAGGCGGAACCAGCGAAGCAGCAGACAGAACAGCACCAGCGTCATACCCAAATAACCTCCCACCCCCGCGCCGACGGCCAGGGCAAGCTGAATGATGCGGATGGACAGCGTCAGGGAAAAGGAGGGCGCGGCATAGCTGCCCAGGCCGCTTAAGGCCACCACGATCAGCACCAGGGGGCTGATTAATTCCGCTTCCACCACCGCCTGGCCCAAGATCAGCCCGCCCACGATGGACAGGCTGGCCCCCATGGCCCCCGGCACCCGAATGCCCGCCTCGTTGATGAGGCTGAAAACCAGCAGCATGATGAGCAAAGAAGAAAACAGGGAAAGGGGCACCTTGGCCTGGCTTTCGATCACCGAGGTGAGCAGGGACAGGCTCATGCCCTCCGGATGGTACACGGTCAGGGCGATGAACACGGCGGGCAGCAAAAGGGATATGCCCATGCCGATCAATCTTAACAGCCGCAAAAAGGTGCCGTACTGCCAGCGCAGGGCGGAATCGTCCGGGGCATGGAAAAAGTGCAGAAAGCCCGCGGGCAGAGCCAGGGCCTGGGGCGCGTTTTCCATCAGCAGCACGATCTGCCCTTCATTGAGGAAGCTCACCGCCCGATCGGGCCGCTCCGTGGCGACCGCCTGGGGCAGCAGGGCAAAGGGCTGATCCTCGATCAATTGCTCTAACATGCCTAAGCTGGCCACGTAATCCACATTGCAGCCAGTGATCCGGCGGCGCACTTCCTCCGCGTTTTCCCTGCGGGCGATCCCATCCAGGTACAGCATGCACAGCCGAACAGGCGCCTTGTTCCCCACGGTCATTTGTTCGCTGATCAGGGCGGGGGTGCGCAAAAGCCTCCGAAGCAGCACCGTATTATCCCGCAGGGATTCCGTAAACCCCTCGTGGGGTCCCGCCACCACCGATTCGTTGACCGGTTCGCTTACCGCCCGCTTCACAAAGCCCTTGGCGTCGGCAATCAGCGCCCCGGGCATGGTGTCCACGATCAGGGCGGCGTCCCCGCTGAATACCCGGTTCAGCAATGTGGAAAGCTGGGCCGTGGACGTTACGGAGGAAAGGGGCAGCACCTGCCCGGTCAAATACGTATCCAGGGGCGTGCCGTCGGCGGGCGGCGCGGCCTTCAAAAGCGGATCCAGCAGAAAGCGCTGGAGGGTTTCACCGTCGGTCAGCCCGTCCACGTACAGCAGCGCCGCCTTTTGCCCCAGGGCCTCGAACTGCCGCAGGATCACGTCTTCGCTCTCCTCGCTGTGTGCCGCCTCCCGGATCAACTGCACATTCCGGGCATATTGCTCGGTGATCACGCCGTCCTTGAGGGGCGTCCAGGCATTTTCTTCCATCCCCGGTTTTCCTTTCCGCGTTTTTACACACAGTATGGGGAAAACAGGCGGGTTTTATGCGGCGCACGAAAAAACCTGCCCGCTGGACGGCGGGCAGGGATGCTTATTGGTAATTGCTTATTCATTCCATCAAAGAGGCTTTAAGTCAAATAAAGTGGAAATTGAAAAGTGGAAAGTGGAAATTTGGATTGTCGGCACTGTTGTCTGGCATCTATGATCACAGACTATATAAAATTTCACTTTTCACTTTCCACTTTTCACTTTTTTTGCGTTAAAGTGTCCTTCGACTCGATACGACTGATCGGAAATATTTATTCGCTTTCAAACCGCAGGGAAAGGCGCATGCCGTCCTCGCCGCATACGGCGTCCGGGAAAAAGGCGGCGGCGTTGGGCAGGTATGCCGCCGGATCCTCGATCATTTGGGAATAATGGGCCAGCCACAGGCGCTTCACCTTGGCCTGGGCGGCGATGGAAGCGGCCTGAGCAAAGTTCATATGCCCGTGATCCACGGCCAATTCCGCCTGCTCGTTTTCGCCGTAGGTGGCTTCGCTGACGAGCAGATCGGCGTCCGCCGCCGCGTTTATCAGCGCGGGGCAGGCCGCCGTGTCGCCGGTAAAGACGAATTTGAGGCCCTTTCGCGGCTCGCCCAGCACCTGATCCGGGCAAATGACGGTTTCGCCCGCCTGTACGCTCCGGCCCTTCTGGAGCAGCCCCCATTGGTTCATGGGCACGCCCAGGGCCTTGGCCTTCTCCGGCATGAATTTTCCTGCCCGATCCAGCGTAAAGCAATACCCCTGGCTGGGCACCCGATGTTCCGTCGAAAAGGCGGTGAGCTTGGCTTCCGACGGCCAGCCCTTTGCCAGGGTTTCCAGCCGCAGGCCCTCCTCCGGGAAGGGGAGCGGCACGATTTCATAGGTTGTCCAGCCCGCCAGCTTCAAAATGGGCGCAAGCTCCTCCTTCAGCCCCGCGGGGCCGGTGATGTACAGCGGTTCCGTGCGGTTCAGGCAGCACATGGTCTGCAGGAGGCCCGGCAGGCCGAAAATATGGTCGCCGTGGTAATGCGTCAGGGCGATCAGATCCGCTTTCATCAGGCTGACGCCCGCTTTTCTCGCCGCGGCCTGGGTGCCTTCGCCGCAGTCAAACAGGATGGTATGTCCGGCACAGGTCAATGCCACCGCGGTCAGCGCCCGGTCGGGCAGCGGGACCAGCGCCGACGTGCCCAGCAGCGTAATATCAATCATGGATGCGCCACCTCATTTTTCTATAGTAAACGACATTAATTATTTCACCAAGAGAACGAACAAAGCGATGCCAGCTTAGCGTTCGGCAAAGTGAAAGAATGGAACCAATCATCAAGGGTAGTGGTAAGCGCCTCAAGATTCTGCCAGAATCTGTTGTGG
>JAFSNT010000060.1 GCA_017443295.1 Clostridia bacterium
CACTTTTCACTTTTTTATATATCCGGAATCGACTGAACCGGTACAAACGGCGTCCATTTCCGCTTCCACATGCACCGCCTTCCCCTCCCGGAAATACACCCGGGGCACCCGGCGGCCGATGATGCCCATGCATTCGTTGCGGTTCAGGCTTCCCCACTGGGCGTAGTCCCGCAGGTCGATTTCCCCGCCCAGCAGGGTCACGGCGTCCCCGGCCTGGATTTCCGGGATGTCCGTCACGTCGATCATCATTTGATCCATGCACACCAGCCCCAGCACCGGGGCCTTTTTGCCATGCACCGCCACGAAGCCCTTCTGGCTCAGGGAACGGGGATAGCCGTCGATATAGCCCACGGACAGGGTCGCGACCAAGGTATCGCGTTCAAGCGGCGTATCGTCGTAGCCCACGCCCTCCCCCGCCTTCACCCAGGCGACCCGGGTGACGCGGGCCTTGAACCGCACCACGCTTTTCCCCTCCGAAAACTGCCCCCATTTCACCGGCACGTTGCCGTACAGAAACGCGCCCACCCGCACGGCGTCATACTGCCACTGGGGATAGCGGGTCAGGCCGATGGAATCCACCAGATGCCGCAGCCGGGCATGCAGGCCCCCGGCTTCGATTTCATTCGCCATTGCGGTGAAAAGCCGTTCCTGCTCCATGCTCTGTTCCCGGCTGCGCAGGGCCAGGTGACTGTATATCCCTTCAAATTCCAGGCCGGGCAAGTCCTTGATTTTCAAGGCTTCCCCCGGATCCGTAAAGCCCAAGCGGTACAGCCCCGTATCCAATTTTACATGCACCAGGGCGGGCTTTCCCGCTTTTTGCGCCGCCTTCGACGCTCTCTCCGCATCCGTAAGGCTCCCCACAGTCAGAGAAACGCCCTGGTCAACCAAATAAGGCAGCTCCCCTTCCCCCGCCGGGCCAAGCAGCAAAATATGCGCGTCGGTTGCGGCCTTTCGCACGATGTACGCTTCCTCCGGCGCGGCCACGGCGAACCAATTCGCCCCCGCCCCGCGCAACGTTTCCACCGTCCGGGCAAGCCCTAACCCGTAAGCGTTGGCCTTCACCACGCACATAAACACCGTTTTTTCATCGCACAGGGATTTCGCCAGCCGGTAATTGTGCAGCAAAGCGTCCTCGTCCACTTCCATCCACGCCCGGCCCATGGCTCGTTCTAAATCCATGTTTTTATCCTCCGCAAGCGCTTTCATCCGTGCAAGCATAGCACAAGCCAGTTTAAAATGCAATAAGAAAACCTGGGGCCTCCGCGGCCCCAGTTCCGCAGGCTCAAAAGTCGCAAGTCCGCTTCATGCGGACATTGCTCCATTTCGCCTGATCTCACCGCCGATGAGATTCCCGCCACAGGCGGTCATCGGCGGTTCGTCCCCACGGCAGGGGATGATCCCCTGCACCCCACCCGGCGATCAGCTTGAAAAAAAACAAACAACTTCCGCCTGTGGCGGGGAGTTACGTTAGTTACTCTGCTTCTGGCCTAAGAAAGCCGGGAAAATCCCAGAGGAAAGCGAGCTTTCCACCTGGGATTATTCCCTGGCTTTCCCCGGATGCTTCGCATCCGGGTTGGCCGCCAAAGGTGGCCGGGCCAGAAGCATGACAGCGGCAAGTTTGGCTATTCTTTCCACGCAACAGCGGGAATCAAGTTGTCTCAACGCACCATGTATTTTCCGCGAGCGTGGGTCCAGGGAGGTCACCTCCCTGGTGGGGTCTGGGGTGAAACCCCAGAGGTTCCTACCTCACCACAGCGTTTCCACAGTCACGTCCCGGAAATAGGCGTGGACGATTTCCTCCGCTGTTTTTCCTTCCTCGGCCAGGCCGTAAGCGCCCCACTGGGGCATGCCCACGCCGTGGCCGTAGCCCTTGCCGGAGATGGAAACGCCGCCGTTTTCGGCTTTGAGTTCAGTCAGCAGGGTGGAGCGCATTTTGGCGGCGTCCAGGGCCAGGCGAAGCTCCGGCGCGGACACGGCTTCCCCGTTGATCCGAATGGTCACGGCCCGGCCGCTTTCGCCTTTCTGGCCGATTTCCAGGGATTCCAGCTTCCCGCTGCCCTCCCAGCCCGCCTGCTTCGCCGCCGCCAGGAACTCTTTTTCGGAGAACCAGGCGCTCCATTCCTTCACGTCGTCGGGGGCCTGACTGCTTTCCCGGCCCTGGGCCACTTTGGTATAGCCCGGTTCCTCGTTTTCGTAGTGCAGCCCCTCCACGGCGCGCTCGGTAACGCCGCCGGAATGGGAATGGAACCAGGCGTAGGGCAGTTCGCCGTGATAGGACAGCACCATACCCCTGGTTTCCCGCACGGCCTGCTCGATGCGCTCGTTGACGCCGGTGGCGTCGTAGGCCTGGGCTTCCTCAACGTCGGTGGAAATGTCCGCGCCCTGATACTTGCTTTCCTTCTCCGTGCAGAATTTCAGCACGAAGGTGCGGGCTAAGATGGCCTGGGCTTTCAGCGCTTCCAGGGGCCAGTCGTTTTTCATTTCCCCCGCCAACACGCCCTGGAGGTAGGTTTCCAAGTCCATTTCGGCGGTCTGCTCTTCGTCCACCTGATACACCTGCAAGATGGGGATCCCCGCCTCGTTGGTTTTCAGCTTATCCGGCAGCGGCGGTTTTTCAGATTTTTGTACTTCCTTCGGCGCGTCCATGCTTTCCGGCCCGGTTTCCGCGCCGCCCTGCCAGGCGCACCCGGTCAGCAGCGCCACGGCGAGCAGCAGAAGCAGCCCAAGCGCCGTCCATTTTTGCGGCTTTTTCATGCAAATCCCTCCTGTCCGGAGGTAGTTTCCGCCGCGAAGGATCGCGCTATTCCGGCAAAATATAACGCCGAAAAAACGCCGAAAAAACGCCGAAAAAACGCCGAAAAACAAAATCCGAGGCAAAAGCCCCGGATTTTGTCAAAAAACGAGATGATTATTTGGTGGGATAGCTGAGCAAACCGTCTTCCTTCAGCTTGGCGTAGGTTTCCGCGCCGACAATGCCGTCCACCTTTTCCATGCCTTTGGCTTTCTGGTATTTCATCACGGCAACCGCCGTCGCGGGGCCGAACTTGCCGTCCACGCTGGTTTTTCCGTCGATGGTGGCTTCCAGATAGCCCTTATCCACCAGGAAGCTTTGCAGCTGGAACACATTTCCGCCCTTGCTGCCGCGCTTCATGACCACCGTCGTCTCCGGCAGGGTGCCGCCGCCCATGTAAGTGCCGGTAAGGGCTTGCCAGGTTTTGGTGCCAACGATGCCGTCCTTCTTCAGGCCACTGGCTTCCTGGAAATCCTTCACGGCTTTTTCGGTGGCGTTATCGAAGATGCCGTTCACTTCGCCGGTGTAGTAGCCCGCGTCCTTCAATTTCTGCTGCACGGTCTCCACCATTTCGCCGGTGCTGCCGATCTCCAGCCTGGAGGTGGAGGGGGAAGCGGAGGGCTTGAGGCCCAGGGCGGTCAGAGTGGCGGAACCGGCCACGCCGTTGACGGGCAGCTGCGGCTTATCAGGATTATCCGCATTGTACTTCGCCTGATACTCCATGACGGCGATCTTGGTGGAATCCCCGTAATAGCCGTCCACGGTGTCGGCATACAGGCCTTCCGCCGCCAGCGCTTCCTGCAGCTTTTTCACGGCGTTGCCCTTGCTGCCGGAGGACAGCGAGTTGGGCATGGCGGTATCGGTAAACACTTCGGGCACGGACGGGGGAGCGGGAGTGACCACGGGCGCGTCGTTCCAGTCCAGCTGGAGGGAAACCAGCGTCTGGGTGCCCACCTTGCCGTCTACCTTGAGCTTGTTGTCCTGCTGATACTTGCTGACGGCGATGGCGGTCTGGGGTCCGTATTTGCCGTCGATATCGCCGGTGTAGTAGCCCAAATCACTCAGCCTTTTCTGCAATTTCACGACCTGCGCGCCCTTGCTGCCGCGCTGCATTACAATGATGTTCGCGCCCACGGAGGTGGAGCCGTCAATGACCACCTTCTGATCCGCCTGACCGATGAGGAAGGTGCGATCACGCTCCCACTGCCACAGCGCTTCCCAGGTATCCTGGTCGATATCGCCGCTTTCGGTGAGCTTCGCAACGGGGTCGGAGGGATGCTCCAGGTTATACTTATCCACGGCCTCGTTGTATTCCTTCTGGAACTGCTCGACCGCCGCTTTGGTGTTGTCGGTGTAGTTCCCGTCCGGATCGTCCAGCAGCCAACTGCCAGCCTTCAAACGCTCCTGCGCGTCAACCAGCTGGGAGGAATTGGTGGTGCCGGTGGTCAGGGTACTGTTCAGCGGGGGAATGTACACTTCTTTGTCGGTTACCACCTGAATTTTCTTGGTAAAGGTGCCGTTCTGATCCCAGAACCACAGGGCGCTCCAGGTATCCTGGCCGATGATGCCGTCCACCTTGATGTTGCCCACGGGCACGAAATCGGGATCGGAGGCGTGATCCTTGTTATACTTGTTCACGGCGGCGTTGTAATCCGTCTGGAACTGCCTGACCGCCTTGGTGGTGCTTGCACCGAATTTGCCGTCCGCCGCGCCCAGCAGCCAGTCGCCGGCCTTTAAGCGCATTTGAGCGGTTTTCACCTGCTCGCCGGTGGAGCCTTCCTTCAAAACGTTGCCCACGTAGGGGATGTTGGCCTGATCGTAGGGATTCTGGGCGTCGAAGATTTCTTCGTTTTCCGCAAACTGCTCGGCGTCCACGTCGGAAGCCCACAGATAGCGCCGGGTGGTGGAGTTGTAAGCGCCGGTGATGCTGATGCCCTTATGCTTCTGGAAGGTGGAAATGGCGGTGGCGGTGGCGCTGTCAAACACGCCCTTGGTCACCTTGGACATATCCAGATAATTCAGCTCGGCCAAATGCTGCTGGAGCAGATACACGTCCCAGCCGCGGTCGCCCAGGGTCAGGTAACGGAGCGGAGGCGTTTTGACCGCTTCCTTGGCCTTGGCGATGGTCAGCAGCTTCTGCCGGGTAGCGTTGCCCGCCATGCCGTCGGCGGTCAGCCCGGCGGCTTGCTGGAATGCCTTCACGGCGGCTTCGGTGTCCGCGCCGTAAATGCCGTCGCAGCTGCCGTAGAAGAAGTAGGTGTTGAACAGCACGTTCTGGAGGGACTGCACGTCGCTCTTTACGTTGCTGCCATGGCGGGACAGGGTGGGCAGGATCACTTCGCTCTTAAAGATCGCGTCGGCGGAGAACATTTTGGCCACCGTCTTTTTGCCCACGATGCCGTCGATCACCAAATCGTTGCGCCGCTGGAAGTCCTTCACGGCCGCCGTCAGTTCAGCGTCGAACACGTCGTCCATCTTGCCGTTGAAGTATTCCAGCACATACAGGCGGTTCTTCACGTCGGTTACCAGCGGGCCCTTGGAGCCTTGCTTCAGGGAGCCGTTGGACGTCAGGCCGCTGGTGAGGGTGTCCACATAGGCCGCGTGGACGCTCATCAGCTTATTATATGTATCGTTGCCCACCATTCCGTCGGCGGTCAGGCCGTACTTCCGCTGGAATTCCGACACGGCGCTGGCGGTGGCCTGATCGTACACGCTGTCGATGGGGCCTTTATAGAGGCCTAAATCCAGCAGATACTGCTGCACGGTCTGCACGTCGCTGCCGGTGGAGCCGATGGTCAGGCTGCCGTTCAGGGTCATGCCCTGATTATAGGTATCGGCGGCCACGGCGCCGGGATCGCGCAGGGCGGTGAGGGTCTTGGGGCCCACCTTGCCGTCCACGGGCAGGATGCCGTTGCGTTCCTGGAAGCGGCGCACGGCATAGGCCACGGTGACGTTGTAAATGCCGTCGATCAGGCCGGTGTAATAATTCAGGCTCTGCAAAATCGTCTGCACTTCCTTGACGCCGGCGCCCTTGGATCCGATGATCATGCTGCCGTTATCGGACAGGCCGGTGGTGGTGGTGGAATCCACCTGGTCATAGACGGTCTTGGGAATGCAGCCCACGCCGTCCAGGCCCGTCAGGCGGGCCCAGGTTTTATCACCCACCTTGCCGTCCTGCTTCATGCCGTTTGCCTTTTGGAAATCCTTTACGGCGGCGGCAGTCTCCTTATCGTAGGTGGTATCGGGCGTGCCCGTAAAATACCCCAGGGCCTGGAGTGCCTGCTCCACGACGAGAACCTCGTCGCCCGTGGTATCGACGGTCATGGAGCCGTTGGCGGTGGTATTATGCAGTTCGCCCAAGGCGGACGCGGGCACAAGCAGCGCCAGCGCCAGGAACAGGGCCATCACTTTTTTGAACATCCAATGTTCCTCCTCTCGCAGATCGCGTTCACAAATACACGTGATCCGCACCACGGCGTTATTTTACCATAAAAGCCATAAAAATGCTATACCAGAAATATTTCAAATTGCGAAAATCCGCCGTAATAGTTGTAACAGGCCGCCGCGCCCCTGAGCGCCGCCCATCCACCACCGCTTGTGCCGGGCCATTGCCCCGCATGCAAAATCAAGGGGCAAAGCGCCCCTTGATGAATCGGATCTTTTTGTAACCTTCGCGTAATATATGTAAAATTTCGCAAAATTTTTTTTGAATTTTCCGCCGGATCACCGGCCCAGCACCTGTTCGTACAGCGCCACCGTGCGCTCCACGAAGCGCCGGTCGCTGAACTGATCCGCCTTTTCCAGCGCCTTCCTGTGCATGGCTTCCCAAAGAGGCCTGTTCCGCAGGATCTTCGCCGCGGACTCCACAAAGCCGCTTTCGGTGCGGTAGATGAAGCCGTTTTCGCCGTCGTCCAGCACGTTCAGCAGGCTGGCGTCCTCCCGGCACACCAGCGGAAGCCCGCAGGCCATGGCCTCCAAATAGGTCATGCTGTGTACCTCGAAGGTGGACGCCGATACGAACAGATCGCCCATGGCATAATAGCGGTAGACTTCGTTGGGGTCGATCCTGCCCGCGAAGCGCACCCGGTCCGTAAGGCCGTTATGCTCGCAGTACGCTTCCAGCCGCCTGCGATCCGGCCCGTCCCCCGCGATGAGGAGCTGCGCCTCCGGCAGGGCGCGCCGCAGCGCCGGGAAATAGTGCAGGATCTCCATGATGTTCTTTTCGGCGCTCACCCGCGTGACCATCACCAGGGTGCAGCCGTTGTCGGTCAGGCCGTGCCTGCGGAACAGCTCCGCCTTTTCCTCCGGGGACACCGGCTTCTGATAGCGCTCCAGCCGGATGCCGTTGGGGATCACCGTCACCCGGTCTTCGGCGGGCTGGAGCTGGGCGAAATGCCGCGCCTTTTCCGACGGCGCGACCACCGCCTTTGCGTGCCGGTAGAACCGCTTTCCGAAAACCTTCATGGTCATGCGCACGGGCCGCGATTCGTGGAAGCGCTTAAAGGCGTAGGTGGCGTAATCGGTATGGGCCGTGATGACCACCGGCGCGCCCGTAACGGCGGCGATTTTAAACGCTAAGCGCGCCATATCCGCTTCGGTGTGTACGTGGATCAGGTCGGGCTTCCACTGCTCCAGCTCTTCGATCAGCGGGTCGCTGAGAACGGGACAGAGGCGCACGTCGGGATACACGAAAGAGGGGAACGAACGGATGAAGCAGTCGCCGTCCTTCTTGAAGGACGCCCTGCCGTTGGCGGGCGCCAGCACCCTTACCTCGTGCCCGAGCTGCTTTAACCCGTTCGCCAGGGTGATCACCACGTTCCGCACCCCGTTGGTCTGATAAATATACGCGTCTGAAGCAATCAGTATTTTCATAGCTTTTAAGTCAATCCCCATCCAATTTTTGCGGTTGCTTTCCTGCCGTCGGCGCGGTTTGCCCCTTCATATGCCCCGCGCCGCGAACTCATTTTACCACAAAAGCCATGAAAATGCTATGCCAGAAATGTTTCAAAATGCCGAAATCATGATGAAACTTGCTACCATTCAGGAATTTGTTCGCCGGTCTGCCTAAGCGAACAAATTGGGATTTGTGAGGAAGCGAGTACCCCTGGGGCCTCCGCGGCCCCAGTTCCGCAGCCTCAAAGGTCGCAACTCCCCTTCATGGGGAGATTGTTCCCTTTCGGCTGATCTCACCGCCGATGAGATTCCCGCCACAGGCGGTCATCGGCGGTTCGTCCCCGCGGCAGG
>JAFSNT010000061.1 GCA_017443295.1 Clostridia bacterium
GCCAGCCGCTCCTGGAGCTTTTCACGGTCGTAATCGCTGGTGGTTTCGGCGATCTGGGCCTTGATCTGGTTCACGCGGTTCTTGATTTCTTCCTTGTCGCCCGCGCCGTCGATGATGGTGGTGTTTTCCTTATCCACCTTCACCTGATGGGCCTGGCCCAGCATATCGACGGTGGCTTCCTTCAGCTCCAGGCCCAGCTCTTCGCTGATCACCTGACCGCCGGTCAGGATGGCGATATCCCGCAGCATTTCCTTGCGGCGGTCGCCGAAGCCGGGAGCCTTTACGGCCACGCAGGTGAAGGTGCCGCGCAGCTTGTTCACAACCAGGGTCGCCAGGGCTTCGCCTTCCACGTCCTCGGCGATGATGAGCAGCTTCTTACCGGCCTGCACTACCTGCTCCAGAACCGGCAGGATCTCCTGAATGTTGCTGATCTTCTTATCGGTGATCAGGATGTAGGGGTTATCCAGCTCGGCCACCATCTTGTCGGTATCGGTGACCATGTAAGCGGAAGCGTAGCCGCGGTCGAACTGCATGCCTTCCACGGTGGTCAGCTCGGTCTTCATGGTCTTGCTTTCTTCCACGGTGATGACGCCGTCCTTGCCAACCTTTTCCATGGCGTCGGAAATCAGCTGGCCGATGGCCTCGCTGCCGGCGGAAATGGAAGCGACCTGGGCAATGGCCTGCTTGCCGCTGATGGGACGGGAGATTTCCTTCAGGCCTTCCACGGCGGCGTCGGTGGCGGCTTCAATGCCGTTCTTCAGCACCATGGGATTCGCGCCCGCGGCCAGGTTCTTCAGGCCCTCGCGCACGATGGCCTGGGCCAGCAGGGTGGCGGTGGTGGTGCCGTCGCCGGCCACGTCGTTGGTCTTGGTGGCGACTTCCTTGATGAGCTGCGCGCCCATGTTTTCAAAGGGGTCTTCCAGCTCGATTTCCTTGGCGATGGTCACGCCGTCGTTGGTGATGAGGGGCGCGCCGTATTTCTTATCCAGCACCACGTTGCGGCCCTTGGGACCCAGGGTGATCTTCACGGTGTTCGCCAGGGCGTTGATGCCCGATTCCAGGGCGCGGCGGGCGTCCTCGCCGTACTTTAACTGCTTAGCCATATATTTTCCCTCCTGATGATTCAGTCAATTTATTTTATTCGACCACAGCGAGAATGTCGCTCTGCCGCACGATGATGACTTCCTGGCCGTCCAGCTTCACTTCGGTGCCGGCGTACTTGGAATAGATCACCTTCTGGCCCACTTCCACCTGCATGGTAACGTCCTTGCCGTCTACCTTGCCGCCGGGACCCACGGCCAGCACTTCGGCCATCTGGGGCTTTTCCTTGGCGCTGCTGGTGAGGATAATGCCGCTCTTGGTGGTTTCTTCGGCTTCCACGTTCTTGATGACCACGCGGTCAAACAAAGGCTTGATGTTCATATAGCTCCTCCTCTTATGGATTGCGATTTTGGGGGCTGTTAGCACTCATAAGTAACGAGTGCTAAATCATCCTTGCATACTATACTTCATTCACGCCCCGGACGCAAATGCTATTTTACCCAAATTTCGGAAAATCATGCGGAGGACTGGAAATATTTCCGTATATTCCTGATTTATGCCATGTTTTCTCAAAATTTCTCGTGTTTTCTTCGATTTTTAATTTTCCTGTTCAAAGATTCTTCAATCTATGGTAAGATGGGAACGAAGTTCAGAGTTGAGAGTTGAGAGTTGAGAGTTGAGAGTGGAGATGATATAGTCTGCCAATTTGTACGCTTCTGTGTACGCTGCGTTATCAACTCAACTCCATGATGCACTATATAAATCTCAACTCTCCACTCTTAGCACCCAACTCTCCACGCTGAAAGGCGGTGTTCTTTTTGCTTTCCACTTTACTCCTGGCCTGGTACGACGCCCATGGCCGCGTTTTGCCTTTCCGGGGCACAAAAGACCCTTACCGCATCTGGCTCAGCGAGATTATGCTCCAGCAGACCCGCACCGAAACGGTGGGGGCCTATTACACGCGCTTTTTGGAACGGTTTCCCGATGTGTTTTCCTTGGCCGCCGCCCCGGAGCAGGACGTGCTGAAATGCTGGGAAGGCTTGGGCTATTATTCCCGCGCCCGGAACCTGCACCGGGCCGCCAAGCAGGTGGCAGAGAAATATCATGGGACTTTTCCTGCTGATTTGGACGCTCTGCGCGCCCTGCCCGGCGTGGGGGATTATACGGCGGCAGCGGTTGCCTCCATCGCCTTTGACCTGCCCGCCCCCGCCATGGACGGCAACCTGACCCGGGTGCTTTCCCGCGTTCACGGCGTGCGGGAGGATGTGGGCATGCCCTCCGTGAAACGCCGTTTGCTGGAGCTGGCCCAGTCGGACATGCCGGAAACCCGCTGCGGGGACTTCAATCAGGCACTCATGGATTTGGGCGCCACCGTCTGCACCCCCGGCACCCCGGACTGCGCCGCCTGCTCTCTGCGCCTCCTCTGCGACGCTTACAAGGCGGGGGACGCGGACGATCTGCCCATCAAAGCCGCCGCCAAGCCGCCCCTGGAGCTTTCCGTGGCCGTGGCCCTCGTCACCTGCAGGGATAAAATTTGGATGATCCAGCGCAAGGAAACGCTGCTCAAAAATTTGTGGGTGTACCTCCTTGTGGAAAATACAGGCAACCCCGCCGACATGGAAAAAGCCCTGAAAAGCGCGGGCATCCGCGCCGCTTTCCAGGGCACCCTGGGAACCGCCCGCCACGTCTTCACCCATCGGGTGTGGAACATGACTTTATACCACTATATTGCCGAAAACCCCGCCTGCCGGGAGGGCCGCTTCGTAACCCTTTCCGAAATGCGCGCCCTGCCCCTGCCCACCGCCATGCGCGCGGCCAGGGAACGGGCGGAAAAGCTGCTGGGAGAATAGGAACCCTTGGGGGCTTCTTCAGCCCCCGAACCCCTGCAGCGGGGTTTCAGGGGCTGCGCTCAGTTAGCGATAAAACAACAATCCACGCTTGCATTATAAACTTGCGATCAACTTATGACTTAGTCTTAAGATGGTCGCAAGTTTATCTTACGATGAACTGATCCAGCAGAATAAGCTTCTGTTTACCGTTGATCTTGTGAAGGAAATGCTGCACCAGGCGTTTCAGAGGACAAGCGAAACGGAGATGGCCAATGATCTCGACCAAATCATTGATACATGCGTGGCAACTGAAAATCCTCACTTTCTCTGGTTTGCCAGATTGATTGAGAATCATTACGAAGGCATTATGGCTCATGCCTCACTTACTATCGCTTCGGGAAAAATCGAAGGCATTAACAATAAGGTCAAGGTAATCAGAAATCAGGCTTATGGCATTCCTGACGATGAATATTTCTTCCTGAAAATCATGGATGCCTCAAGAAAATCCTATGTCAGGAATCCTAAAACACACAAGATTTTGCATTGAACCAGAAAATATACCAAGTCTCCCCCCCGCGGGGTGAGTGGATTGGAATCCCGGTCTGCTTGTTCACCAGGGCCACGGTCACGTGTCCCTCCCCCCGCGGAGGGAGTGGATTGAAATGAATCGGGCGGATAACCGCCCGTGTGCCTGTCGCGGCGCGCAAAAAGAGGACTCCTTGCGGGGCCCTCTTACAATCTATGTTAAACCCATGGATGGGGATCATTTTCAAAACGGAACGGGACGATGGAGAGGGTCAACCGGTAAACATGTGTTGGTATCAAATGTTCGTCCCGTTCCCCGAAATCCAATTCAAATCGTTCGTCTCTGTCCTCATTGTTTGAATTACAGCTGATCCATGATCCTTGGGCGGCGGTGGGAGACAGGGTTTTGATCTTCGCGGCTTTTTCGTCTTCTTCTCTCGGTGATCCCTTCTTTATTGCCGCTTTTTGTTTCCTGCTTTTTCCGCGATGATTCGTTCGCTCGTTGCTTATGTTCTGAGAATCTTTTCTTCAGCCAAGCCTTTTATTTTTGCAGGATCACATTTTCATTTTCCTGTCATATTCAATTGTCACTAAGGATTGTGCTTCGTCCCCCACCGCATACAGCGCGTGATCCATGGGACTCTCCTCCTTCCCGGAACTGTCCGGTCGTTTTTCTATCCGGCATGTTGACAGGTCTGCTGTTGACGGGTTCCTGCCGGTTCTTTCATCTCTTCTCTCGCTGCACCTATATATTAGCAGATCGAAAGGGGTTTGTCAACACATTTTTTTATTTTTTGGTAAAAAAAATTCCAGAAAATCATTGCGCCGTTTTGGACAACAAAAAAGCGCGGCACCCGATGGGGTGAACCGCGCGTTTGACTTTTCAGTTACCAGCACCGCACCGCGTCGGCGTAGAAAGCGTTCATTTCTTCCTCGGTGGGGAACACGGCCACGTACATCTGGTTGCCCATGGCCCCGGAGAGCGCGTCCGGGATACGCTCCATCATGCGCATGTTGCCCGCGTATTTGGCGGCCAGTTCCTCGTGGCTCATCTGGAAGGGCTTGCCGTCCCGCCGCCCGGCGAAGGCGCAGAAGTAATGCTGGCCCTGGGGCTTGGTGGAGCAGTTGAAAGCGATCATATCCGCCCAGATTTTGTACACGTCGGTGGAGTTGGCGTAGTTCATCATATCGGGGGAGAAGCCGCCGCAGGGGCGCATGTTCACTTCCAGGGCCACCACGTCGCCCTTCTTGCCCATGTGCTGATCCTGGGTGAGGCGGAAGAACTCGAAATGCACAAACCGGCTCTTGACGCCGAAGCTCTTCACCGTGGCCCGGCCCGCGGCGCGCACGTCCTCCGCCAGCTCCTTCACGATATAGTAGATGGAGTTGTCGTTGTTGTTCACGATGTCCATGATGGACATGGGCGTTACGTTGCCGGTTTCAAACACGGGGTTGCCGTTGCTGTCGATGATGGCGTCGTAGCTGTTCACCTCGGCGGCCACGAATTCCTCCATGATGAAGCGCACGTTCTGATCCCGCTCGTTGAGGAAGGCCCACAGCTCCCCGTCGTTGTCCAGCTTGTAGGTGTGGGACGCGCCCACGCCGTTGTCCGGCTTCACGATCACGGGATAGTTTACCTGATCAATGAACGCCTTGCAGCCCTCGAAATTGTCCACGATGTGGTAGCGGGCGGTGCGGACCCCGGCGGCCTGATAGTATTCCTTCATGCCGCTCTTGAACTTGATGCGGCCAAGATCGGAAACCTGCCAGCCGCTTTGAATGTTGAAATCGGTGCGCAGCATGGCGTCCCGCTCCAGCCAATATTCGTTGTTGCTTTCCAGCCAGTCGATGCGGCCGTATTTGCTGATGAACCAGGCCACGGCGCGGTAGACCTCGTCGTAGTTTTCCAGGGAGGATACCTTATAATACTCGTCTAAGCTGTTTACCAGCTCGCCCATGAGGTCGCCGTAGGGCTGATCGCCGATGCCCAGCACCCGCAGGCCGTTGTTTTTCAGCTCCCGGCAGAATTTCCAGTAGTTGGTGGGGAAGTTGGGGGAGATAAAGATGAAGTTCTGCATGGTGTCTTTTCCTTTCTTTCTGTTTCTTCCGTTTCAAGGAGGATGCGTTCTCTCGCCGGTCTTTATGCCGGAACGCCTTTTATTGTTTTCCGGCCTTTTTGATCCTGTCCCGCACGTCGTCCGGAATGCGGATATTCAGCGCGTCAACGTTTTTCTGTAAATGCTCAAAGCTGACCGTGCCCACGGAAGCCCCGGCGACATACGGATTGTCCAGTACATATTTCAGCGCTGCCTGCGATCCGTCCAGGTTTTCCAACCGGTTCATGAATCTGAATTTTCTTGACCGGAAATACAGCTCCCGTGATGCCTTGCGCCCGAAGGTTCGCGCCAAATACCAAAGATCCTTTTTGCCGTGAATCTGATAAAGATCCCACAGGAAGCAGCTCTCCGCCAGCGCCTGACCGGCCACGACGCCGATCCCCTTTTCATACAGGGCTTTGATCTGCGGCTCTCTGTTCTGCTTCACGATGTTATAGTCCAGCATGACCACGTCCAGGCATTTGGTTTGAATGATGTGGTCGATCACGTCGTCGCTGAATGTGTTCGCCCCGCAGGCCCGTATTTTCCCCGCCTTTTTGAGTTCGTCAAAACAGAGAAAAACGTCCTCCGTCAAATCCTTTACGGTGGGTTCGTGGAGATACAGGACGTCAATGTATTCAATGTTCATCCTTTTCAGGCTCATATCCACGTTCTCTTTGATGCGCGCGGGATTGATGTCCTGTACCCACTTGCCGTTTACGAGCTTCTTGCCGGCCTTGGTCGAAATAACGATTTCGTTTCGGTCGATATTGTATTTTTTCAGGGACGCGCCGATCCTGTCCTCCGCTTTTCCGTAGTGGACGGACGTGTCGAAAAAACGGATGCCCAGATCGTACGCCGCTTTAAAGAGCGCATACGCCTTATCGTCGCTGATCAAATCTCTCGCAAACGCGGAGGCGCATCCGTAGCACAGCGGCGTGACCAGAATTCCGGTGCTGCCCAAGGACCTGCGCTCCTGGGGCTTCTTAACGCCCTCGGCCCGGTTCAATGCGTTTTCCATGAAAATCATCCCCTGATCATTCGGCGCTTTTATTCCGCGCGCCGCGCGGATTGAAGGCTTTTTATCATTCCAGCAAATGCGGCACGTGGTATTCCACCTGCTTGTACCACCAGTCCCAGTCGTGCCTGCAATCGTAGCCCCAGATATCGAACCACACGCCGATGCCCTTCTGCTCGCAGATTTCCTTCACGCGGAAGGTGGTTTCCGGCACTTCCCAGGGGCCTTGTCCCACCACGATGATGCCACGGTGATCGTTGTACTGCCGGATAAAGGGGTGATCGTTCGGCATGCCCGCCAGATAGTCCACCGGGCTGTTCAGATACACGCCTTCGTCCATATACCCGCCCCAGCCGTAGGAGGCGGTGTAAATGCCGCTCAAGGCCAGCAGGCCGTCAAACAGGTCGGGCCGCCGGAAAAACAGGTTGGCCGCGTGGGTGGCCCCCAGGGAGCAGCCGAAGGCGATGATGCCCGGATTGCCGCCCCAGCCGTTCAGCTTTCGGGCCTGATCCTGGATGAAGGGGGCGATTTCGTCGAAAATGAAGCGCATCCAGCGCTCGTGCTGCCAGGAGCGCCAGCCGGGATCGCCGTCCACATTGCTCCAGGTTTCCTGGTCGATTGTGTCGATGGCGAATACCATCACCTGGCCCGATTCGATCCAGGGCGCCCACACGTCGGTCATGTGAAAATTTTCAAAATCGAAAAACCGGCCGTTCTGGCAGGGGATAAACAGCACCGGCCGCCCCGCGTGGCCGTAAATTTTCAGTTCCATGTCCCTGTCCAGGGCGGGGCTGTATTCTCTAAAATATTGAGTATTCATCAAGCGCACCTCCGGTTCGAGAGTTCAGAGTTCAGATTTATTTTGATTTACAAACGTGGGAAGCCATCATCTTGGAAGACTATATTCATCTGAACTCTCAACTCTCCACTCTCGTCTTATTCCCTGTCGTAAAACAAAATCTGCATAAAGATGGGAATCTGTTCCTCCCAGCATTCCTCGCAGTGGTCGCCGTTGGGCACGATGCGGCTGGTGACGAACGCGCCTTTTTCCGTCAGGATGGAGGCGGTGTTCGTAAAGCAGCGCATCATCCCTAAGTGGTTGTCCATTTCCCGGGAACCGTAATCCATGTAGATCACCGTGCCCGGCGAAAGCTCGATCTTCCGCAGCAGGGGCAGCATTTTGCCCCGCACCAGCCATACCGAGGGGGAGAGGGCCGCCGCCCGGCTGAATACCTGATTGTAGGCCGTCACCGCGTACAGGCTCATGAGGCCGCCCATGCTGCTGCCCGCGATCCAGGTAAATTCCCTTTCGGGCAGGGTGGGATATTTCCGGTCGATGATGGGCTTTAAGGTTTCCGTCAGCCAGTCCATGAACAGCTTGCCCCGGCCCACCACGGAGCCGAATTCGCTGTCCCGGAAGGAAAAGGGCGAATACTCGCTTAAGCGCCCGTTGGGGGGCCGATGGTCGCAGTCCACCGCCACCACGATCAGGCCGGTGTCCGTACCCTCTAAGTATTCTTTCATGCCCCAGCTTTTGCCATACGTGGCGTCCTCGTCAAAAAATACGTTGTGGCCGTCAAACATGTACAGCACCGGGAACCGGGCGTCCGGATCCTCCTCCGCCTGCCGGGGCAGATACACGTATACCTTGCGCGGCGCTTTGCCGCTGATGGGTCTTACGGGGATTGTCCAGGTCTCAATCATCCTTGATCCTTCCGATACACCAGAATGGGCGTTCGCCGCTGCTTAGTGTAACACAGCGGACGGCAGGGACGCAAGAGAGAATATGGTATTTCCTGTGCACTTCGGGAAATTATTCAGGCGGCGAAAGAACGCGTTAGATTAAAAGTGAAAAGTGGAAAGTGAAAAGTGGAATTATATAATGTCCCGCGTCAAATGGCATCAGACAAAGCGCGGACTATTCAAATTTTCACTTTTCACTTTTCAATTTCCACTTTCAAGAAATGCCGCCGCCTGCTCCAAGGCTGTTTCGTCCGAGGCGCTTCCCTGAGCCAAATCGGGCTTGCCGCCGCCTTTGCCGCCGCACTTTTGCAGAAGCGCCGCCATATCGCAATCCGCCTCCGCGCCCCGGGCGAACAGCAGGGCATGGCCGCTTTTGCCGGGACAGGAGAGCAGGGCCACGGCCCGGGGGTCTTTCGTCAATTCCTTGGCGGCGGATAAAAGAACGTCCCGATCCGCGAAGGGCAGGTGGGCGGCGTAAACGCGGCCCGATTTCCGCAGACGCAGGATTTCCAAAGCCGCCTGAGTCAGGCACTGGGCGTTTTCCTTCTGCTGGTTCAGGTGCGCTTCCCGTTCCCGCTGAAACGCCTCCGGGGCCTCGGCCACGGTGGACGAAAGCGCCGCCGCCACCTGCTCCGCGCAGGCCGCCGTTTGCTGGAAATAGGCTACCGCCCGCATGCCCGCCACAAAGCACAGGCGCATTTTCCCCCGGGCGGGGGTACAGGACAGGATTTTCACCGGCCCGATCTGGCCCGTGGAGGAGGGATGGGTGCCGCCGCAGGGCACCATCTCATAATCTCCCATGGCGACCACGCGCACGTGGCTGTCCACCGTAGGGCGCTTGCGCAGGGGCAAGGCGGCCAGTTCTTCCGCGCCCGGAAACCAACAGCGGATGGGATCGTCCTGCTGTACGCGCTTGTTCACCAGCGTTTCCAGAGCTTCCGTTTCTTCCGCTGTCAAATGGGTGCGTCCGCCGGGCAAATCCATGTCGATGGTGCTGTTCTCCTTGCCCAAGTGCAAGCCGATGGTCACGCCGCCGAACAGCTGCCAGGCGGCCCCGGCCAGCATATGGTCCCCGGCGTGCTGCTGCATGTGATCCCAGCGTTGGGGCCAGTCGATTTCGCCGTGGACTTCTTCACCCACGCAAAGGGTTGCGTCAGTCTTGTGCCACACCACGCCGTTTTCCACTTCCACGTTCAGCACCCGGGCGGCATTCAGCGTTCCCGTATCAAAGGGCTGCCCCCCGGAGGTGGGGTAAAAGGCCGACCGATCCAGGGCAGCCCAGCCATCCTCCCGCACAGCGATCACCCGCGCGTCAAATGCCCGCAGGTACGCGTTTTCGTAATACAGCCGGTCAGTCGCGGCAATGCCGTCCATGATGCCATCCCCTTTGCAGTCTGATGAATTCAGTATACCATCCTGAACCTCTTTCTGTCAAAAAACTGAATTTACATACAAATTGGGATTTGTCGAGAAAGGGCATCCCTGGGGCCTCCGCGGCCCCAGACCCCGCGGCAGGGGATGATCCCCTGCACCCTCTCCTGCGGAAATTACGCAATGCGTAGAGACAACTTGGTTCCCGCTGTTGCATGAACAAGGATAGCAAAATTTTACGGCCTTGTGCTTCTGGCCCGGCCGCCTTGGGCGGCCAACCCGGATGCGAAGCATCCGGGGAAAGCCAGGGAATAATCCCATGGGAAAAAGCGAGCTTTTTCCCTGGGATTTTCCCGGCTTTCTTGGGCCAGAAGCCATCAAACTTTCGTAAACCCCAGCGCCGCAGGCGGC
>JAFSNT010000062.1 GCA_017443295.1 Clostridia bacterium
AAAAAAGGGCGTGACAAAGGCAGGTACTTTGTGGTATTATATACGTTGGACGCCGAATTTGTGATGATGGGCGACGGGGAGACCCGAAAAATCGGCCATCTGAAGAAAAAAAGGCGTAAGCATCTGACGGCCTGCCCCTGGGAATTCCCCGAAATCGCGGAAAAATACCAGGCCGGGCAATTGATGGACAGCGATATCCGCAAGGTGCTTTTCCCCATCGCGAACCAAGCAAGGGGCGTGAAGACGCCCGAAGAAAGCAGGGAGGGTTAATCCGCTTTGTCCAAGGACGACGTTATCGAAATGGAAGGCAAGGTCATTGAGGCACTGCCAAACGCCATGTTCCAGGTAGAGCTGCCCAACGGGCACCGCATCATGGCCCACATCTCCGGCAAGATGCGCATGAACTTCATCCGCATTTACCCGGGAGATAAAGTCACCATCGAACTCTCCCCCTACGACCTGACCCGCGGCCGCATCACGTGGCGCAGCAAGAATTGATCCTATACCCTAAGGAGGTTGAACCCCAATGAAAGTCCGTCCTTCTGTTAAGCCCATTTGCGAAAAGTGCAAGATCATCAAGCGCAAGGGCCGCGTGATGGTTATTTGCGAAAACCCCAAGCATAAGCAGCGTCAGGGCTGACCCACCCATGGCGCTATGGGAGCGCCGTCCAGGGTGCCACGGAGGAAGGTAGGAAGTAGGAGGTATGAGGTAGGAGGTTTTTCAAGTTCACGAATTTGAGAAATCATTTTTCCTCCTACTTCCTACCTCCAACCTCCTACCTCTCCGAAGGGGGCATCGTGGACGGCGTTCCCGCGGCCGCCGGGCCTTTGAAAAGGGGCCTGAGATGCGAAGAAAGCGCGGCGAACGCGCTCTGTGCGGCCACAAGAAACCCTGTCGACAAGCCTGTGTGGGCGGCTGCCCCTTCCGAAAAAGAAGGGGACCATGCATGCTGTCACATAAATACTCCGCCTGGGTTGCGGGCGGAAAGAACGGCGCACCGCGCCGTCAGCGCGAGGTTTCTCTTTCCGGCGGGATCAAGTGATCTACGCCTTGACCCTCAAAGAAAGCGGCCTCATTCCCACCACAGAATCATTTGGAGGTGTATCCAACACATGGCACGTATTGCGGGTGTTGACCTGCCCCGAGAAAAGCGCGTCGAGGTTGGCTTGACCTACATCTTCGGCATCGGCCCGACGGTGAGCAAGCAGATCCTCGAAGTTACCGAAGTGAATCCCGATACCCGGGTCAAGGACCTGAGCGAATCGGACGTGAGCAAGCTGCGCGAATACATCGAACATCACCTGAAGGTGGAAGGCGATCTGCGCCGCGAAGTCTCCCTGAATATCAAGCGTCTGGTGGAAATCGGCTGCTACCGCGGCGTCCGCCATCGCCGCAACCTGCCCGTGCGCGGCCAGAACACCAAGCAGAATGCCCGCACCCGGAAGGGTCCCAAGCGCACCGTAGGCGGCAAGAAGAAGTCTTAAGCATTTAAGCGCCGGGCAAAGCGCCCAGCGTAAGCAGCAAGCGGTTCTTATCCGGAACCGCGATCATCCAAAAGGACGCCCCGAAAGGGGTTCGGAGGGATAGAAGAATGGCTCCTAAAAAAACAGCGCTGAAGAAGGTTTCGCGCAAGCGCCGTGAAAAGAAGCTCGTAGAGCGCGGCGTGGCGCACATCCGTTCTTCCTTCAATAATACGATCGTAACCATCACTGACGTGCAGGGCAACGCCCTGTCCTGGGCTTCCGCCGGCGGCATGGGTTTCCGCGGCAACAAGAAGTCCACCCCCTTCGCCGCTCAGATGGCCGCCGAAACGGCTGCCAAGGCCAGCCAGGAATTCGGCCTCAAGTCTGTGGACGTGCTGGTGAAAGGCCCCGGCTCCGGCCGTGAAGCCGCCATCCGCGCCCTGCAGACCGCCGGTCTGGATGTGACCATGATCAAGGACGTGACGCCCATTCCTCACAATGGCTGCCGTCCGCCCAAGCGTCGCCGCGTGTAATTGAAGGAGGAATACAGGAATGGCAAACAATAAGCAGCCGATCGCCCGGAGATGCCGCGCTCTTGACATTTCTCCGGCCGTTATGGGCTATGCCAATAAGAAGTCCACTCGGAATCCCGGCGGCAACCGCCGGAAGAAGGTTTCCGAATATGGCGCTCAGTTAAAGGAAAAGCAGAAGGTGCGCTTCATCTACGGCGTGCTGGAAAAGCAGTTCCGTCACTACTATGACACCGCTTCCAACATGAAGGGCGTTACCGGCGAAAACATGCTGGTGCTGCTCGAATGCCGTCTGGACAACGTGGTGTACCGCCTGGGTCTGGCCAAGACCCGCCGCATGGCGCGTCAGGTTGTGGGCCACGGCCACATCCGTGTGAACGGCAAAAAGGTGGATATCCCCTCTTATCAGGTGAAGAAGGGCGACGTCATCACCCTGCGTGAACGGTCCACCCAGATCGAGGCCTTTAAGGCTCTGCGGGAAGGCACCAGCGTGCTGACCCCCAAGTGGCTCACCTTTGACGCTCCGAATCTCACCGGCACCGTGACCGAGCTGCCCACCCGGGCCGACATCGACTACGAAGTGCAGGAGAACATGATCGTTGAATTCTATAGCCGCTGATCCTGTTCTGACCGTATGATGCAGTCCCACACGACCGTATCCATAAGGAGGGTTGGATCCAGTGATTGTCGAAATCGAAAAAGCGCATATCGACTGTACCGAAATGGCGGCAAACAATACCTATGGCCGATTTGTCATCGAGCCGCTTGAACGCGGCTTTGGCCATACCCTGGGCAACGCGCTGCGCCGGGTGCTGATCAATTCGCTCCCCGGTGCCGCCGTGACCAGCGTGAGCATTGATGGCGTGCAGCATGAGTTTTCCACCGTGCCCGGCGTGAAAGAGGACGTTTCCGAACTGATTCTCAATTTGAAGGAGCTTGCCCTGAAGCTGTACACGGATCAGGTCAAGATGCTGGAAATCAACGCCCAGGGTCCCTGCGAGCTGACCGCCGCGGATATCCGGGCGGACGACGAAGTGGAAATCGTGAATCCCGAGCTGCATATCGCCACCTTGGGCGAAGGCGCCAAGCTGCATATGTGGCTGAGCCTGGATCGGGGCCGGGGCTATGTTCCTTCCGATAAGAATAAGACCGCCCAGATGCCCATCGGCGTGATTCCCATTGATTCCATTTACACCCCCATCCGCAAAGTGAATTACGTGGTGGAGGATACCCGCGTAGGCCAGATCACGGACTACGATAAGCTCACGCTGGAAGTGTGGACGGACGGCTCCGTGGCTCCCGATGAAGCCATCGCCATGTCTGCCCGCATCCTGACCGAACAGCTCTCCCTCTTCGTGGGCCTCACGGATCAGACCCTGCCCGTCAGCGCGTCTGAACCGGAGGACGACAAGATGGAGAAAGTGATGGAGATGACCATCGAAGATCTGGACCTCTCCGTCCGTGCCTATAACTGCCTCAAGCGCGCCGGGATCAACACCGTGGCCGAGCTGGTTCAGCGGAACCAGGAGGACATGATGAAGGTGCGCAACCTGGGCAAAAAGAGTCTGGAAGAAGTCGAGCAGAAGCTGCAGGCGCTGGGCCTGGGTCTGCGCCCGACCGAAGAGTGATAGGAGGAAATCCCCATGGCAACTGAGCGCAAGCTGGGCCGCACCGCGAGCCAGCGCAAGGCGATGCTGCGGAATCTGGCCACCAATCTCCTGTGGTACGGCCGCATCGAAACCACCGAGGCCAAGGCCAAGGAAGTGCGCAGCATCGTGGATAAAATGATCACCCTCGCCATCCGCGAGTATGATAAGACCGTCGACGTGGAAAAGGAATTCTACAACGACAAGAAGCAGATCGTGAAGCAGACCTTCACCAACGACCTGCCTTCCAAGCTGCATGCCCGCCGCCTGATGATGGCTTATCTGTACGATATCAAGGAAGCCAAGAAGGACGACGAGAGCAAGAAGGACTATAAGGAACGCACCAAGGACAACAAGCATCCCGTGGTGGAAAAGCTATTCCGCGAATATGGCCCCAAGTACCGCGCCCGCAACCAGGAAAAGAACTGCGCCGGCGGCTACACCCGCATCTATAAGCTGGGTCCCCGTCGCGGCGACGCGGCCGAAATGGTCATTATCGAATTGGTGTAATACACCACCAACACAAAAAGCAGGCTGTGATTTCATGGCCTGCTTTTTGCGTGCTTATCGCGTGAATGCATGAAAGAAGAGTGCTTGTGCCCGATTCCTTTATTGCTTTCCCGGGAAGGAAAACGGGGGAGGCATGGAGCGCTAAAATGGCTGAAATGGTGAGAAAAATTCAGATTTTTTAAATCTTCCCTTGACAATCTCGTTTCGCAACTTTATAATAGAGGGCAAATGGGGAGGAACCCAAAAAAATTCATTCACATAAGGAGGTTTTTTCATGAAGAAGATTTTGGCTCTTCTGCTGGCGGCTATGATGCTGCTGGGCTGTGTTGCGGTGGTACACGCGGAGGATCGGGTAGGCGCTGATGCTGACCTGATCGCCGCCGCCAAAGCGGAAGGCGAACTGATCGTTTACGGCTCCTGCGAGGAAGATTACTTGGCCGCCGCCTGCCGTCAGTTTGAGAAGCTGTACGGCATCAAGACGCTGTATCAGCGCCTGTCCACCGGTGAGGTGCCCAACAAGATCGCCGAGGAAAAGGGCAATCCCTCTGCCGACGTGTGGTTTGGCGGCACCAACAATCCTTATGACGAAGCCGTGGCCCTGGGCATCCTGGACAACAGCTATGTGCCCGCCAACGCTTCCCACTTGCTCGGCGACCTGTACAAGAATCCCGACGGCTACTGGTACGGCATTTACACCGGTATCTTAGGCTTCATGGTCAATAAGGATGAATTGGCCCGCCTGAAGCTGGACGTGCCCCAGAGCTGGGACGATCTGCTCAAGGAAGAATACAAGGGCCTGATCTGGCTGTCCAACTACAACACCGCTGGTACCGCCAAACTGGTGGTCAACCTGATGCTCCAGATGAAGGGCCATGATGAAGGCATCGCTTACCTGGTTGCGCTGGATAAGAACATTCAGCAGTACACCAAGTCCGGCTCCGGCCCCTCCAAGAACGTGGGCACCGGCCAGTGCGTCATCGGCATCGGCTTCCTGCATGACGGCGTGGCGCAGATCCTCAAGGGCTATGACAACATTCAGCTGGTGATCCCCTCCGACGGCACTGGCTGTGAAATCGGTCCCGTGGCCATCTTCAAGGGCGCCAAGCATCCGAACGCTGCCAAGCTGTTCCTGGAATACGCCCTGTCTCCCGAATGCGTGGAGCTGGCAGACGACAACGAATCTTACCAGTTCCTGGTCATCGACAACGCGGAGCAGCCCGAAGCGGCCGCGCAGTTTGGCCTGACGCTGGATGCTGTGTGGGACGGCTATGACTTCGGCAAAGCCGTGACCGACACCAAGCAGAACGTGGCGGACGTGATTACTGCCCTGGGCGACGCTGCGGACGATCGTTTCAAGACTGAATAATCTCCGTAGCATCTTCCATATTCGTTCGCAGACCATAAATCCCCGCCCCCACCGGGGCGGGGATCATTTTTTAGGAAGCTAAAGAAAGGAGGGGTTGTCTATGGCGCGGGGCCAAAGCGCGACGCTGGATCGCAAAAAAATGCTGGCTGATCCGATCATGATGACCACAATTGTGCTCCTGATTACTTTTCTTACCTTGTTCATCCTCTACCCCTTGGCGATCCTGCTGGTAGACAGCCTGTATGGCAGCAACGGGATAAGCCTGGATATCTTCCGCCGCATTTTTGAAATGCGCACCTTCCGCACGGCGATCACCAATACCCTGAAGGTGGGCTTTGTGGTGGGCATCCTGTCCACACTGATCGGTCTGCTGTTTGCGTATGTGGAGATTTATGTGAAAATGCGCAAGGCGGTGGGCGGACTGTTCAAGGTGGTATCCATGCTGCCGGTTGTGTCGCCGCCCTTTGTGCTTTCTCTGTCCATGATCATGCTCTTTGGCCGTTCTGGGCTGATTACCCGCTTCGCGCTGGGCATCTATGACAATGATATTTACGGCTACTGGGGTATCGTTATCGTCCAGACGCTGACGTTCTTCCCGGTATGCTATATGATGCTGAAAGGCCTGCTGAAGAACATTGATCCCTCCATGGAGGAGGCTTCCCGCGATATGGGGGCCACCCGGTGGAAGGTGTTTACCACCGTGACGCTGCCGCTGATGCTGCCCGGCCTGGGCAACGCTTTCCTGGTCACGTTCATAGAATCCATCGCCGATTTTGCCAACCCTATGATCATTGGCGGCAGCTATGACACCCTGGCCACCACCATCTATCTTCAGCTCACCGGCGCCATGGACAAGGAAGGCGCGGCGGCCATGGCCGTGGTGCTGCTGTGCATTACGCTGGCCATGTTTGCTGTTCAGAAGTATTACCTGGAGAGGAAGACCGCCGCGACCCTTTCGGGCAAAGCCAGCCGTGCGCGCATGCTGATCGAGGACAAGTCCGTCACCATCCCGCTGACGGTGCTGTGTTCCCTGGCGGCGGTGTTCGTCATCATGATGTACCTGTGCGTGCCCATCGGCGCTTTGTTCCCCACCTGGGGCTACAAGTTTACGCCGCTTACCTTTAAGTGGTTTGATCAGGTATTCACCCGGTACCGGGGCCTGCAGGCGTTCCGCGATTCCTTTGTACTCTCACTGATCGCGTCGCCGATCACCGCGCTGCTCTCCATGATCATCTCCTACCTGGTGGTGAAGCGGAAGTTCAAGGCCAAGGGCTTTATCGAGGCTGTTTCCATTCTGGCCATGGCAGTTCCGGGCACGGTGCTGGGCGTGGGCTACATTCGCGGTTTCGCCAACGGCCTGTTCCACACCGGCTTGTTGAGCGGCATCTACGGCACGGGCCTGATCCTGATTATCGTGTTCGTGGTGCGCTCCCTGCCCACCGGCACGCGGAGCGGCATCTCCGCGCTGCGCCAAATTGACAAGTCCATCGAGGAAAGCGCCTATGATATGGGGGCTAACAGCTTGAAAGTGTTTACCTCCGTCACCCTGCCCCTCATTAAGGATTCCTTCCTGTCCGGCCTTGTCACCGCCTTCGTGCGGTCCATCACCGCCATTTCCGCCATCATCCTGCTGGTGACGCCCAGTTACCTGCTCATCACCGTTCAGATCAATGAGTTTGCCGAAAAAGGCGCGTTCAGCATCGCATGCGCCTTCGCCAGCATCCTGATCGCCATTACCTACGGCAGCGTGCTGCTGATGAACCTGGTGATCAAATTCTTCGGCACCAGCAGAAAAGTCAAGGAGGTTGAATAATCATGGCCAACCGCGCAAAAGAACCCAAGGGCGTAAAATTGGACCATATTTCCAAAATCTATCAGGACCCCAAGACTGGCAAGGAATTCTATGCCGTGCATGACGTGGCGCTGGATATCGCCCCCGGTTCCTTCGTGACCCTGCTGGGTCCCTCCGGCTGCGGCAAAACCACCACCCTGCGCATGATCGCGGGCTTTGAAAGCCCGGACGAGGGCGAGATCTACTTAGGCGGCGAACCCATCAACGCCCTGACCCCCAACAAGCGGGACACGGCCATGGTGTTCCAAAGCTACGCCCTGTTCCCCCATTACAACGTGTTCGACAATGTGGCTTACGGCCTGCGCCTGCGCAAGGTGCCCAAGGACGAGATCAAGCAGCGCGTGACGGACATCCTGGCGCTGGTGGAGCTTTCCGGCATGGAACAGCGCATGACCAACCAGCTGTCCGGCGGCCAGCAGCAGCGCGTGGCCCTGGCCCGCGCGTTGGTTGTGGAGCCCGGCGTGCTGCTGTTTGACGAACCGCTGTCCAACTTAGACGCCAAGCTGCGCGTGCAGATGCGCACGGAGATTCGCCGCATCCAGCAGACCTTAGGCATCACCGCCATCTACGTCACCCACGACCAGAGCGAGGCCATGTCCATTTCCGACCAGATCATTCTGATGAAGGGCGGCGTCATTGCCCAGATGGGCAGCCCCACGGAAATCTATTACCATCCCGTCAGCGAGTTCGTGGCCGATTTCATCGGCGAGTGCAACTTCCTAAAGGGCAAGGCGGCTTCCTGCGGAAGCGGCCAGACCGTGGTGCAGCTTCCCACCGGCACCGCCGCCGTGAACACGGAAAAAATCTACGCGGCGGGCGCGGACTGCGAAATCGTTGTGCGGCCCGAGGCCATCCAGATCGCCGACGAGGGCATGCTGCCCTGCAAGGTGGAGCTTTCCTGCTTCATGGGCAGCTACCAGAACTATCATGTGCGGGTGGGGGATACCCTGGTGAAGATCACCGACAACTGCCCCGTGAACAAGAAAATCTATAACGTAGGTGAACAGTGCTTCATTTCCTTCGATCCGGCTTGCGCGCACTTATTGTAATTTACTTGGAAGGAATATACCAAAACATGAAAAAATGCCTGCTTTGCCTGTTCCTTGCCCTGGCGCTCGTCATTGGGGCCAGCGCCCCGGCCCGGGCGGAAACCGTGCGGAAAATCGGCGTGTGCGTGGGCCGCATGAGCGACGCGGAAACGAAGGCCTTCTGCGAAATGCTGCGGACGTATTTTGCCAGCCTGGAAACCGGCGATATCAAATACGAGCTGTTCTTCGCGGACGCCGAGGGAAAACCGGAGCAGCAGAAAGCACACATCGAAAGCCTGCTGAAACAGAAGCTGAAGCTGATCGTGATTGATTTCCTGGACAGCGCCGTGGTGGAGGCTGTGACCGAAACGCTGGCGTCGTCGGGCGTCCCCGCGCTGCTCTTTGGCCGCCAGATGATCGTGCGCAGCGGCAACGAATACACGGCCCACGGCAGCGTGGATGCGCTGCTGGAGCGCGTGAAGGGCTGCTGCGTAGGCGGCGACCTGCGCCAGGCCAGCCTGAAGCAGGGCGAAATTTTGGCGGCCAGGCCGAACCACGGCGATACGAACGGGGACGGCGTGATTCATTACGTGATTATCCGGGACGCCTCTCCCCAGACCGAATCCCGCCAGCGCACCGAGCTGTCCCTGCGGGCGGTGGGCAATGCCGGGCTGGAGGCCGTGTGCTTAGCGGATCGCAGCGGCGCGTCGGACCGGACCCAGGCGAAAGCCGTCTGTGAAAAGCTGCTCCAGGATTTCGGCACGCAGATCGAGGCAATCATCTGCACCCATGACGAAATCGCCATCGGCGCGGTCCAGGCGGTTCAGGCGGCGGGTGAGGCGGCGCACCCCGCTGTCTGCGTGCTGGGCATGGACGGAACGGACGAGGCCATTCGGCTGATTCGGCAGAAGAAAATGGCGGGCACCGTGGTGATCGACGAAACCGCCCAGGAGCGCATGGCCCAGGAAGCAATTCAAAAGATCCTGGACGGCGAGGAAATCCAGAAATATTACTGGACGGAGTATCAGACCGTCACCAGCGCGTATACTTTTGCCCCGGCCGCGGCAAACTGAATCCGTTGAAAAAAATCAGCCGACGCTTTTGAGGGCGTTCGGCTGATTTTTATACGAAAGCGTTCTGCTCCGGGTCGTAGTGGTAATCAATGGTGGCCAGCACGGATTCAACTTCCTTGCGGTTGCAGTCCATATCCTCGCACAGGCTGTCCAGGCTGGAAAACCGGTCCCGCAGCTTCATGTTGACCACACTCAAAAGCATGTAGGGGTCCTGGGGCAAATAGGCCATGGTCTGATCGCATCCTCCCTGTTCCTGACAATGTACGGTCTATTATATCAGAACCCCGCTTTCCGCGCAATCACCCAAATCGGCGGAACCATGGCCATCGCATGAGTTACAAAAGTGTTACGAAGTCCCTGCTTCCTGTGGGTACAGGATTAGCTCCAGTGCTTGTAAGAGCAAATCGGGATTACGTCCACACAACTTCCGTTTTCGGCTGGCGCTAACGTTTTTCTTGC